>NZ_JAAAPK010000004.1:0-334430 GCF_009909105.1 Corallococcus exiguus
AGCGAAGTGGAGGGAGCGCTGCGAGCGCACCCGGCGGTGAAGGAAGCAGTGGTGGTGGCCAAGGGCCAGGGCGCGGGTGACAAGCGCCTCGTCGCCTACGTCGTCGGTCATGGTCCCGAGCCCCTCGACGTGAGCCCCCTGCGCCAGGCGCTCGGTTCCCGACTGCCCGAGTACATGGTGCCCTCGGCGTTCGTGACGCTGGAGGCGCTGCCGCTGACGTCGAACGGCAAGGTGGATCGCAAGGCCCTGCCGGAGCCGGACGGCGCGCTGCTGGAACGGGCGCGCGAGTACGTGGCGCCACGCACGGACGCGGAGAAGTCGCTGGCGGACGTGTGGACGCAGGTGCTGGGCGCGGAGCGCGTGGGCGTGCACGACAGCTTCTTCGAGCTGGGCGGGCACTCACTCCTCGCCACCCGTGCCATCTCTCGCATCCGCGAGGCGCTGAAGGTGGAGTTGCCCCTCAAGGCCCTCTTCGATGCGCCCACGGTGGCGGAGCTGGCCTCGCTCCTCCAGCGCAGCGCGATGGCTCCGACGACGCAGGCGCCACCGCTGGTCCGCGCGGATCGCTCGGGCCCGCTGCCCCTGTCCTTCGCCCAGCAGCGGCTGTGGTTCCTGGAGCAGCTCGCTCCGGGCGGCTCGCGCTACAACATCCCGGCCGTCTTCCAGCTGGAAGGGGCGCTCGACGTGGCCGCCCTGCGGCACGCGCTCCACGCGCTGCAGCAGCGCCACGAGTCCCTGCGCACCTCCTTCCGGGGAGAGTCCGGACAGGTCTGGCAGGTCATCGCCTCGGAGGTGGAGCCGGTCCTGGAGCTCGTCGACCTGCGCTCCATCCCCGACGCCGAGCGCGAGGCCGAGGCCCTGCGTCAGGCCACGCAGGAGGCCCAGCGGCCCTTCGACCTGGGCCGGAGCCCGCTGCTGCGCACCCTCCTGCTGCGGCTGGGTGAGCACACCCACGTGCTGGTGCTCACCGTGCACCACATCGTCTTCGACGGCTGGTCCACGCAGGTCCTCGTCCGCGACCTCACCGCGCTGTACGACGCCCATCGCCGGGGCCACGAGGCCCCGCTGCCTCCGCTGTCCATGCAGTACGCCGACTACGCGGTGTGGCAGCGCGCGTGGCTCCAGGGCGAGGCCCTGGAGTCGCAGCTCGCGTGGTGGAGGGCCCAGCTCGACGGCGCTCCGCCCGCCCTGGAGCTGCCCACGGACAAGCCCCGTCCGGCCGCGCAGTCCTCTCGTGGCGCCAGCCACCCGGTGTCGCTGCCGCGTGAGCTGGTGGAACGGCTCAAGGCACTCGGTCAGCGCGAGGGCGCCACGCCCTTCATGGTGATGCTCGCCGCCTTCCAGGCCCTGCTGTACCGCTACTCGGGCCAGGACGACATCAGCGTGGGCTCGCCCGGCGCCGGCCGTGGCCAGCTGGAGCTGGAGGGCGTCATCGGCTTCTTCATCAACACCCTGGTGCTGCGCACCCGCATGCCGGGCCCGCTCACGTTCCAGGAGCTGCTCGCCCGCGTGCGCGAGGTGACGCTCGGCGCCCACGCCCACCAGGACGTGCCCTTCGAGCGGCTCGTGGACGAGCTGCGTCCCGAGCGCGACCTCAGCCGCAATCCGCTGTTCCAGGCGTGGTTCGTCCTCAACCCCGAGGAGTCCCTGGCCCACGTCCTGCCAGGCCTCACCCTGCGGCCGCTGGCGCTGGAGGACTCCACCACCCAGTTCGACCTGACGCTGTCGCTCGTCGACTCGCCCGACGGCTTCTCCGGCGCCCTCTCTTACGCCACCGACCTGTTCGAACCGGCCACCATCGCTCGCATGAGCAGCCACCTGCGGGCGCTCGTCGAGGCGCTGGTGGAGTCGCCCACGCGGCCCCTGGCCACGCTGCCGATGCTCGCTCCGGCCGAGCGGCATCAGCTGCTGCGCGCGTGGAACGACACCGCCCGTCCCGTCGCGGCCGAGCCCGTCCACCGCCTCTTCGAGGCCCAGGTGCGCCGCACCCCGGACGCCATCGCCGTCACCTTCGACGGCCAGGAACTCACCTACGCGGAGCTCAACGGCCGCGCGAACCAGCTCGCGCACTACCTGCGCGCGCGCGGCGTGCTGCCCGACGTCCTCGTGGGCCTCTACGTCGACCGCTCGCTGGAGCTGCTGGTGGGCGTGCTCGGCATCCTCAAGTCCGGCGCCGCCTACGTCCCGCTGGATCCCGCCCTGCCCGAGGACCGGCTCGAGCTCATCGCCGACGAGGCCCGCACGCCGCTGCTGCTGACGCAGGAGTCGCTGGCGGATCAGCTCAGCCACCGTGCCGCCCACACCCTGTGCCTGGACCTGGATTGGGATCGCGTGGAGCGCTACCCGGACCATGACCTGGAGGGAGGCGCCAAGGACAGCCATCTCGCCTATGTCATCTTCACCTCCGGCTCCACGGGCACCCCCAAGGGCGTGCTGTTGGAGCACCGCGGGCTGACCAACACCACCCTGGCCTGCATCGAGGCCCTGGAGCTGGGCCCCGGGAAGCGGGTGCTGCAGTTCTTCTCCTCCGGCTTCGACGCGTCCGTCTGGGAGATCTTCCCGACGCTGGTGTCCGGCGCCCGGCTGTCGCTGGCGCGCCGGGATGACCTGATGCCCGGCACGTCCCTGAAGACGCTGCTCGCCGAGCAGGCCATCACCACCGTGACGCTCACCCCGTCGGTGCTGGCCCAGTTGTCGCCCGACGAGCTGCCGGCCCTGAAGGTGGTGGTCGCGGCGGGCGAGGCCTGCACGCCGGAAGTGGTGGCGCGCTGGAAGCCCGGCCGGCGGTTCCTCAACGCCTACGGCCCCACGGAGACCACCATCTGCGCCACCTTCAGCGCGGACGTGGACGCGGCCCGGCCCACCATCGGCGAGCCCATCACCAACGCCCAGGTGTACGTGCTGGATGCGCACCTGGAGCCCGTCCCCACGGGGCTGCCCGGCGAGCTGTACATCGGCGGCGCGGGCGTGGGCCGCGGCTACCTGGGCCGTCCCGAGCTGACCGCGGACCGCTTCGTGCCGGATCCGTTCCGCGGTGCCCCCGGCGCCCGGCTGTACCGCACCGGTGACCTGGTGCGCTGGCTGCCCGAGGGCTCCATCGAGTTCCTGGGACGGCTCGACAACCAGGTGAAGTTGCGCGGCTACCGCGTGGAGCTGGGCGAAGTGGAGGCCGTGCTGCTCGCGCACCCCGGGGTGCGCGAAGCAGTGGTGCTGGTGCGCGAGGACTCGCCGGGCCTGATGCGGATGGTGGCCTACCACGTCGGGGAGGACTCGCTCACCGCGGCCGAGCTGCGGAGCTTCCTCCAGGCGCGGCTGCCCGAGTACATGGTCCCCTCCGCGTTCGTCGCGCTGCCCACGCTGCCGCTGAGCTCCAGCGGCAAGGTGGACAAGCAGGCGCTGCCGGTGCCGGAGACGCTGCGCGCCGAGGAGGACTTCGTCGGGCCGTCCACCGACACGGAGCGGCGGCTCGCCGCCATCTGGAGCGAGCTGCTCGGCGTGGAGCGCGTCAGCGTGCACGACAGCTTCTTCGACCTGGGCGGACACTCGCTGGTGGCCACCCAGCTGCTGTCGCGCATCCGCAACGGCTTCCAGGTGGAGCTGCCCCTGCGCGTCGTCTTCGAGGCCCGCACCCTGGCCGAGCAGGCCGCGCGCGTGGACGCCCTCGCCGGACACGCGAGCGGGGCCGACGCCTTCCCCCTGCGGCCCATGCCGCGGCGGGAGCGCATGCCCATGTCCTTCGCGCAGCAGCGGCTCTGGTTCCTGGATCAGCTGGAGCCGGGGATGCCCTTCTACAACATCCCCATCGCGGTCCGGGTCGAGGGCGCGCTGAACGCCGACGCGCTGGATCGCGCCTTCCAGGAGGTGGTGCGCCGCCATGAATCCCTGCGCACCACGTTCCACGACGGCGAGGACGGTCCGGCCCAGGTGGTGTGGCCCCAGGCGATGCCGCCGCTGTCCCGGATGGACCTGCGCGAGCTTCCGGAAGCGCAGCGCGACGCGCAGGCGCAGCGGCTCCAGGAGGAGGAGGCGCGCCGGCCGTTCGACCTGGCGCGCGGCCCGCTGGTGCGCGCCACGCTGCTGTGGCTGAGCGAGCAGTCGCACCTGCTGCTCCTGACGATGCACCACATCGTCTCGGACGGCTGGTCCATGGGCGTGCTGGTGCGCGAGGTGGTGTCGCTCTACGGGGCCTACCGCGACGGCCAGCCCTCACCCCTGCCGGAGCTGACGCTGCAGTACGCGGACTACGCGGCGTGGCAGCGGCAGTGGCTGCGGGAAGAAACCCTGGAGACGCAGCTCGGCTACTGGCGGAAGCAGCTGGAGGGCGCGCCCTCCTCGCTGGAGCTTCCGGCGGACCGTCCGCGGCCCGCGGCGCGCAGCTACCGGGGCGGGACGCACGTGTCGATGATGGACGCGCGCCTCGCCGGCAACCTGGAGGCGCTGGGCCAGCGCGAGGGCGCCACCCTCTTCATGGTCCTGATGGCGGGCTTCCAGTCCCTGCTGCACCGCTACAGCGGGCAGACCGACCTGGTGGTGGGCACGGACGTGGCCAACCGCAACCACGCGGAGACGGAGTCGCTCATCGGCTTCTTCATCAACCAGCTCGTGCTGCGCCTGCGGATGGAGGGCGACCCGACCTTCACTGAACTGCTGGCGCAGGCGAAGCAGGTGTCGATGGACGCGTACGCGCACCAGGACCTTCCCTTCGAGGAGGTGGTGCGCGCCATCAACCCGGACCGCACCACGGCGCACGCGCCGCTGTTCCAGGTGAAGTTCGTGCTCCAGAACATGCCCGTGTCGGCGCTGGAGCTGCCCGGGCTCAAGGTGAGCGCGGAGGGTGGCGACCCGGCCACCGCGAAGCTGGACCTGACGGTGCTGGTGAACCCCCGGCCCGACGGGCTGGTCATCACCTGGATGTACAGCATGGACCTCTTCGACGAGCCCACCATCGCGCTCCTGGCGCGGCGCTTCCAGCGGCTGCTGGAGGGCGTGGTGGCCCAGAAGGGCGGCGCCCTGCGGCTGTCCCAGCTCCCCCTTCTGTCCGAGGAGGAGCGCAAGCGCGTGCTGGTGGATTGGAACGACACCGCGGCGCCGTACGCGCGGCGGTGCATCCACGAGCTCATCTCCGAGCAGGCGGCGCGCGTGCCGGACGCGCTGGCGGTGGTGGCTGGCGACGAGCGGCTCACCTACGCGGAACTGGAGCGCAAGGCCAACCAGTTGGCGCACTGGCTGAAGGCGCTGGGCGTGGGGCCGGAGACGCGGGTGGGCCTGTTCGTGGAGCGGCGGGCGCACGCGCTGGTGGGCCTGCTGGGCATCCTCAAGGCCGGCGGCGCCTACGTGGCCCTGGACCCGGCGCACGCGCACATGAGCGAGCGCGTGCGGCACGTCCTCAACGACGCGCGGGTGCAGGTCATCGTCACCGAGGAGGCGCTGGCCAACGAGCTGCCGTCGCAGGGTGAGTTCCTGGTCAGCCTGGACGCCGGGGACGGGCTGCTGGAGTCCCAGCCGGAGGAGGCGCCGGACAGCGGCGCGGTGCCGGGCAACGTGGCCTACGTCATCTACACGTCGGGAAGCACGGGGCAGCCCAAGGGCGTGTGCATCGAGCACGGCCAGCTCGCCTGCTACGTGGCGGGCGTGAGCCGGAGGCTGGACCTGCCGCGGGAGATGAGCTTCGCGTCGGTGTCCACGCTGGCGGCGGACCTGGGGCACACCGCGCTCTTCCCCACGCTCTGCGCGGGCGGGGCGGTGCACCTGGTGGACCGGCGGACCGTCTCTGACTCGGCGCTGATGACGGCGTACGGGCGCGAGCACCAGGTGGAGGGCTTGAAGATCGTCCCGACGCACCTGGAGGCGCTGCTGGCGGACGAGGCCGCCCAGGCGCTGCTGCCTCGCAAGCGGCTGGTGCTGGGCGGCGACAAGTCGGAGTGGGCCCTGGTGGAGCGGGTGCACGCGCTCGCGCCGGAGTGCGAGGTGTTCAACCACTACGGCCCCACGGAGACGACGGTGGGCGTGCTCGCGCAGAAGGTGGAGCGCGGCGTGCGCGTGCCCGGGGCGCAGACGGTGCCGCTGGGCAAGCCCCTGGGCAACGTGCGGGTGTACGTGCTGGACGGGTATGGCCAGCCGGTGCCCCCGGGCGTGCCGGGCGAGCTGTTCGTCGGCGGCGAGAGCGTGGGCCGCGGCTACCTGGGCCGGCCGGACCTGACGGCGGAGCGCTTCCTGCCGGACGGCTTCAGCGGCGTGGCCGGTGCCAGGCTGTACCGCACCGGGGACCGGGTGCGGTGGCTGGAGGATGGCCGCATCGAGTTCCTCGGCCGCGTGGACCACCAGCTCAAGATTCGCGGCTACCGCGTGGAGCTGGGCGAGGTGGAGGCGGTGCTGGCGCAACATGCCGGCGTGGGCGAGTGCGTGGTGGTGGCGCGCGACGAGGCCGGCGGAAAGCAGCTGGTGGCGTACGCGGTGGCGAAGCCGGGCGTCACCCTGGAGGAAGCGGGGCTGCGCGACCACCTGGCGGCCCGGCTGCCGGACTACATGGTGCCGTCGGCCTTCGTGGTGCTGGAAGCGCTGCCGCTGACGTCCAACGGCAAGGTGGACCGCAAGGCGCTCCCGGCGCCGTCGCGCGTGCGGACGGAGACGTCCTATACCGCCCCGCGCACGCAGACGGAGGAACGGCTGGCGGTGCTCTGGCGGGAGCTGCTCAACGTGCCGCGCGTGGGCGTGCACGATGACTTCTTCGACCTGGGAGGCCACTCGCTGCTGGCCACGCAGGTGGTGGCGCGCGTGCGGGCGCTGTTCGACGTCCAGCTCGCGGTCATCGACCTCTTCGAGGCGCCGACGCTGGAAGGACTGGCGGCGCGCATCGAGGCGGGCACGTCGTCGGACTCGCCGCTGGTGACGCTGCGCAAGGGCGGTGAGTCCCGTCCCTTCTTCTGCGTGCACCCGGTGGGTGGCAGCGTGCTCGGCTACCTGGAGCTGGCGCGGCGCCTGCCGCCGGAGCAGCCCTTCTACGGGTTGCAGGTGCCGGCGAGCGGAGGCGGCGAGACGGTGGAGGAGATGGCCACCCGCTACCTGGAGTCCGTGCGCGAGGTGCAGCCGGAAGGGCCGTACCTGCTGGGCGGCTGGTCACTGGGCGGACGCGTCGCGTACGAGATGGCGCGGCAGCTCGAGGCCCTGGGCGAGCAGGTGGGGATGCTGGTCGTCATCGACGCGAGCAGCCAGGACGAGGGCCCGGCCGAGGAGGAGTGGCAGGGCGTGCTCGAGTTCGCGGACCACCTGTCGAAGCTGTCGGGCGTGCACCCGCGCGCGGCCGAGGTGCTCCAGCAGGTGGACGCGGTGGAGCTGCGCTCCCTGCTGGAGGGGCCGGCCCCCGTCATGCCGGGCATCGAGGAGGAGGCGTGCGAGGAGCTGCGCGGGCTGTGGCGCGTGTTCGCGCGAAACCGGCGGGCCGCTCGGGCCTTCGTGCCCGGGTCCTATGGAGGCTCGCTGGTGCTGCTGCGGGCCGCCGAGGCGCCTCCGGACCTGGAGGCGGACCTGGGCTGGGGCAGGGTGGTGCGGGGCGGGGTGGAGGTGCTCGAAGTGCCGGGCGACCACTTCACCCTCATCGCCATGCCGCACGTGGAGGCGTTGGCCGAGCGCCTCACGGCCTTGCTGGAGCGGGCCCGATCCGGGGACTCGTTCCAGCGGGTCGGGTAGTCCCGGCCCCAGTGCCGGCGGCCCGGTTCCAGGCCGCCGGTGGGTCCGCTCAGGTGCCGGACGGGCCCAGGCGACGAAGCGACTCCGTCGCCGCCTCGCGCAGCTCCTCTTCCGGGGCCTGCGCGAGGGCCCGCAGCGCCGCGGGCACTTCATCACCCGGGTAGGCGATCTCCCCCAGCCGCTGGGCCGCCAGCACCCGGTCCTTCACCGCTCCACGCCGCAGTTCCTCCAGCAGGAAGCCCTTGTAGAGCCCCAGGAAATGATTCTCCGCCTCCAACATGCCCGCGCAGAGCGACCGCAGGTGCGCCACGTCCTCGGCGGCCTCCGGCACCCGGTAGCCCCAGCGCTTGCGGGCCGCGTAGATCTGCTCGTACAGGGGCGTCCACGCGTCGTTGACGAGCTCGCGGTGCGCCTCGATGGCCTCGCGCTTGGAATACGTGTACCCGCCCGCCTTCACCGCCACCTCGGCCGTCGCCAGCCGGCAGGCCAGGGTGACCAGCTCCTTGAAGCCCCGGTGCGACCGGCCCTGGGCATCCAGCACCTCGCGGTGGTCGTAGCCGTAGAGCTCGCCGCGCGGGTCCGGGTAGATGAGCGGGAAGCGCAGGGGCTCGCCCTCGGCGCGGGCCCGGGCGCGCTCCATGAAGACGTAGGGCCGGTGCATGCAGTAGCGGATCCACGCGTCCAGCGGCATCAGCGGGATGCGCTCCCGGAGGTCCTCGCCCATGAGCAGCAGCGACGTCTTCTTGAGGTTGACGGCGCCCTCCTCCAGCAGCTGCTCCTCCTCCACCGCGTTCGCGTCCAGCGACAGCGGGCTCAGCGGGCTCACGTGCCGGCGGAAGTGCTCGTAGCGCCGCCGCTCTCCCGGCTGGAACCGGCCCTTGAAGACGAGCGTCAGGTCGATATCGCTCTCGCCCACGGCTTCGCTCGTCGCGTGGCTCCCCAGCAGGTAGCAGGCCTGGAGGCGGCCCGGGAACACCATCTGGAACAACCCCAGGAAGCCGAAGAAGACGGCGTTGAGGTTCATGTCCTCCGTGAAGCCCACCAGCGGCAGCTCTTCATCCATCACGTGAATTCCCCATCCTTTGCCCGCGCAGCGGCCGGCATCCTAGGGGCCGCACGGCTCCTGGCGCGAGCCCGCGCGTCCCAGCCCCAGCGTCCCACAGGAGCAGTCCATGGTCCGTGACTTCACGCAGTCGGAGGTGCAGAGCCTTTGCGAGTTGCTCGGCGTGAGCGACCTGCGCGACCCGGACGCGGCGGTGGTGAAGACCCCTCCGCTCATCGAGGACGTGCGCCGCGTCCTGAAGCTCCCGGTGCTGCCCCACAGCCACCTGCTGGATGAGCAGACCTGGATGATGGGCGGACGTGTCACGCGGTGGCTCGGCGGGGAGATGAGCACGTCGGTGGACGACGGGGACTACGACCTCTTCTCCGGCTCGTTCCCGGCCATGGAACGCACCCTGAACCGCATGCTGGAGTCGGGCTACTCCATCACCCGGGTGCAGTACGTGAATCCCTGGCCGGGCATCCCGGTGCCGCGGATGCTGCGCCGCAAGCCATCCCCCGTGCCCGCGCCCCCGAGGAACGCGTCCGTGCCGGACCTGCCAGGGCTCCTGTTGCGGAGGATGCCGGATGGCAGCGACATGTACTGCATGCGCCTCACCTCACCGGAGAGGCATGTCATCCAGTTCATGTACATCCCGTCGCTCTTCCCGGACGCGGCCAGGCCGGACACGCTCATCGAGCAGACGGACCTCAGCATCTGCCAGTTCACCCTGGACGGACGCTACCTGCGCGCGGGTCCCCACTCGTGGTCCGACTTCGTCCGGCATCGCCTCCGCGTGGTCTACATGCGCAGTGGCCGCCGCACCGCGGGCCGCCTGTTCAAATACGCCGCTCGCGGGTTCTGGCCCGACGCGCGGACCGTCCAGACCGTCTATGGCCGGTGGCTGTCCGAGGCGCTGAAACGCGGAGGAAATCCCGCGCGTTTCAAAGCCTGACCCGACGCGACACATCCCTGCACTTCTTGTGAATCCAGGTATGCTTGACAGTGCTGGAAAAATAGCCCAAACAGATACAGGCGCAGCGTTTTTGTTCACATGAGGCATCAGCGCCTCTCGCTGCCTGGATCGGGGCGAGCAGGTTCCAGGATCGAAATGAAGAACGTGGCCGTCGATGAGATTGAGTACATCGAGTTGTGCGTTGGAGATCTCCTCCAGTCGACCCGCTTCTTCACCGACGCGCTGAACTTCCGTCGCGTCGCGGAAGGCGGTCCGGAGACGGGGCTCGAGGCGCAGCGCTGCGTGCTGATGCAGCAGGGCCGCTGCCGGGTGCTGCTGACGCAGGGGCTCACCCCCGAGTCGCCCACGTCCGAGTACGTCCAGCGTCACGGTGACGGCGTGCGGGACATCGCGCTGCGCACCCCGGACCTGGTGGCCACCTACGCGCACGTCATCGAGCGCGGCGCCCATCCGGTGCGCGAGCCCGCCATCCTCCAGGACGGCCACGGTCGCCGCGTGCTGAAGGCCACCGTGCAGGCCATGGGCGACGTGGTGCACTCGCTCATCGAGCGCGAGGGGCCCTGGGAGGGCTTCCTGCCCCCGGGCCTGCGCGCGGTGGACGCGCCTCATGCTCCGGCGAAGGAGCTGTTCTCCGGCCTGGACCACGTGGCCATCTGCCTGACCCCGGGCACGCTGGACGCCATGGTGCGCTTCTACACGGAGGCCTTCGGCTTCCGGCAGTCGCACGAGGAGAACGTCAAGACCCACGGCAGCGGGATGAACTCCAAGGTGGTGCAGAGCCCCTCCGGGCGCATCTGCTTCCCCATGCAGGAGCCCATCTCCCACGAGAACCCGGGGCAGATTGGCGAGTTCCTCGCGCGCCACGGCGGACCGGGCGTGCAGCACCTGGCCATGCTCTCCCCGGACATCGTCGCCAGCGCGCGGCAGCTCCGGACGCAGGGCATCGAGTTCCTGGACATCCCGGCGGCCTACTACGACCGGCTCGAGGGGCGGCTCGGCCCCATTCCGCTGGACCTGGGCCCGCTGCGTGAGATGGGCATCCTGGTGGACCGGGACGCGTGGGGCCTGCTGTTGCAGTCCTTCACGCGCTCGGTGCACCCGAGGCAGACGCTCTTCTTCGAGGCCGTGGAGCGCAAGGACGCACGCGGCTTCGGCGGCGCCAACATCCGCGCCCTCTACGAGGCCGTGGAGCACGAGCTGAGCCGGGCCCAGTCCTGAGCGCTTCGGCGTGTGCGAAAGCGTTGTACTGACGCCCGCACCATGCCGGAGCACTGGACCTCAGACGCCTCGTTCGTCGACGCCTGCGTCGGCCTCAACCGTGCCGTCTGCGTGGCGGTCGTCCACGAACCTTGCAGTCCCTGAGCGTTGGCGAGAGCGGCCTGTGCGCCGTCGGCCCGAAGGACCTGTTCCTCTACGACGGCGCGGCCTGGACGCGGATCGACTGACGGGCAGCCACGGAACAGACGCGCGGCGGCGCGGTCGAGGCGGCGTGCTTTGTATTGAGCGCATGGCGGTTACCGCCCCAACAGCAGTTCCTTCGCGGTTTCCACGAAGCGGCGCAGGGGCACCGACTGCTGGTTGCGGCTTGGGTAGTAGAGAAAGTACCCCGGCACCATGGGGGCATATTCTTCGAGCACGACCTCGAGTTCTCCCCGACGCAATTCATCGCGGATCCATGCTTCCGGCGAGTACGCGAGGCCGAGCCCTCGCTTCGCAAGCGTCGAGCACAGGAGTCCGTCGTTGGTTGCAATGCCGCCGCGCACCGGAACGCGCCAGGACTTGCGACCCCGCTCCAGTTCCCACGCGTACAGCGCGCCAGTTGTCGGCGACCGGAACGTGATGCACTCATGCTCGAGCAGGTCCTCGGGGCGCCGCGGACGGCCGTGCTTGGCCAGGTAGCCGGGTGAGCCGACCACGACGAAGCGGAAAGGCTCTGTGAGTCGCACTTGCACCATGTCACGCTCAATGCTCTCGCTGAGGCGAACGCCGGCGTCGTAACCGCCTGCGACGATGTCCACGAAGCGCTCGTCGAGAACGAGCTCGATCTCGACACGAGGGCATCTCTCGCGGAACGTTGGCAGCACGGGTTCAAGGATGAGCGACACCGCCGCATGCGGCACTGAGAGCCGGAGTCGCCCGACGACCTCACCATGCTTCGCGGAGACCTCCTCGAGCGCGGCGGCGGTCTGGGCGAAAACGGGGCCGACACGGTCGACGAGGCGGCGCCCAGCGTCCGTAAGAGAGACGCTCCGCGTCGTGCGCTGAACGAGTACCACCCGCAGGCGCTCCTCGAGCTGCTGCACGGACTGACTCACGGCCGAGCGCGAGATGCTGAGCTCGCGAGCGGCGCCGATGAAGCTGTTGGCACGGGCGACCGCCAGGAATGCCTGGAGCTGCGTAAACGGGATGTCGTCCATGACCTTGCTTCGGCCCGTGCGGCCTTGATTGTCAAGTTCAGCTTACCAAGGCATCCATTACTGGGCCCTTTTGCATCAAGGGCGTTGGGCACATGTTGAGTCCGGAAGGCAGCGAAACGATGACGAGGCTGGATGGAATCTGGCCGGGGCCGTGCGGCCAGGCGCCCGAAGCCTACGCCTGGTAGCCGTGCGGCCTCAGGTTCGCGAGGGCCTGCCTCGCGGTCTGTATCCCAACATCAATCTGGAGAACGAGACATGAATCCAACGTATGACTTCAAGGGGCAGGTGGCCCTGGTGACCGGCGCGGCGATGGGAATGGGCCTCGCCACGGCGCGAGCCTTCGCACAGAGCGGAGCCTCTGTGGTGCTGGCGGATCGCGATGGGGAGCTCGCTGCGAAGGAAGCCGCGAAAATCGTCGAAGAAGGCGGTATCGCCATCGGTGTGGCCTGCGACGTCACCGACGAGGCGCAGGTCGCCGCCGCGGTCGATCGGACAGTGACGGAGTATGGCCGGCTCGACATGGCGTTCAACAACGCTGGCATTCAGGTCCCCCCGAGTGACGCCGCGGAGGAGCCGGCGGAGAATTTTCATCGTGTCATGGCGGTCAACCAGTTCGGTGTTTGGGCGAGCATGAAGCACGAGCTGCGCGTCATGCGTGAGCAGGGGTCTGGCACGGTCGTGAACAACTCGTCGCTGGGCGGCCTGGTCGGACTCCCACAGCGCGCGGCGTACCATGGCACCAAGCACGCCGTGCTCGGCATGACCAAGAGTGCGGGCGTTGAGTACGCGCCGCGCGGCATCCGCATCAACGCGGTCTGCCCCGGTACCATCGACACGCCGATGGTGCGGGACATGCTGAAGGGCCAGGCAGACGCGATGGAGGGAATCTTGAAGGAGCAGTCGATTGGACGGCTCGGTCGGGCTGACGAGGTTGCAGCCGCCGTGTTGTGGCTGTGCAGTCCGGGCGCGAGTTTCGTGGTCGGCGTCTGCCTGCCGGTCGATGGCGGATTCACCGCACATTGAGCACGGAGCCGAAGATGTAGCCGTCCCGTGGATCAGCGGACGCGTTTCGATGGCGCTCTACGCAGGCAAGGCCCCGTGCCGAAGCGAAAAGAACAGACGCCAATTCCTCATGGCCCTCACGCTCCTCAACTGCTCTCTGGCGAGTGGGCGTGGGAAGCCGGCCTCCGCGGTCGGTCCTGAGAGAGCAGGCCTCTCGATCCGTCTTCACGGAAGCGCACTGGGCCCTGCGGAAGGCCGAGGGCGCCTGGCCGAAGTGCCGATGGAACGCGCGGTTCAGTCCGGAGTTCGTCATCGATGGCGGGACGGTCCCCACGGCATGAAGGCGGGTGGGGCTGCATCCACTCCGTGTCAGTACAGTCTTCTGCTATGAAGTCCGAGCGGTCGATAGGAGGGGGTGGTCTCTTGAGACGGGTTGCAAGCCATGCGTGGGTGTTTCTCGTTGCGGTTGGGTGCATGCATAAGCCTCAGGGGTACCAGGCGAACGGAGTGACTCTGACAACGAGGGAGGAGGCCGCGGCCTCTGGCTTCAAGCCGTGGAAGCTGTCGGTTGCCTTCGGTGCCCGGCAGGATGGTACCCAGCTGCTGCTCGACTTCATGAAGCGCGCGGAAGCCGCAGGGGGGCACTACGTCAGCGACGTGCACATCGTGCTGGCGAGTGACCAGGATGGGGAGCCGGTAGAGTGCCGGACGGAGATTGTGCCGGAGTCTTCAGTTGAGATTGGCCGAACGCTTCAAAGTACGCCGGGGCGTACCGAGATGCGGCATCACATGGTTCCTGTCACGAAGACTGTTTTCGAAAGCCAGTTTCAATGTCAGTCCGTCACGGAGCCACGCACTGTCTCGGAAACCTACTACGAGAGTCAGTATGACTCGTCCTCGAAGACGACCCGCTCCGTGCCGCGCACGCGGATGGTGACGCGCTTCGAGCACCGTCAGAAATGCGGTCACGTACCCATGATGCGCACCGTGACGCGCTTTGAGTATCAGTTCCGCAGCGAGTACATCCCGCCTCGCTTGGAATTGGTGTCGCGGCAGTACACCCGGTGGAGCCTGAAGGAGACGCTGCCTGCGTGCGCGCCACCTTCGCCGCGGACGGGCGACTCGCCCTCCATGCCCCACCGGGTCGAAGGTGAGGTGTACGGTTGCTCGCTCGAACAGGCGCCTGATGAGCCGCAGCAGAAGGGTGGGGAGTCGGAAAGTCGAAGCCTGAAGCTACGAAGACAGTATCGCCAGAGTGCCATGGAGAAGGGGTTGGTGCCCGCGAGCTGCCAGGAACTGGCGCTCCAGGTGCCGCCGGACATCGAAGCGCCCTGATTCACGCCTCGGCTGATTGGGGCGGGCTCCAGAGTGAGCCGAGAAGTCTGAGCACTGCTTGGGGCCGAGCGCGGTAGTAGCCCAGCCCCGAGCGCAGCGCGTTCTGAAGCTCGGTCATCTGCTCCTCACTCAGCTCCAGCCGGCTCATGCAGGTTCAACCCGCGACCCCCGACGGGTTCATCCGAGCCGTGAATCTGGGGGCGCCCACGACTCCTGTGAGCCCGGTTGGACGTACGCTCCGCTGGCTGCGAGGGACAAGGTGCAGTTAAGTATCGCAACTCATCAATACGCGCCGGTTGGCACTGGCGCCTGACGCTGTGAAGGATGGGCCATGTCTTTGAATGCCTATGATCTATCCGCGGGCCTGTTCGTCCGCGGATTGACCAACTTGAAAGCGCAGCTGACGAAGGCCGAAGACCATGCCGCTGCCAGTGGCAGCGGTGAGGCGGCGTTGCTGGACGCGCAACTCGCTGCGGAAGGGCCCATGCACGGCCTTGCGAGTGGCGCGCCAGCTGACCTGCACCTGTACACGCTCGCCGCTCAAGTCCACTGGGCCGCGGAGGGAGCCAGGTTGGCGATCGCGCAGTTGCTGGGTGCGCCACGGGTGCCGGCCGCGAACGATGCAAAGAGCTTTGCGGATCTGCACCAGCGGCTCGATGCGACGATCGCCTATCTCCGAGAGATCGCGCCAGGCGACCTCGAAGCCGGCCTCGAACGAGCGATTGTTATCGAGCACCGCCGTGGCTCGATGCACTCCAGTGGCCGCCAGTTTCTGATCGCATTCGCGATCCCCCACTTCTTCTATCACGTGACCACCGCCTACGGCATCTTGCGCAACCAAGGCGTGCGACTCACCATGGGCGACTTTTTGGGCAACTGGGGGGCGGGTTGAGCTGAACCATGTGACCCGGACCTGGACCTGGTGGCCGACGTGCTTCCCTGGGAGGACGCGCATGACCATGAGCGCTCGCTGCTCCAGCAGCTGGCCTACGACGTGTTGGCCCTTTTGCAGGCGGCGGTGCAGACCGCCCATCCGGTGTGCGAGGAGAAACCCATCTCCCCTTTCTACATCGCGGCCGAACTGCGCGAGTACTACGGCGGAATGAAGGCCGCCCTTCCGGAGGAAGTCTGGGTCCCATACGAAGGCCAGACATCGAAGCGGCTGGCCCGGACGCTGGTGGAAATGGCAAGGCGTGTAGTCCCCGTGATGCTCCTCAAGCATCCTCGCGGTCCGAAGCCAGCGAAGAAGAAAGGCTACGCGCCAGGGAGCGAGGTGCGCCGGCAGGTCGCGACGTCACGCGTCCTCGCTGCCGGCGCCGTCGACTACGTCAAGCGAGATGTTTAAAGGGGTGCGACTCAGAGTCCGTTGGGGACCACGGTCACGGTGCCGGAGCCCCTGTTGGTCAGGATGAGATCGGCGTACCCATCCGCGTCCATGTCCGCGGTGGCGATGGCGTTGAGGCCAGGCGAGGCGCCGGTCGTGATGACGGTGCCCGAGGCGAAGCTTCCGGTGCCATTGCCGGTCATCGGGCGGACGCCGCCCGAGGCCGTGGTCACGAGGATATAGGCATCGAGCTTGCCATCGCCGTTGAAGTCATCGGCCACGACACCCAGCGCCGAGTTGGCGGCCGTCGTGGACGCGGCGACGGACTGAACGCCGCTCGCGAAGGTGCCGTTGCCGTTCCCCTTGAAGAAGAAGAGAAACCGGCCGGCCGCGCCGTTCGAGAGGATGTCGAGCGTGCCGTCGCCGTCGGCGTCACCGAAGGCGATGCCCGCCGTCTGGCCGCTTGCGGCGTTGCTGTAGGCGACGGGAGCGGCGAACGAGCCATCGCCCTGGTTGATGAGGACCGACAGGCGTGCGGTGGCGGGGCTCGTCACCACGAGGTCGGAGAACCCATCGCCGTTCAGGTCACGGCAGGCGATGGTCGACTGCGCGCCGCCGGTGTTCGAGATGCCGATGAACGTGGGCGAGCCGAAGCTGCCCGCGCCGGTGCCGAAGAGCACGCTCACCTGGCTCTGGGTCACGCTGGTCGTTGCGATGTCAGCCACCCCGTCGTGATTGAAGTCCCCGGTGCAGAGGTGGACGGAGCCCGGGGTGCCAGTGGTGAAGCTCGTCGGCGCGCCGAAGGTCCCGGGCGCGCTCGAGCCCAGGTTCTTGTAGACGCTGATGTTTCCGTTGATGAGGGGCAGGTTGGTCTGGCCGTTGACGGTGACGGCGTCGAGCCACCCGTCGCCGTCCACGTCCACGGCCACGACCGCGTTGCTGGAGAGCGAGGCGCTCCCGTAGTTGACCTCCGACTGGACGCTGGCGTCGCCATTCCCCAGGAAAACGGAGAGCGAGCCAGAGGGAGTCTGGGTCGACTCGGATTCGGCGTTGGCCACCAGGATGTCGAGCTTGCCGTCGCCATTCACATCGGCGACCGCCGGGGCCAGCGGGTTGTGGTTCGCGGGGGCGCTGACAGGCGTGCCGGGGACCTGGCCGGTGGGGGCGGTCTGGCAGGTGGCGTTCGAGCAGATCTGGCCCGTCGAGCACACGATGCCGCAGGCGCCGCAACTATCGGCGTCGCTCTGGAGGTTCACCTCGCAGCCGTCGGACGAGTTCCCGTTGCAGTCCGCGAGGGTGCCGGAGCAAGCCTGGCAATTGGTCCCCTCGTAGGTGGGCGCGCACTTGCAAGTGTAGCTACCCACGCCGTCGATGCAGGTGCCACCGTTCAGGCAGGGGCTTGCGGCGCACTCGTCGATGTTGGTGCAGCTCACGCCGTCGCCCTCGTACCCCGCATTGCAGGCGCAGGTGAAGGAGCCCCCGATGTTGGTGCAGGTGGCGTTTTCGTTGCAGTTGTCGGCACCGGCGGCGCACTCGTCGATGTCGGTACACACTGTCGGTTCTCCCGTGCAGGTGTAGCCCGGCTCCACCTGGCAGACGCTGTTGCAGCCGTCTCCCGAGAGCTGATTGCCGTCGTCACAGACTTCGAATCCGCCCAACACTCCATCTCCACAGAAGACTCGTAGCGACGTTTCCACCGCGTCCACCAGGTAGAGCGCGAGCACCGCGCCTCTCAGGCGCACGTAGCGATAGGGCACGTTCCCCGGGTACGTCGCCACCGCGATATGCGTCCCCAGGCCCAGCTCCTTCAGGTGCAACGTGCTGGAGCCGATGAAGGTCCCATCCGCCTTCAGGAAGTCCACCTGGGCCACGAGTGCCAGCGTGAGTCCCTGATAGTAGACGCGCAGGTCTCCGGTGCCTTCCTCTCCCTGGCCCAGGTCCAGGGCCAGCGCCGAGTTGAGCACGCTCAGCATGGTCGCGGCCTGCCCGTCCGGAGCGCCCAATGCCGCGCTCGCGTTGAGCACCGCCGCCGTGGTGCTCGACACCACCGCGTCCGCATACGGGTCCCACGTCAAGGAGGCTTCTGGCCGCTCACGCGTCAACGCCTCGTCACCCGCTTGCGACACCCCATCCTCCGGAGGACCTACCTTCTCATCGAGGGACTCCACGGCACACGCCCCCAGCGACAAGGCCAGCGCCACGCCCAGTCCCCATGACCACAGCACACCAGGATGACTTCGCATCGAGTGTTTCCCTCCGAGGAGCAGGATGAAGCCCGGAATGGCCCCCCCTCCTCATGGAATGAACGACACCATTCCGTGCTACCCATTGCCAGGCATGCAACACTTTGATGGCAAACGTTCTCGGGCTGCCAGCCAACAAGCCCTGGAGGACCATCGACACCAAGTCCATGTCATGTCTGTGCCCGTCTCCGCGAATCGATGCGCAGAGATGGGAATGGTAGCGCATCGCCAACAGTGCCGGTGAGCCCCAGGTGCGCGGCCAAGCGTCAAACCTTCGAGTGGAGGTGACGCCAGCACAACCGGAAGTGCCAGTCATCCAGGCGCGGCATAGGCAAGCGAGGAGGACTTCCCCCGCCCCCCGCCCGTTCGCGGAGGCGACCCGGATGCTCGGAGCCCCAAAGGCGCTGAAATGCCTCCCCCGCTTCCTGGTGGAGCCCTTGCGCCTGGGCTTGTCATGAACTGCCGTTACGCCTGGAGCCCGAGGTCTAGAGTTAAAAGATGTACGGGGAATCCACATGTGTCCGTTCGCCTTGGCGCTCATGAGTCCAGACGCAGTGCATCTCCTCCATGCGGCGGAGTCTCCGGGGCATGTCGCGAATTGATGACGGTCCTTGATTTCAAACGACAAATGCCAGAGTGGTGTGGTTGTCTCCTGCTCCCCGGAATGCCTTCCGGAAAGGAGGCACCATGCTTCGAAGCACATTGAAGTCCGCGCTGGTTGCACTGTTCATCCCCAGCCTGCTGCTCACCGCCTGCGGTGAGGGATTGGAGTCGCGTCCCGCCTTGGACCCGGAGATGGCCCGAGTGCCTGCTGGCGCCCCGGTTCGCGAGGGCTACGCCTGGAACGCCGCGAGAGGGAAGCTGGTGCCAGTGAAGTACGCCGAGGTAGATGGCCTGGCCATCCTTGAGGGAGACATGGTTCTCGGCACGGTGGAGGAGATGGAGGCGCGCGTGCGCGAGGTGAATGCCCGGGGAGGTCTCCACGCCCCGGGGGTCCATGCCCAGGGCGTTGCCATCACCGGAGCAAACTTCCGCTGGCCCAACTCCGAGGTGCCCTACACCATCGACGCGGCTGTGCCAAACCAGGCGCGAATCACGGACGCCATCAATCACTGGCAACAGCGTACGCACCTGCGCTTCGTGCAACGCACCGTGCTCAACGCGGCGCTGTACCCGAACTACGTCAATTTCCAGACGGGCACCGGGTGCAGTGCCCACGTGGGACGGATTGGTGGCAGGCAGATGGTGTCGCTGGAGGCCGCGTGCAGCACGGGCAACATCATCCATGAAATAGGACACGCCCTGGGTCTGTGGCACGAGCAGTCGCGCGAGGACCGCAATACCTACGTGCTCATCCGGCCCGAGAACATCACCGCGGGCTATGAGCAGAACTTCAGCCAGCAGATCGCCGACGGTGACGACATCCTCGCCTATGACTACGGCTCCATCATGCACTACCCGAGGACGGCGTTCTCGAGGAATGGGCTACCCACCATCGAGCCACTGGGGGGGCAGGCCATCGGGCAGCGCGATTCGCTGAGCATCACGGACGCGGCAACCGTGGCGCGTCTCTACTCGAGAACCATCTCCCTGCGTGCCTTGCGCGGCCACTACGTGGTGGCCGAGGGCGGCGGCGGCGGCGCGGTGAACGCTAATCGTGCCGGCGTTGGTCCCTGGGAGAAGTTCCAACTGGTGGACCGCAACGGGTTCGAACTGCAGACCGGCGACCTCATCCACCTGCAGACGGCCTCAGGTAACTATGTCATGGCCGTGAACGGTGGCGGCTCGGGGGTGACAGCCACCCCCACGGCGCCTGGCAACTATGAAACCTTCCGCATCTTGAAGATAGCCGGCACGGGCCTGCTCACCATCGGCACCGGAGACACCGTGGCCCTGTCGACGAACGATCTCCTCACCCCCCGCTACCTGTATGCCGATAACGGTGGCGACGGCTCGGTGTATGCCGCCGGCGCCGCCGTGGGGCAATGGGAGCAGTTCACCATCACCTTCTACTGAGGGACGGGATAGGGCCGAGGAACTCCGGGCGAAAGCAGACACGCGTCTGGGAGGGCGTGGTCGCGGGAAGTACCGTGGCCACGCCCAGGTCCTCGTAGATGAGGGCCGCTCCCGCCTTTGCCCATCCACTCCGTCCGCTCGGGGCGTGAGTGCGTCCGACCAGGGCGTGTTCGCAAATTTGAGCCAGAGGCGGATGGAGGCCAAGAGGACCATCGCCAAGTAGTTGGAGGCGCGCCTTTCGTAAAGCTGGAGACGCCCGCCTCCCTCGCCTACATGAACGACTCGTACGGGAACTGGCTCAGCGCGGACGCCCGGGAGTACCTGAGCCTGGACGATTACGTCTATTCCCCCTCCGCGCCGCATGGCGGCTTCAAGTCCTGGAACGAGTTCTTCATCCGCAAGTTCAAGGACCTCGACGCCAGCCGCCCCCTCGCGCCGGACCCCTCGGGGAAGGCGATCATCAGCCCCGTGGACGGGCAGGTCTGGAAGATCTCCAGGCAGGTGCAGCGCGAGGCCACCTTCGACATCAAGGGCGAGCAGTACTACCTCACGGACCTCCTCAACGAGCCCGCGGACAGTCCCCTGCTGCGGCCCTTCATCGATGGGTTGGCGGTGCAGATCGTGCTGATGCCCTTCAACTACCACCGGTGGCACTCGCCGGTGACTGGCCGGATCGAGAAGGTGCGGACGGTCCCCGGCTTCTTCTTCGCGCAGCCGGCACCGCAGCAGGACTACGCGTCGTCGTTCCCCTTCCTCAGCCACGTCAACACCCGGACGGTTCTCTTCATCGAGTCCGAGAATCCGGCCATCGGAGAGGTCGCCATGGTCTTCGTGGGGCTGACGGAGGTGTCCTCGTGCGTGGCGACGGTCAAGGCGGGTGACCTGGTGCAGCGGGGTGACGAGATTGGCCACTTCGCGTTCGGCGGATCGACCTGCTGCACCCTGTTCGACCGGTCGAAGATCGCGTCCCTCAGCATCACGGACAGTCCCGAACTGGGCGACGGCGGCGGCGGGTCTGGGGAGAAGCTCGATAACGTCGTGATGGTGAGGCAGAACATCGGGCTCGCGCTGTAGTAGTGATCTCGGTGCCCACGAGACATGAACGAACTGTGGGCACCAACTCTCGGCTTTCCTCTCAGAGGACTCAAACGCTCTGAGGGGCCGAAAGCCGAGTCACACACCCATGCGCGGCGGCACTCCTCGCCGTGAGGCAGCCCGTGGCCTTGCTTTGCCGTGGAGGGAGAAGCGCTCGCGGAGCAACTGGATGAAGTGGGCCAGTGGAGCGGGGCGCTGGCGGGATGCGCGGGTGACGGCGCTCCAGCGGCGTCTGATTCCCCGAGGGGTGAGCCGGACGGTCTGCAGTCCATGGCGCTGGTCCGGCAGCATCCATTGAGGCAGCGCCGTCACGCCGATACCGCCACGCACCAGCTCGATCAGTGCCTCGGTGAGGGGGACGGGGGATACCCGGTGCGGCTCGATGCCCGCGGGCCAGAGCACGCGCGTGAAGACATCGAGCTGCTCCCGAGGCGCGGCATAGGTGAGCAGGTGCTCCCTCACCAGGTCCTCCGCCGTGACATGTTCCCGCCGCGCCAGCGCGTGGTCCTCGGGGACCACCAGCATGAGCTCGTCCTCGAAGAGCGCGGTCTGTGCCAGACGGGCCTGCGGCGGGACGTCGGTGGTCAAGGCGAGATCCAGCTCGCCATTCAGCAGCGCCCCAAGAGGCTGACGCGTGGCCTCCAGGACGATGCGCAGCTCGACGCGTGGGTGCTCGGCCTGCCACCGCCCCAGGATGGGCGGCAGCCAGCCATACACCGTGTAGCAGCCCGTGCTGAGCCGGAGCAGGTCGTCCTGCGGGTGCGCACGGCAGACCGCCTCGGCCTGGGCCACCTCGCTCAGGACCCGCCGTGCGGAGAGGAGCAGCTTCTCGCCTGAGCCGGTCAGGAGCAGGCGGCGCTGGCGGCGCTGGAAGAGCTGCACGCCCAGGCGCTCCTCGGCATCACGGAGTTGATGGCTCAGTGCCGAGGACGTGAGGTGAAGCTGCCGGCTCGCCGCGGCCAGGCTTCCAGTGTCGGCGACCGCGGCAATCAGCTTGAAGTGACGGAGCTCGAGCATGCCGGTCAGCTTCACATGAGCCCGGTTCAGCATCATCGCGAAATCGTTTCGCTGCGCTCATGGAACGGATCTCCTTAACGTGGGTGTCCCAGCGCCAGGAGCACGGACGGATGACCCGGTCAGACAGCTTCCCGAGGATTCAGAGCCTTGCCGTACCCCCATGGTCGTCCGTGCGGATCGACGACATTGAACCGGTCGTCGTCGGCCCCGGCTGCCTTCGGAGGGACTTGCCAGGTCCTCGCGACGTGAGGGTCTGGGTCGTGGACATGGCTCCCGGGAGTCAGTGGCCCTGGGTGGACGTCCACGACACCGGCGAGGAGGTCCTCGTGGTGAGCGGTGAGCTCATCGAGGGGGAGCAGCGCCTGGGGCCGGGCTCATACCTGTTCTTCCCGCCGGCAAGCCGTCATCAGCCGCGGACCGAGACCGGCGTGCGCCTCTTCGGCATCAACCTCGTGGCCTCCCCGGGGGCTCGGTGAGCCAGGACGCCCTGACTTCCTTCTCCCCATTCCGGATGGAACCCTCGAACACGGAGGGACGGGGCAAGAGGGCCCGGCCCTCGCGGACGGGCCGTCGGGACTTCCTGCGTGCGGCGGTGGCGCTCTCCGCGGGCGCGGTCCTGCTCCCCCCTGGGACGGGCCGTGCGACGAAGCCTGTCGACAGCGCCGCGCTTCGCGCCCAGCGGTTGGCCTGGGCCGGAGTGCGGCTGCGGCTCGGACAGGACACGCTCTTCCTGGACCCGTTGAGCGACCCCACCGTGTGGGGGGCCGCGCTGAAGGACCCGCTCGTCCCGTTGGACGTGCGCGACGGGGGCCGCTTCGTCCTGGTGACGCATCGCCATCCCGACCACTTCGACCGGGTGGCCGTCCGTCAGGCGCTGGGGGACAGCGGGACGCTGGTGTGCGCCCCGGACATGGCCGCGGCGGCTTCCGCGTCGGGATTCCGCGTGCGGTCCGCCCCGCTCTACGAGCCCCTCTTGCTCAATGACTTCACCGCCACCGCCGTTCCCGCGGTGGATGGCTATGGGGATCCCCAGGTTTCGTGGATCGTCTCCGGTGGAGGCCGCCGCATCATCCACTGCGGCGACACGCTGTGGCATGGCTCCTGGTGGCACATCGGGCGACAGTTCGGCCCCTTCGATGCGGCATTCCTGCCTATCAACGGGGCGCGCTTCGGCTGGCGCAAGCCCGTGAGCGACGTGCATGCCGTCCTGACGCCGGAGCAGGCGGTGGCCGCGGCCGTGGTGTTGGGAGCAAAGCTCCTCGTGCCCATCCACTACGGCCTCGCTGCCTCCGAGGACTACCAGGAGGTCCCGGACGCGGAAGCGCTGCTTCTGGCCGCCGCGCGCACGCGGAAGGTGAACGTGGAGTTGGCACGTCCGGGGGAGTGGCTGACCTGGCGGGCCCGGACCTGACACGAACCTCGAGGCTCGTGGTGTCCCTGGTCACCAAGCTGAAGGCCAGGTCGGGAACCCCGTATGTCTTCGTCCCGCTCGACGCGATTCCGGGCGTCCGGGGAACGCTCAGCTTCCCGTCACCGACCCACTGGACGACGACCTACCTGTCCGACGCGGACCTGTGGAACACCGACATCGGTTACCACGGCACCGTCCGACTGGGAGACATCAACGGGGATGGCAGGGCCGATGTCTGCGGTCGAGGCAGCGCGGGCCTCCGTTGCGCCCTGTCGAACGCCGACGGCTCCATGGGGGCGGAGGCGCTGTGGCTCTCCCTCGTGTCGGACACCCTGGGCTACAAGCCGAGAGAGTACAGCACGACCTTCCAGCTCGCGGACATCGACAACGATGGCAAGGCGGATGCCTGCATTCGCGCAGTCGATGGCTACCTCTGCTTCAAGGCGCTCACAGGGGGCTTCCAGACCTCGGCCTGGCCCTCGACGTCGTTCTCGAATGCGAATGGCTGGAACGCCACGGAGGCTCGCTACGGCTCGATTCGCGTCGGGGACGTCGATGGGGACGGATATGGAGACATCTGTGGCAGGGACGCGAACGGCAAAATCGTCTGCAGCCTCTTCAACGGGACGACCTTCGCGGCGGCGGCGGAGTGGAGTTCGGCATTCACCGCGTCGTCCTGGTCGCAGCCGGAGTACGCCACCACCTTCCAGCTCGCGAAGGTGAACAACGACAACCTCTCCGACCTCTGCGTCCGGGGTCCTGACGGAATCTTGTGCGCGTTGTCGACGGGCAGCGGCTTCGGCACGCCGTCCCTCTGGACGCAGATGGCCTTCGATGACGCGTCGGGGTGGGCCACGAGCCCGTCGCGCTACAAGTCCATCAAGCTGGGCGATGTGGATGGGGACGGCTACGCGGACGTGTGCGGCCGGCACTCGACGGGAATCGTCTGCGCCTTCTTCACGGGCACTTCCTTCAGGAACTACCGCTACGTCCTCAACACGAACTTCGGAGATGCCGCCAACTGGTCGGGCGAGGAGTACGGCGCGACGCTCGCGCTGGGCGACGTCAATGGAGACAGCTACGCGGACGTGTGCGCGCGTGCCGCGGCGGGGCTGACCTGCATGCCCGCCACCACCCGGCTCGCGGAGTTCGATCCGGTGCTGAAGGTGGGGTACTGCTCGACAGTGGGTACGGCTTGTGACTCCGGGAGCTTCTACGAGGGGCGCGGAGTGGTGCACCCGGAAGCCAACCAGCCCAACACCCTGCAAGGCACCTGCGCGGATGGCGCCTCCGGCGACTACCTCTCCCATCCCTCCATCGAGCGGGTTCGGGTCACCACGGTCGACAACCCGGTCATCACGCCGCGGGTGGACCGAGAGCTCGCGGTGGGCGAGAGCGTGCGTGTCGAGGTCAGCGCGTATGCCTCGGCGGCGGGAGAGCAACTGGAGATCTTCCGCGCGGCGAATGCCTCGAGCCCTACCTGGGTGAGCCTGGGCACGACGACGCTGTCCAGCGCCGGGTACGCGTGGGTGACGAAGACCTATACGCTCCCGTCGGGCACCACGCAGGCCGTCCGGGCGGTCCTCCGTCCCTCCACCCTGTCGGGCGCATGCCCCGGCGGCAGCACCACGGACGTGGACGACCTCGCCTTCCATGTGAAGTGAATCGCTGAGCCCCCAGGGCGCCCGGAGGCCGAGCATCGTCTCGACTCCGGGCGCTCTTCACCTGGGCCTGTGGCTACCGGAAATTCGGGTCCAGTGGGAGTCGCCCCGTTCCGTGGCGCTCCCACACTTCGTGGGGTCGGCAGGCTCAGACGCTGAGCAGCACGCGACGGAGCAGCAAGTCGAAGCTGGCGCGGCCATACAAAGGAGGCACCGGGTTACCCCCGAGCCGATGTTACCGGTCGCGCCCGTGACCAGATACTTCATCGCGCCCTCGCGTCGGCCCAGCCGCGCACGACTTCGAGCGCTAGTCTCTTTTGCCCCTCCTGCGTGAAGTGAAGCCCGTCCTCCATGAGCAGATCCTGCGGGGGTGGCAGGCCGAGCCTCGCGAACAGTTCGATCGCGGGCTCGTCGAAGGCGGCAATGACCTCGGCGACGCGGGCGATGTCCTCGTTGCGGAAGCGAACTCCGAAGCGGGACAACCCCCAATGCTTCGACACGCGATCTTCGAGCACCGGGGGAGGAGTTACCCACAGACACTGTGCCTGCGTCTCCCGGGAGACGCGCTCGCGGAGCTCCGCGAGGTTGCGCGCCGTCTCTTCGGGAGCGACGAGCGTCTTGCTCGGCGTCGGGCCTTGTGTTCGAGCGTCGTTCATGCCGATGAAGAACAAGATCCAGTCTGGATTCCTCGCGATGACCCCGCCGATTCGAATCAGGCCGTGCGTTGTCGTCTCACCGGCGACGGCGCTGATGTCGATCGAGATTCCATCCGCGGGACGGCGCGCGGCCAACATCTCGTTCAGGATCACCGCCCACGACTGCGGATCAGAGGTGTGGCTATCGCCGAACGCGAGAACCCTCGCCCCGGGCCGCAAGGGAAGGCGGTCCACCATCGCGCCCACCGCGGGATCCGCGAGCAGCTCGCGCGCGGCCGCCTTCGCGCCTGCCCGCAGGCGCCCGAGTTCGGCGGAGTAGGCGTCCGGAGCGAGGCCGAGCAGGGCCGCCCGCATCGGCTCGGTGAGCGCCGCAGCCCCGGGAAGCGATGCCACGGTTTGTTCTGGCTGAAGCACCTTCATGATCCAGCGCGTCTGTTCGGTCGACCATGTCATGCGCAACGAGATACCGGACGGGACGAGCACGCACTAGTATGCCATTCGGAAACGGACTCTTATCATGCGTGCAAAAATAGACCTGGACCTCAACGACGTCGCTCTGCTCGTGCGCGTGGTGCAACGGCGGAGCTTCTCTGCCGCTGCTCGTGAGCGCGGTGTTCCCGTCTCGACGGTGAGCCGCCGCATCGCCCGGCTCGAGTCGGCGCTCGGCCTGCGGCTCCTCGAGCGCACGACGAGGACGCTTCGCCTGACGGACGCGGGGCGTAAGTACTTCGACCATGCCGAACGCGCGATGGACGACCTCGCGCAAGGCACCGGGCGGGTTCGCGAACTCCAGGATGAACCTCGCGGCCGCGTTCGCATCGCCGCGCCGACCGCCTTCGGAGCCGCCGTCGCCAACGTGGTCTACCTGTACCTCGCCAAGCACCCGGGGGTGTCGATCGACCTGGAGATCGACGGACGTCGCCCCGACCCCGACAGCGGCTTCGACATCGCGATCATGACGGAAAAATTGAACGACACCGACGACTTCGTTGCGCGCGAGGTCCGCCCAATGACCAGAAAGTTGCTGTTCGCGAGCCCGCATTACCTGAAGGAGCACGGCACGCCTCGCGGAGTCGAGGAGCTCGCCGTTCACGACTGCATCGCGACGCGCGCCACGGACGGCCACGCAACGTGGACGCTCGCCCAAGGTCGAACGAAGCGACGTTTCACCTTCGCGCCGCGCCTCTACGTGAGCGAGTTCTCCGCTGCCTATCGCGCGGTGCTCGCGGGTGTCGGCATCGCGATGCTCCCCGAGTCGCTGTGCGCCCAGGATGTGAACAAGAGGGACATGGCTCGAGTCCTGGAAGGCTGGGAAGGGGAGGCTGCCGGTGTCTATCTGCTCTACCGCGCCCATCGGTCGCTGACGGCGGCGGTACGTACCTGCATCGACCACCTGCTTGCGGAGCTTCCCGCCACTCAGTTGGTCCGCAGCGCTCGCGAGAACTGACCGGGAGTTGCTCGTGAAAACCGTCTCCCCGTCGCAGCGTGCAGCTCTTCGCGCCCCCAGAAGCTCGCGCGGACGAGGTGGTCGAGGCCGCGGATCGGCTCGGGTGGCTTCACTCACGCGACGGTTTCAACCGCGGCCATCTACAGTTCCCCTGTGGAGAGTCATTGGCTCAATTCGTCGGGAGCCGCTGGACCATGTCGTCGTTCTGAACGGGGCCCACGCTCGGCGCCTGTTGCGCGAGTCCAGCAACGGCCTCACGGACCTGCGCCTGCCACGCCACCCTTCCTGCTCAGCACGAGGTGACCGCGAGGCATCGGTCCCCACGTGGACGAGCAAGCCAGTCGTCTCGGACACCGATGTCGAGACGCGGGGGAAGGTGCTCCGACGTCCCCCTTCCTTGAAGCGCCGAGGCCCGCGAGGTAGAGAACGACGCCTCATCTCCGCAGGGGGCGGGGATTCAGGGCAGGGACGCCTTCATGAACCCACGCGGCGCCGAGAAGGAATACCTCCAAGATGGCCTGCGCAGCGGCTTCAAGCTCGACGCGCGCTTCGACGCCCTGACGCCCCACCTCCACGTGACGTGGATCTCCTGGGACAGCGGCTTCCGCGGTTCGGGACTGCGCGTGGGCGACCGGGTCATCGCCATCGACGGGCAGCCCGTCGTCAAGCCACCCGACCTGGCCACCACGCAGCGCACCGTGCCCTTCATGCTCGGCCAGTACGCCGAGAACCAGACCTGGGACAAACAGGGGCGAAAGGAGGGTGACCAGGTCCACGTGCGAATCGTTCGCCGGCGCGAGCCCGGCGAGGGCTGGGAGGAGCACGAGTTCAGCGGCGCCCTGCTCCATGAACGCACCTGGAGCATCGCCGATACGACGCGGCAGCTCATCGGACCGGGAGGACCCGAGCGCATGGGTCGCGACGGCTTCGACGAGACCTGGATGTCATGGCTCGAGAAGCGCGTCTTCGACTGGGAGCGCCTGCTCGACAGCACCTTCGGCGCCTGGCGCACCTCTCGAGGGACGCGCGCGGAGCTCGCGAATCACCTCGGGCACAAGGCCCGCGTCGACTCCCTCGTCGAGCATCATCCCGGCCCCTTCGCGACGGCGATGCGCGAGGACTGGGAGACGGTGCGTGCCTGTCTCGAAGGAGACCTCGTCACGCTCCCGGCGGATGCCCTTGAATTCCGCACCCGGGGCGAGGAGCAGGTGAAGGCCATTGGCCTCCAGGCCGCGGCGGCGTGGAAGGCCCTGCTGGAGGCGCGTGCGGGAGAGACGCTCAGCGCCTTTCCTGTCGTCGACCCCTTCCGGGGTGACCGCTCGGCGGTGACCGGCAAGCTGGTCTCACTGCCGACGCTGACGCAACGGGAGTGGCTGGTCGACATGGGCAAGGGCTACCTGGCCTGGAACCAGTCCGGCGCCTGGGTCTTCTGCCCCGCCAATACCCCGGCCATGAACAAGGTCTTCTCCGCCATGCAGCGCTACCAGAAGCGCGTTGCCCCGTCGGTGAGGCTCGACATCGCCGTGCTCGGCCGCATCCTTCCGGATCCCCGCCTGCTCGCGGGCTCGGGCCGCACCGCCGCCGGCCTGGAGGTGGAGCCCGTCGCCGCCCTGGTCGGCGGCGTGGTCTGCGTCGACGTCAGTGACTTGAGCGAGGGCGGACCGCGCTTCGCTGGAGAGGAGACGCTCAGCCAGGAGAGCTTCGGCGCTCCAGCCGACGACGCGAGCCCGCGCGAGGTCCTCACCGCGATGATTTCGGCCGTGAAGCGCGGCGACCAGGAGACCTGGAACGGCCTCTTCGCGGACTGGCGCGCCGTGCCAGACACCGACCGGCCCATCTACTACCCGGTCTGGACATGGAACGGCCGCGACAGTGAGTGGGTGCGCTCGCGGCAACTCCTGCTCAACAAGGTGCTCGACGCGCGGGTGCGCTGGATGGGCGATGTACGGGTCGTCATCCAAGGCGACGAGGCCCCGGGCCTGCAGCGCATCGAGGAGGTCGAGTTGGAGCTGGACCACGTCGGCCTCTTCGAGGGCCAGACCCGCACCTTCAACTCAGTCGACGTGCGGCGGCGCTGGACGGTCCAACGCCGCAACGGTGGCCCCTGGCGCATCACCAGCGAGCAGAGCCTGTAAGGAGCACTCCATGGGCTGGTATTCAAGCCGCGTCTCTGAACTCAACGAACGGTTGAACCGCGCCTCGGAGGGCGCCCCCGACACGGTGAAGCGCGCTTTGAGCGACGCCATCGTGAAGGTTGGAAACGCGGCCGATCAAGCCCTCTCGGCCATGCTCGACGCCAGCGAGCGCACCAGCGCCGGCAATCTGGGGACGCAGCGCAAGTGGCAGGAGCGCTGCGCCACGGCCACGGCCGACATCAGCCGCGCCTTTGGCGATGCCGCCAAGGACAACATGCTCTCGCCCGCGCTCCAGCTCTTCTGGTACCAGGCGCTGGAGCACGAGATGGCCTTCTTCGACTCCCTGGCCAAGGTGCAGACGCCCCAGCTCCACGACGACCTGCTCGTCCACCAGGATCTGCTCAACAAGATGCTGGGCGAGCTGTGGGACAAGTGGACCTTCCTGCTGTCCAAGGACGTCATCTTCGAGAACGACCAGCGCCAGGTGGTGCAGCAAGTCTCACGGATGGCGCAGTCCATCGTCGACGAGCTCGCCCCGGGCGTGCTCAAGCGCACCAGCGAGAGCGTCTCGCGCGCCACCGCGAAGTCGCTCGACGTGGCCCTCAAGTTCGATGACAAGCTCCTGGGTGGCAAGGGCGTGGACCTGGCCAAGCTTGTCGCCTCGCTGTTCGATGTCGACATCCCCGACGAAATCGACCGCAACCTGCTGGACGCCGTGCAGGGTGGCTCCGAAATCTACCAGGTGCAGAAGGGCCACTACCGCAACCTGGTGTCGGCCTACCAAAGCCTGGTGCAGGCGGAGAAGGGCAGCGTCCTGCTGCTCTTCAACGCGACGCGGGCGGAGGTCGACACGTACCGTGACAAGAACGACCTGGGGAAGGCCAAGGTCATGCTCGATCAGGCCAAGGGCTACCTCTCCGACTGGGCCTCACGCGTACCCAGCTCGGCCCAGCGAAGCGAGGCCTCCAGCTTCAAGGACAAGGTGTGCTCGGCCATCGACACCGACTGGAGGCTCACCGAGGAGCTCGACAACAAGTTCCGCGACAAGTTCAAGGGCATCTTCGTCCAGTCCCTGGGCAGCGAGACCCTCGAGCAGCTCGCGGAGTCCTACCTCTTCCGTCAGCACATCGAGGAAATCACTCGCAAGGACGCCGCCGGCAAGCTCAAGGCCCTGCCGGGCAACCTCCAGAGCGAGGTCGACAGCGCGCTCGAACGGGGCCTGCGCCCCCTCGACGACCTGGTCAACCGCGTCCCGGAAGAGGTGCGCGAGCTGGCCCGCATGAAGAACCAGCGGTTCAAGGAGCACGTGCGCGCCAGGCTCAAGGACCGCATCCAGGCCCTGCTGCCGGCCATCGTCGAGCTGGCCGCCCTCTGGGACCCGAACAACCTCTCGAGGGACTTCAGCCGCGAGGAGCTGGAGAAGGCCCTTCGCTGAGATTGGACGGCGCGACTCAGGGCCGCGCGTAACTCCGCTTCACCCTCTGGGACTTGAATTCATCCGTGTACGGCACTGCGTCCTGCCTGCTCTCGCCCCCAGGGCGTGGTCATCCCGGCCGAGCAGCCGAGGCGAACACGATGAACGGGTGGTTCGATGCCGATGCCGGCGGCGCTCCTGCCAGACAGTGATCGCTGCAGGAGGAGCCCAATTCAGTAGGGCTCACTCCTGGCGCCATGGTCAAGCTAGGCGCCCAGCGCCTCGTCCGGCTTGTGCAGTTATCCCGGTGTCATCATGGCTGGAGATCGAGGTGACCACCTTTGTCCAGATGGCCTTGTAGTAGCGGCACTCGAGGCCACTTCAAGTGTCTTCGTATCCATTCCTAGGCTGGTCCTATGCGGTAGCGACCTGTCCGATTGAAATGGGGGCTACGCCACTTGGTGTGCAGTGTCCCTCTCGGTCTGGCGCCTGGCGCGGGCGGTATCCCCTCGCGCCAGTGGGGCGGCCGCTGGCTATGCCGCTTTCTGGAAGGTGATGGCGCGAGGGTGACCGGGCCCGCGCTGCGAAGACCAGCCTGTCTGCGAGCTGGGGAGTCTCCACCAGGACTTCGCCAACAGCGAGGCGCTTCGCGATGCGGGCGAGCAGCTCCGCGCGGCAGAGTGTCTCAAGTTCGAGAGGAATTACTCGCGCTCTCCTCCCTCGCCTCCAGCCCTTCGCACGGGCCATGTACCCGCTACGGGGGAGGGCGCTGACCACGTCTTTGACGCGCGCATGACGCAGCGACCGAATTTGGGGGTGGGCACAGCCGTATTCGCGCATGCGGCCCCAGGCGGGACGAGGGTGGTAGGCTGCCCGCCGCCATGACGACTCTGGACGAACTGTGGTCCGCCTTTCGCCGCGATATCAACGCCATGCCGATGTTCCTCGCGGACATGGCGCCGCACCTCCAAGACCTCCTCGCTGAATCAGAGGGGGCTTCACTGGAGTCGCTCTTCTCTCGCGCGAACCGAACCGAGGGCACGTTGCTGGAGGCGCTGGCGTGGCTGTGGGCGAGGACGCTCCGCGCGCCTGTCGCAGTGGCGCGGGTCGACGCGCTCGACGTGGCGGAGGGCGAAGTGCGCCTGATTCCGAGCGGGCTCCAGGTAGCGAACGGCGTGTTGAACCGCGGCATCCTCGTCGTGGCGGGGGACGTGGAGGTAGGGGGCGAGTTTGGTGACGGCGACGTTGGCAGTGCGGCGGTCGTCGCCGGGTCGCTCCGTTGCCGGCTCGCCAATGTCCAGGGCGTGCTCCGCGTGGGCGGAGTGCTCGATGCGGCCCAGCTTGTCTTCGCGAACAATGACCCTGAGCCCCTCGTGGCGAGAGAAGGTCTGCGGGCGCCGTTGACGCTCCTTCAGCTCGGGCGCTCTCTCGACGTGAAGGTCACGGACGGACTCGTGGTGGAGGATGAAGTCACGCCATCACAGGTCTTGAGGTTGAGGGCGTTGCTCCCGGCAGCGGTATTCCATGACATCGACCTGGAGGATGAGGACGATGATGTGAGCATTCCTCTGGACGAGGTGCTCGATGTGGAAGCGCTGTATGCCTCCGCGGAGGAGGGGACGCTCGTTTCTCCGTCCCGTTGACATCGAGGGCTCAGGCTCGGTCCGGCACGTCGCAAGCCCCCTGGATGACTACGTTGGGAGGGGGCGCGTGCGGGCGGGCTCTGGGCTGTCGTTCTGGCCCAGAAGCCTCGTTCGGGCGTACGCGCCCCTCGTGGAGAAGAGGAGTGAGGCGGGGGCAGAGGGCTCTACGCCGGTCGAGACAGTCTGGGGGCCGTCTGGGAGAGTCTGGGCCGCGCGACGAAATCGCGAGTACCCAGTAACTGCCAGCCGCGTTTCGCTCTTGCGGTTAACAGGTGGCCCGATTCGTCATTCTGAAAGAGGGAAATGACGTAACCCTGGAAGGCACGACATCGAAAGCCCTGGATTGTCAGAATCGGCTGCCTACGGTGGTTAACAAAACTGTTAACCGCTCTCGGCCTCTCTCTCCCCAAAACGGGTGAAAGCGCGCTCCAGAGAGCCCAATCAGCGGCGGAGGAGAGAGGGCATCTCGCTCTGCGGGGCAGAGAGCCGAGAGCGCCCTTTCAGCACCGCGAGGCAAAGTCCCTTGGGATTCAGCGGCCCAAACACGAAGGCCCCGCGACGTTCATCGCGAGGCCTGTGTTAAACAAAAAGGCCCTGCCGGGTTAGGGCAGGGCCTTCTTTTTTGCTCCCCGAACGAAGCCCTGCGCGAACTCGTTCTCGGGTTTTCTCTGAGAGGACTCAAACTCTCTGAGAGCCGAAAGCCGAGTGATATCCAGCGGTTTCAAAGAAGGGGCATTCACACCCAGGGGATCGTGGACGACGAGCTGCACGACTATTGGAGGCAGCTCATGGAGCAGAGCGGGGCGATGCTCTTCGGGCGCAACACCTACGAGCTGATGGAGGGAGCCTGGCCCGCGGTGGCACGCGACGAAAAGGCGCCGCGCGCGATGCGCGAGTGGGCACAGAAGCTCGAGGCGAAGGCGAAGTACGTCGTGTCGGGCTCGCGGAGCGAATTTCCGTGGCAGAACACGATCAAGGTGGAGGGTGACCTTCGCGAGGCGATCTCAGCGCTGAAAGAGAAGACCGAGCGGGGTGTCCTCGTCGGAGCGCCCAAGCTCGCGGCTGCGCTCGAGGAGTGGGGGCTCATCGACGAGTACCGCATCGTCGTTCATCCCATCATCAGTGGCCGAGGGCCGACGTTGTTTCATGGCCTGTCGAGTGCACGGCATCTTGAGCTCCTCTCGACGCAGCGGTTCAAGTCCGGCGTGCAGGCGCTCCACTTCCGTCGCAAAGCGGGATGAGCGTGGAAGGCCCCGAGCGCTTCACCGGCGGCTGCCATCGCGGCACGCCTTTTTATGCATCTTCGGTCTTCCCGCAGGATGCTCATGACTTTTCATTCTGCGAGCCTCATTTGCGAGCTACCGCGACTTCGCGGGCCAGTGCGACGAACGCCGTGTGAGCGGCCGAGGAATTGCGCCGGCCAGGGTAGTAGAGGCAGAGCCGAGCGAGCTCCGGTGTCCAGTCCTCGAGCACGCGAACGAGGCGTCCCGCTTCGATGTCGCCTCGCACGTCCGGCTCCATGAAGAAGCCGAGTCCGATGCCCTCCAGGACTGCGATCCGCGAGAGGCTGGCCTCGTCCAGCGTGATGGGCCCCGTCACATCGATCAGGGCCGTCTGCCCCCGCTTACGGAAATCCCACCGGAAGAGGCTGCCGTTCGGCAAGCGCACCCGGATACACCGATGACGGAAGAGGTCCGATGGGACGCGCGGCCGACCGTGCTTCTTCAGGTACGCCGGCGAAGCGACGATGGCATGGCGTTGGGGCTCTCCAAGCGGAATTGCAATCATGTCGGTGGGCACGAGGTTCGCCATCCGCACGCCGAAGTCGAACCCCTCGGCGACAACGTCGACCAGCCGGCCTTCGGTCACGACGTCGACATGCACGTCCGGATGGCGGCGGAGGTACTCCAGCACCAGTGGCGCGAGGATCTCGCGCGCCGCTGTCGCAAATGTGTTGATGCGCAGCATGCCGGACGGCTTTGCCTGCTGGGAGCGAGCCGCGTCCATCGCGCCGCGGATGTCCTCGAGTCCCGGAGCCACCTGTTCGACGAACGCTCTGCCGGCGTCGGTCAGCGAGACGCTGCGCGTCGTGCGGTTGAAGAGGCGGACGCCAAGATGTGCTTCGAGCTTCGCGATCGCGCTGCTCATCGCCGTCGTCGACATCCCGAGATCGAGGGCAGCGCCGCGAAACGAGCTCCTGCGAGCGACGGCGAGGACGGCATCGAGATCATTCAGTCCGGGTTGATACATCGATAGTCCTGTAGGTCGGGATGTCACATCCTACTTTGTCCCTATTGAGCGGGCAATCGCGCGGGCTTACGTCTTGGGTCATGACAATGCACCCATCAATTCAGGCCTATTTCGACGCGGACAGTGCCACGCCGCTCCACGCCTTCGCGCCCGATGCCGTTGTCGAGGATGAGGGACATCGGCATGTCGGGCATGCGGCCATCGACGAATGGTGGCGTGACTCCCAGGTGAAGTATCAGGCCGTCGCGCAGCCGATCGAGGTGAACGCGAAGGACGATGCCTGCGAGGTTCGCGCGAAAGTGACGGGCCAGTTTCCCGGCAGTCCCATCACGCTCACCTTTGCGTTCCGGATGAAGGGCGATCGGATCGCGGCTTTGAGCATCGGCGCGTGAGCCGCGATGCCCATTTCAACCCTGCGGAAGGAAATGACGTGATGAGAGAGCTAGAGGGGAAGCGCGCGCTCGTGACGGGCGGAACGAAGGGCATCGGCAAGGCGGTGGTCGCATGGCTGCGCGCGGCCGGCGCGACGGTGCTGACGACCGCGCGGGAGGGAACGGGCGAGGGCTTCATCGCCGCCGATGTCGCCACGGCCGAGGGCTGCGCGCGCGTCGTGAAGGCCGCCGGAGCAATGGACATCCTGGTCCACGTCGTGGGTGGAACGTCGGCGCCGGCGGGCGGCTTCTCCGTCCTCGACGACGACGCGTGGCAGAAGACGATCGACCTGAACCTGATGGCGGCGGTGCGTCTCGACCGGGCACTGGTCCCCGGAATGCGCGAGCGCCGGACCGGCGCGGTCGTGCACGTGACGTCGATCCAGCGGCAGATGCCGCTTCATGAGGCGACGACCGCGTACGCCTCGGCCAAGGCCGCACTCTCGAACTACAGCAAGGCCCTCTCGAAGGAGGTCGCGCCGCAGGGCGTGCGCGTGAATCGCGTGTCACCGGGCTGGGTCGAGACCGAGGCCTCCGTCGGATTCATGAGCGAGATCGCGGCGAAGAACGGCACCGACGAGGCGGGCGCGAAGGAGCTCGTGATGCGCTCGCTCGGCGGAATTCCTCTCGGGCGCCCCGCGCGTCCGGCCGAGGTCGCCGAGTTGATCGGGTTTCTCGTCTCGGACCGAGCGAGCGCGATCACCGGGGCGGAGTACGTGATCGACGGCGGGACGGTGCCCGTGAGCTAGCAGGCTGCTGAAAAACTCCGGTGCGGGACGACCTCCCGCACCGGAGCAGGGACTCCTCCTGACCTGGTGAGCCAGGAGCCTCCGGACGACAAGGGCAACCCCACCGTCGACTTCCACGGCGAGAAGAGAAGCAACGCCGCGCACGCGTCAACGACCGACCCGGAGTCGAGGCTGGCGCGCAGAGGATGCCGGGTATGACGTGCAGTGCTTCGTGGAAGCTGCACGGGCGCGACGGATGACTCCGCACGTGGCCCAAACGCGGGACGTGCGCCGGGCCAGCCGAATCGACGGCCGGGCCCCCCGCCATACGGGCTGCGCCCTGCCAGCGCGCGCTCTTCAGCACCGCGAGGAAAATCCCTGGGGATTCAGCGGCTTGAGCACGAAGGCCCCGCGGTGTTCATCGCAAGGCCCGTGGAAAACAAAAAGGCCCTGCCGGGTTAGGGCAGGGCCCTTCGTTCAGCTCCCCGAATGAAGCCCTAGGCGAACTCGTTCTCTGCGCTCTCTGTAGAGACTGCGACGGAAAACACGAGAAAAATCCTGGGGTTAGGCGAAGTCGGGAAAATTCGGGGTCCGATTGAGTGTCCGCAAACTTCGCCGCTGTCTCCGGATGTCGCGGATTGGGGGACGGCGTCCCCAATCCGTCATCAGGGGAGAGCTATCGCACTGGTTTGTAGCACAAACTCCCGCTCCTGCATGTCCCGCATTGCCCGCGGACCTACTTGGCTGAAGTCATGCCAGCCGTACGTACCCAGGTTCGCCACACGCAGCGACCGAATTTTGGGTAGCCACAGGGCATGTGTCGTGGGCGGTGGGTAGGGGCATGCGGTATGTCGAGCCGCCGTGTCGAGGGGCAACATCAAGTCCAGTTCTCGCGCGTACGGTCCTGCCTTGTACTCTCTGGCGCGGCTTGGGTGCGAGGACGATGCCGCGACTTGGATTTTGGCTGGGCTCAAGCCATTCACCATGAGAGCCAGGGCACCTATGGCAGCCCTTTCGCCCTTGACGTTGAAAGTTCGCGCCCGAGTGTCGGTGTCAAACGAGCTGACTCTCAACGTACCACTCGGACTGGATTTCTGCGAAGAAGTCTAGGAGTTCTTGGCCCTTGAGTGGACGAGCTCGTCCTTGTGGTGATGCGGCCCACAGAGCCTCTGCATCGCGCTGCGTGATGGGCTTCTCCGTGGCATCGAGCTGGCGTGATATGGAAAGTCCCAGTTCGCGTTCTGCCGTCAGTTTGTAGAGTTTATTCCGAATCGCATCGGACTCCCGAGGCAATCCCTTGCGCTCACGGTCAAGATCGCGGCCGACCGTGGAAGTAAAGACATGGGAGCGGCTGATGCTGTCGTTCCATTCAAACGTTTCTCGTGCCAAGCGCTCCCCGTCCGCTGGATTGAGGCCAATCCTTTGGAAGTGCTCCCGCGTCCGACCGATTCGCGAGTCCAGCGAGTCGCCTTCTTTGCCTACTGCCTCGCCAAGTGCCACGTGGGCGAGCTCATGGGTATATATGTCAATGCCATCCTCGTTTGCGGGGTCTACGGATGAAATCGGGAAATAGATGTCCTTGTTCAATGTTACCGCCCCAGTATCGGGATAGCGCTTCTGGTACTCGCTGTCAGATAGCACGTGGAGCTTTACGCCCACGCGTTCCGCCTCTTTCTGAAGTGCCCTGCCGATTGGCGTCTTGAGCAAGTCGTCCTTCGTTTGTTGCAGGAAGTAACTGGAGGCCTTGCTGGAGGCCGCATTGAGAGTCTGGTGATACTCCCTCGTGGAGTCGTTGTAGTCCTTGGTTCCAAGTCCGCCTTCCGGAAAATCCGAACGCTGTGGCGGCCCCTGATTCTTGAGCTTGTAGTACTCCGTTACAGCGGGAGGCCGTGGTGGCACGCTGCTTTTCGCGCCTGACAAAGTTTCCGTCTTCCTGGATACCCCACGAGCATCGGTGGGCTTCTGATTGTTCGGGCGGCCCAACCCCTTCGCGTCAGTCACGGGTCTTGGTGCTATCGCAGCAGCCTGCTGGACAGGAGGCCGCGAGCGTGCTTCTGGCACGAAGGCATCGTACGTTTCGTGCCCCTCAGTAGCCATCGCAGTGGCCTTGGCGTCCTGCGCGTCCTTTGTGCCCACCGCGTCGAAGGGAGTTCCAGGCGCTTCGCCCGTCCCAGTCGACTGGATGACTTCCTGCGGCGGCGGAGGCGTCAAACCCAGAAGCTTCTCCAGCTTTGTCCTTCGACTCGTGCCCTCGAAGGCCGAGTCGAGCTCGTTCTTCGTCGGCTTCACCCTGTCGATGTCCTTCTGGCTGTAGGGAGGCGTCTTGCTTTCCGCGACGGCCGCCGCGTTCGCCTTGTGCATGGCCTCCTCGGCGCTCTTCGCGGCCAGGGCGGCCTTCTCCTCCGCGTCCTGGAGCTTTTGCGCTGCGGCCCGGGACGCATCGGAGGCTTCCTTGAGCTTCTTCTCCGCATCGGCGAGGGCTTCCTTCGACTTCTTCGCCTCGGCAGGTGTCTGCCCCGGCCGATCCGCGGCCTTGCGTGCGTTGGTGACGGCCTTCTCCGCCGCGGTCTTCTGTCGGCGCGCTGCATCCGCGTCGTGCTTGGCCTGCGTCAGATTGTCGCGGGCCTCGGTCGCCGCCTTGCGCCGGGCCTCGGCGGCGAGCCGCGCCGCCTCCGCCTTCTGCCTGGCCTCCTCCGCGCGGCGCTGTGCCTCGGCGGGATCGACCTTCGGAGCACCACCAGCACCAATGACCGCATTCACGGAACCCATGGGACCTCTCCTCTGGATGGGGGCGCAGCCCCTTGTCAGGATTTGAGCAGACGCCATGCACGTGATTGCAGGCCGGGTATGAAGCAGGCCCGGGGGGCGGTACGTCCTTCGCGAGTCGATGTGTGTCTGCCCTGCAATCGAGAAGAAAGAGGGCCTGGGTCCACCGGCGTCCCAAAAATCTCGGAAGTGGACGCTAGTGGGGGACCCGTCGGTGCGTCAGGAATGTTGGCTGGCGGGCACCCGATGGAAGCGGGACGCCACGGGCTTCAGGCCAGCAATCCTACAACGGTGATCACGGCGGTTGAGGGGGGTAGCCGCAGTAGGCGAACCAGGCGGCGGCACGCTCAACCTGTCAGAGCAACACGCTCTCTAGCTTCTCCGCAGGAGAAAGGAAATCGAGCGTCTTGCGTGGGCATCGGTTGAGGCGAGCTGCAATCGCGTTGAGCTGGGCCTGCGAGTAGGAGGACAGGTCCGTCCCATCGGGGAAGTACTGGCGCAGAAGGCGATTGGTGTTCTCGTTCGTCCCTCGCTGCCTGGGGCTCTGCTCGGTGCAGCCGAACTCTCTCGCGAGACTCTTGCCGGACCGGCCGGCCTTCAACAGCTCGACGACCCGCTCACGGAACTCCGGCGGGTATGGGGGACGTGACTTCGGCATCGTGGGACCCTTTTCGCACAGCGGGTGGGACTCCACGAAACCGGGGCAACTTCACCTCAACGCGCTCCTGACTTAGCGACCGGAGTTTGGGTAGGTACAGGGGGGGCCACACCAACACGAGCGACCGAATGATTTTTTGGGACGTACGCCGGGTCATTCCCTCTTTTACCCCGAAAGCCCGGAGCAGCCTTGCTTGGTTGAATCACTCACAGAGCGGAGATGCGTCTGCCTGAATTTTGAAGGCTGCAGGTAGCTCCACCCTGTTCCCATACGGGTCATTCCCTCGCCGCCCGCAGCGCCCAAGGTGTTACGGGATGCCAATTGCGAAAGGGGGCCTGCAAGGCCGAACAGACTGGCCCATGTTGTTGCAGAGACTGGCGGGGTCCGGGGGCAGTTCGACTCCTCTCTGAGGAAGGTCATCTCTCGAAGATGTGCTTCGTTCATGAAGAATCACCTCGTGGTACCAGAAAGGACGTTGGAGTATGCGTAAATCTATCGTATTGGCTCTCAGCATGATGGGGGTCGCCGGGGGCGGTATCATCGCGCCCGTTCAGGCTGGGGTGGTCTCCTCCGATGAGGTCACGGTGTATGTGAATTCCGCCGCTCCTATGGCGGGCACCAGGGAAGCGCGAATTCGGGATGGACTCACCCCAGAGAGGGCGGTTGCCTCTATCGCCGCAGCGGAGAAGATCCTCATGGACAGAGGAGTGCTTAAAGCCAGAGTGCTCCTCCGTGGTGGTACGTACTATCCCTGCTCGCCGATTCATTGGACCTACTCCCCGCCGGGCGGGCACATCACCTTCGGGACTGAGCCCGGAACGGGTGATGTGATCATTGACGGCTCCAGGCTGGAGTCCAGCGGGACGGAGGCTGCTGTCGCGATGAGGTCCGCCGTTGATGAGGCGTCCATTGAGACGATGGCAGCTGGTTATGGCATGACGCTCGACTCCAGTGACAGCAGCGTGGTTGTCGATGGTTACACGTTTCAGTATTTCAGGAATGGAGGCGTCAGGATCTCTGGTCAGCCTGGAGACAGGACAAGCAATATTGTCATCAGGAACAACACTTTTCAGTATATCGGCGAGAAATACAATAAAGCAGGCTCCGGGACAGGCTATGGTGGCGTCCATGTCACCAACTCGTCGGGTACTCGAATCGAGGGGAACCGGTTCTACTACCTCGTCAACGACGACAGTCCGGGCTCCATTCACGGCGTCTATCTTGCCAATTACAGTAATTCGAGTGTGATTCGAAATAATCGGTTCGGATATATTTCAGGGGATCCGATCCGCACGAGGCACAACAGCAAGAACAACATCGTCGACTCAAACAAGTTCTGGCAGGCTGGGGCCTACGCGATCTTCAGCGACTGGCGGTTCGACAATGAAGACTGCGGGAGCGGCAACGTCTTCAAGAACAACCAAGTCGGGTACTGGTCCTACAACGGCGATAAGTGGAACGAGGGTGCGCAAGGTGGGATCGATCCTGTCCGGGTTCGCCTCTGGGGCCACGATCAGGCCACGAATGCCAATCTTGGCGGGTGCAGCACCGACCCCATCACGTTCAGTGGTGACAACAGCTATGTGAGCAGCCGCCCCTGGTAAGACCTCACCCAGATAGAACGACAGTCTCCGTGTCGCATGTTCATCCGGTGAAAAGACACCTCCTTGCGTCACGAGGACGAACCCTCCAAACAGGGCCGGTGCCACACGATGAGATGCTGCGTGCGTCCGAGTTCGCCCTGGCTGTTTCTTAGGCGAGGGCGAGCTCGGGCGCCTGTCGCGGCGCCGAGATAGAGCTGAGGCAACGACTGTTGCGCAAGATAGATGCGTCGGCCCAGTTCTCTCACCCCAATGTCGTTGGCCTCTACGACGCGGGCACTGATGGCGCGAAGCGTCTCCCTGACAAGGAGGCAGGAAGTCGGCGCGTCAGAAGTGCCGGCTGTTCGGGCACCCGATGGACGCGGAGCGTAACGGGCTTCAGTCCAACATTCCAAGGAGGCTGATATCCAGTCGGCTGCTGACCAGTCCGAGAAGGCTCTCCAGTGCGAGCTGATCTTGTTTCAGCCTTGGCGCGAGTTCCATGCGAACGCGCTCGAGCAATTGCTCGCGGGCATCGGCAAGCTTGCGCGCGACGCCGGAGCGCGAGCCGCCATACATGAGCGCCAGCCGGTCCATCGTGAACCCATGGAAATGGTGCAAGCGCAGCAGGGGACGCTCCTGCTCAGGTAGCACCGCCACCGCTTTTCGGAGCGACTCGACGAGGAACTGGCGCGCGTCTTCGCGCAGCAGCGCGTACTCGGGGTCGCTCGGGGCCAGGTGACGCGCGAGTTCCTCGGGAGGTTCCGCGACGAGCTGATGGCGCTCGTCCCGGCCCACCAGCTCCCCGGTGATGCGCGCGGCGATGATGCCCACCCAGGTCAGTAGGGGCCCTCGACCTCCATAGGTCGCAATCCTCGGGGGCGTGCTGCCGCTGCTCACCAGCAGCCGCTCACGCAGTACCTGCAGCACTTCGTCCACCATGTTCGGCGACACTCTCCCGAGCCGGGCGGGGATGCGCCGGAGGATGTCCTGCTCGAAGGCCCGGAGGGCCGAGGGCTCCCCGGTGGAGCAAGCGCACGCGAGGTACAGGTCGGCACCGTGGAGGATGCGCATCACCTCTGAGGCCTTTCCCGCGGGCAGGTGCCGGGCGAGGTGCCGCATGAAGGACTCGACCGGGAGCGGCAACGTGGGCCATCCGGTCCGGGCTGCCTCGACGTGTTCGTGCAGCAGCACTTCCAGCCCCTCCACGGTCTCCAGCTCCGAGCGCTGCTCCCGTGACAGGTGCTCCCGCAGCAGCGCCGTCAGGATGCCTCTCTTCGGTTGTGAGTTCATCGCTTCACCTCTCGCCGCTGCCAGGCCAGCACCTTCTGGAGCTCCGACCGGCCTCGGACGCCCACGGACTCCAGCCGCGTCCGCGCCTCCTCGGCCATCGCGAGCGCCCGCGCCCGGTCCGGGGCGGAGCGTGTTTCCAGGAGCGCCCGGGCCAACAGAAACGCGGTCCTCCCAGCCGCCTCCGCGTCACCGGGATCGCCCCAGCGGGTCTGGATGCGCCGGGCGCGCTCGAGCAGTGGGATGGCCTGTGCCGCAGTGCCCAGCGCCAGGTGTGCCTTTCCAGTACAGGTCAGCGCGCTCGCGGAATCCACGGACTCTGGGCCCTGGACCTTCTCGGTGACCTTTCGTGCGCGCTCGCAGTACGTGAGCGCTTCCGCAGGCGCCCGGGTCGCCAGGGCCAGCTCGGCCAGGGGCAGGAGCACTGTCACCGTCCTCCCGCCCTCCAGGCCATGCGCCTCCTCCAGTAGCTTCAGCGCGTCCAGCAGGTCACGCCTGGCCTCGGGGAAGCGGCGCGCCTTCAGGTGCACCTGTCCCCGGACGGTCAGCGGTAGGGCGGCGCGCGTCGTGTCCGGGCCCAGTCCGCGCCGGACGCGCTCCAGGGCCTCGGTAGCAAGGGCAAGCGCCTCGGTGCTCTGGCCCGCCTCGTTGGAGACGACCGCCTGCTCCGAGAACGCGAAGCTGACGGTGAGGTGGTTGGGGCCCCGGGCCCGCTCGAAGATGGCGCGCGCCCGCTCGATCATGGACCGCGCCTCCTCCAGCCGGCCCTCGATGCGCGAGACCCCGGCGAGGTTGAGCAGCACCGTCCCCAGGGGGGTGATCTCCGGGTTGGAGGACGCCTCCTGGAGGGCCAGGGCTTTGCGCCAGGCGCTGACGGCCTCGGCGTGCCGGCCCATCTCCAGCGACGCCGTGGCGACCCGGTTGTAGGAAGTTACGAGGGCCGGGTTGTCGGGGCCCAGTACGCGCTCGCGCAGCTCCAGGGCTTGGCGGTGGAGTCTCAGCGCGTCCTCATAGCGGCCCTGGACAAAGCGGATGCGTCCCAACTGGTGGAGGAGGTTGGGCGTACGGAGGCTGTCCGGGCCATTCCTCCTGCGCGAGAACTCCAGGCCCTGGAGTGCCTCCTTCTCCGCCTCGGCGAGATGGCCTTGATGCTCCCGCAGCGACGACAGGCGCGAGTGCAGCTCCGTCGTGATGTCCGGGAAGCGCTCCCGCCCCAGCCGCTCGACGGCGGCCTGGGCGTGCCGGACGAGCTTCTCCGCTTCGTCGGGGCGGGACTGTTCCTCGCCCGCCACCCAGATGAGCTCCAGCCAGGTCCGCGCCTCTGTCTCTTCGTCACCCGCGGCCTCGGCCGCCCACAGGGCTTGGTAGAAGAACGCCTCCGCCTCCTTTGTCTTGTTGAGGCCCCCGAGGAACGTGCCGTGGGCCAGGAACACCTCTGCCTCCAGCGGCTTGTAGCCGAGCCCCTTCATCTCTTCGAGGAGGGCGGACGTCATCGCGAGGCCCTCCTTGAACCGGTGCGACACGAGGTGGGCGTGGGCCAGCGCCAGCTTGTGCCGTGCCTCATCCACCTGGGCGCGGAGGTCATCGGGCGGCTGGGGTCGGCTGGAGAGCCCCGGCGTGTCCCGGCATCCGACGAGGCCCTCGAGAGATACCGCCAGTTGGCGCGCGTTCTGCACCGTCTGCGCGTCGGCCTTCTCCAGCACCTCCGTGACAGCGGCGATTTGCCAGAGCCGCGCATCGAGGCACGCGGCGGTCTGCCTGGCCTGGTCCGCGGTGTCGCCTGTCGCGGCCCGACAGGCTTCCGTGCGAAGCGCCCGCCATTGAGCGGTGTGGGCATCCAGCACCGCCGCGAACTTCTCCCAGGCCTGGGCGGCAGAGGCCACGTCCGTGGCGAGGAAGGCTGCGCGGACCCGCTCGCGGCGCGCGGGACTCCAGGCCACCGCGACCTTCTCCGCGTCCTGCTCACAGCTGGCCTCGCGCCGCTGCGCCGTTGTCCCGTAGGCCGCGAGGATTCCCATCATTCCGGCCAGGGCCGTCGTGACGAGAAGCGGCACGAGTCTGCGGTGCGGCGGTGGCGCGAGGGCCGCCAGCAGGGACTGCATGGTGGGGAAGCGCTCCTCGGGCTTCGCGCTGAGCCCCCGGAGGACCGCGCGTCGAACCCGGGCCGGCACCTTCACGTCACGCTTCGGAGGGCTCAGCCGCCCTTGCTCAGAGGACTGGACCAGCTCCTTCAGTGTCTCGCCCTGGAAGGGACGCGCGCCGAAGAGGGCCTCGTGGAGTGCCACACAGAAGCTGAACTCGTCGGAGCGGGCATCCGCGCGCTGGCCTCGCACCAGCTCCGGGGCGATGTAGGCGGGCGTGCCCAGAAGCTGGCCCGTCCGGGTGAGCTGGCCCATGGGAGTGACAGGGGGCTCGGCATGCTCCTGGAGTGACGCGCCCTCCTCCTGGTGGAGGAGCCGGGCGATGCCAAAGTCCGTCACGAAGACGCGCCCATCCTTCCCGAGGAGGGCGTTGGCGGGCTTGAAGTCGCGGTGCACCAGTCCCGCGGCGTGCGCGGCGGCCAGGCCTTTTCCGGCTTCGAGGAAGACCCGTAGCACCTCCTTCCAGGGACGCGGCTGCTTCATCCACTCCGCCAGGGTGGTGCCCTCCACCAATGCCATGGCCAGGAAGACACCGTCGCCAAAGGTGCCCACGTCGTAGAGGGTGACGACATTCGGGTGGGAGAGTCGGGCCAGTGCCTGTGCCTCGCGCAGCAGCCGCTGCTGCAGTTCCTCGCGTTGGCGCCCCTCGGGGCGCAGCACCTTGAGGGCGACCCGGCGGCCGAGCTCCGGATCATCCGCGGCGTGCACGACGCCCATGGCTCCGGAGCCGAGGCGCTCCCGCACCACGTAGCGGGAAACCGTTGCGCCAGGAAGGAGCAGCGGGGGCAAAGGCTCCTTCGCGACGACCTCCGGAGCACTGGACAGGGCCCCTGCGCCCTCTCCCGCCGCCAGGACCCACCGACAGTCCGCACAGCTCTCCATGTGGGCAAGAACATGCGTCCGGTGCTCTTCGGAAAGCAGCCCGGCAAGAAAGTCCGTCAGCGTCGCTTCCTGGGGACATGTCCGCATTGGGGGACTCCGCATGAAATTCAGCTTTTACGGATATGGAGGCTCTGGAGAGAGAACGCTGACCGAGCGAGTTCCTCGGAGATTTTTTGGGACACGGGCTGGCACGTTCCCTCTTTCTCCCCGAGAGCCTGGACACCCCTGGGTCGCCCCCTGGATTGCTCCGGAACTCGCTCAAGCCGGGTGCGGTCCTCTCCACGGGCAAGGGCCACGCCTGGGGGGGGGCCAACTGGTACGGCGGCCTGTACGCCGGGAAGATCAACGGGGTCCACTACCGCTACGACAACTCGGGCAGCAAGGGCGCCAAGCTCCGTCCGCTGCCCAGCCCTGACTACTTCAAGTACGTCCACATCCCGACACTGAGGATGCTGGACGGAAAGGCCTGATTAATGATTCGCCTTTCACGGTTGATGGAATGCCTGCTCCTGCTGGGAGCGGGCTGTGTGGTTCCGAGCATCGACGACCTCTGCCCGAAGGAGGTCATCCTGGCCTATCCCGATGAGGACGGAGACGGGTACGGAGCCGCCGGCGCAGAGGGCCGTCGCATCTGCGGGCGCGTGCCCAAGGGCTACTCCACGGTGGCGGATGATTGTGACGACCGTCCCGGTGTCGGTGCGCTGTTCCATCCTGGCGTCGCGGAGGTGTGTGACGGGGTCGACAACGACTGTGATGGCCTGAACGATGAAGGCTTCATGAGGGATTTCTACGCGGACAGGGATGGCGACGGGGTGGGGGCGGGCGACGCGGTGTCGGCCTGTGTCCCGCCCCCGGCGCATGTCGCTCTCGCGGGAGATTGCGATGACAATGACGCGGAGCGCGGTCCCGGCAGGTTCGAGGTTCTCGATGGCAAGGACAACAACTGTTCCAGCACCACGGATGAAGCGCTCTTCTCCGCGGGGGAGAACCACGCGGTGGCGTTGCGCCAGGACGGAACGCTGCTTGCGTGGGGATGTAACGACTGGGGTGCGCTCGGGGATGGCACGACCCTCAGCCGTGAGGTGCCCGCGGCGGTTCCGGGCCTCACCCGCGTCATCGCCGTTGCGGCGGGTCGCTACCACACGGTGGCGCTGAGTCAGGATGGCACCGTGTGGGCATGGGGGAACAACGAGTGGGGCCAGCTCGGCCTGGGAGCGGCGGCTCCCACGACGAGGGGGCCCACCCAGGTTCCAGGCCTTGCGGAGGTGACTGCCATCTCCGTGGGGCTGGCCCACTCCGTGGCGCTGCGGCGCGACGGCACGGTCTGGGCGTGGGGCCACAACGTCAACGGAGAGGTGGGGGACGGGAGCAACGTCAATCGCTTCAGCCCCGTGCAGGTGATTGGCGTCTCGAACGTCGTCGCGGTGGCTGCGGGCGCCATTCACACCGTGGCCTTGCAAAGAGGTGGCACGGTCTGGTCATGGGGGTTCAACGGGAATGGTCAGCTCGGGGATTCGACGGGGGAGAACCGCTCCGTGCCCGGCCGGGTCTGGGGGCTGACGGAGGCCAAGACGGTGGACTCCCACGGGGACCACACCGTGGCCTTGATGCGGGATGGCACCGTGTGGGCCTGGGGGCGGAACAACTGGGGGCAGCTCGGAGATGGGACGGCCACTCTCCGTCTCACGCCCGTGCAGGTTGCGATTCCGGAGGACGTTTTCGCCGTCTCCGGAGGGGGCGACCACACGGTGGCCCTGGGCCGGGACGGGAGCGTCTGGGCCTGGGGAAGCAACGAAAGAGGCCAACTGGGGTTCGGAACGGCCAGCGGCAGCCGGATGCCGGTGCGGGTGTATGGGATTGGAGAGGTGGTTTCCATCGCCGCCGGCTGGTCGAACACCCTGGCGGTGCAACGGGATGGCACCTTCTGGGCCTGGGGACGCAATCAGTGCGGACAGATAGGGGACGGGACGATGTTAGATAGAACGGTTCCGACGTCGGTGCCGATCCTGGACTACTCAATGGGGGATTGAGGAGGCCAGTCTGGAGTTGCTGAGCTGGGCACTGCTCGCCGAGGAGGACCCGGCCAGTCCCGCCGTTGCGAGCACCGTCGAGGCGTTCGATGTGCTCGGGCAGAGGCTTCACTGCCCGGATGACTGACGCGCCCAATAGGGTACCCATCCTCCGAAGTTTCTGGAGTTTGTTGATTGGGAGACGATTCTTGTATGTCGAATTCTCGCCCCTGGGGGAGATGCCTATCGCTCGCCGTGAGCCTGTTGGTGGTCCTGCCACCGCGCGCCGCCCGGGCGGAAACTGAGGTTGAACGCCATATTGCCGAGGCCGTGCGCCTCTACGAGGAACTCGAGTATGAGCTGGCGCTGGAGCAGCTCGAACGCGCCAGCAAGGTGAGCCATGGCACGGAGGAGGAGGTCACCCGCTCTCTCTACATGGGCCTCATCAGCGCCGACCTGGGCAGATGGGCGGCGGCCCGCGCTGCGTTCCGGTCGGCGCTCATGCTCAATCCTGATGCTCGGCTGCCGCTCCGCACTGCTCCCAAGGTGGTGGCTGCGTTCGAGTCACAACAGGAGAAGGTCCAGGCGGAGCGAGCCCGGACGCGCACGGACATGCTCCAGCTCGCGAAGTCACGGCCTCCGGCGCCGGATCGCGTGATACCTCCGGAGCTTGACAAGGTATCGCCCCTTCCGGCGGAGCCCCGGGAGCAGGTGGCGCGGCCAGACCTGGTGCCCGCTCGTCCTGACGAAGCATCGAGGCAGTTGGTGGCGGAGAGACCGTGGACGCGCAGTGTGCCAATCGTGAGCGTGGTGCTGCTGGGAGTGGGAGTCGCTGCCGGAGGTGTGGGGACGTATTGCGGCCTGTCGTCCCGGCGCCAGCTCGATGAGGTGCGAGGGACGCTGTTTCGCACAGAGATGATGGGGCCGCATGCGCAGGCACAGCGCAGTGCGACGACGGCCAACATCCTCCTTGGGACGGCGGGCATGGCGGCGGCCGGAGCGGTGGTGACGTGGCTCCTCATAGGAGACAAGGGGACTGCCACGGTGCAGAGAGGTGTGCGATGAGGGGGCTGATTCCGTGGCGCGTGGCACTGGGGCTGATGCTTGCCGGGTGCACCGTGCCCAGCTGGGAAGAACTCGCGCGCGAGAGTGCCGTCAAGGTGGTGGTCTCTTTCGACTTCAAGGCGGGCTGCATCTCCGTAAGGGCAACCCCGACAGCAACAAGCTCGAGGGCACGGCAAACGTGTGGGGCCGCGAGCCCTCCACGCGGGTGGCGCCCCCCAATGTCAGCCTGGTTGTCGCCTCGGCGGACCAGCTGGGATGACTGGGCGTGGCCCGGTTCCGTAGACAAGTTGGTTACGCTGCCAGCCTACTTGTTGTGGCCACTCGCTCGAACTCGACGGGGCTGAGATAGCCCAGGGCGGAGTGGCGCCGTTTCCGGTTGTAGAATACCTCGATGTACTCGAACAGTGCGCACCGGGCCTGCTCGCGCGTCTTGAAGCGGGTGACGTAGACGAGTTCCAGCTTCAGAGTGGAGAAGAAGCTCTCCGCCACCGCGTTGTCCCAGCAGTTGCCTTTGCGCGACATGCTGCACTCAATTGCGACTGAAGAGGTCCAGCAGCACCGCCAGGTACAACCAGCCCTCCTCGGTCCACACGTAGGTGATGTCGCCGGCCCACGTGCGATTGGGCTGGCCGGGGCGGAAGTTCCTCTCCAGCGTGTTCGGCGCCACCGGATGGCGGTGGGTCGAGTCGGTGGTTCGCACGAAGCGGCGACGGGGCCGAGCGCGCACGTCCGCCTGGCGCATCAGTCGCGCCACGCGCTTGCGAGCCACGCGCCGACCTCGCGCCTTCAGCTCCGCGTGCACGCGCGGAGCCCCGTACGTCCCTCGGCTCTCCTGGTGGATGGCCAGCACCTCGATGCGGAGGGCCCGGTCGCTCTTCTTGTGCTCGGACTCGGGTCTGTTCGCCCAGGCGTAGTAGCCGCTGCGCGAGACGCCCAGGTGACGACAGAGGACTGCCACCGGGAAAAGGGCCTTCTCCGCGTGGATGAAGGAGAACTTCACTTCATCTCCTTCGCGAAGAAGGCCGCGGCACGCTCAACCGTTCAGCGCAACACGCTCTCTAGCTTCTCCGCAGGAGAAAGGAAATCGAGCGTCTTGCGTGGGCGTCGGTTGAGGCGAGCTGCAATCGCGTTGAGCTGGGCCTGCGAGTAGGAGGACAGGTCCGTCCCATCGGGGAAGTACTGGCGCAGAAGGCGATTGGTGTTCTCGTTCGTCCCTCGCTGCCAGGGGCTCTGCGGGTCGCAGAAGTAGACTTGGGCCTTGTACTCGACTGTGAACTCTCGGCGCGGCCTCCTGGGCTTCTTCTGCTTCTCCTCGTTCGCGGACATCCCGGGCTCCTTCCATCACATCTCGGGTGTCTACGGAACTGGGCTACTCCCATCTCCATCGCGTGGACTCCCTCGCAGCGGGCGCAGCTGCCCCGCAGGTTCGCAAGGAGTCTGACGCGGAGACCTCCGTGCCGCACGTCGCTTCCGAGGAGAGGCATCAGGCCCGGCGATGCGCGCGGGGACCGGTGCTCATGCTCCGGTCTGCGGGTGTGCCTGGGCTTCAGGCGGGACGCCGTGTGTACGACCGCGTGAACGGCGGCGCCGAGCGCGAGCTCCCAGCTCGGAACAGCAAGGCCGGCCATGGGGACGTGCCCCACGACCGGCCTTGCTCCTCGGCGTGTCGACGCGGTCCTACCGCAGGGGCACGCGCTTGAGCCTGAAGGGCGAGGGGCTCTCGCTCATCGTGAAGTAGCTCGCGCCGTTGGCCTCGTACTCGATCGCCTCACCCTGGCCCTCGGAGGTGTCGGTCAGCGTGACGGGCGTCGCGAAGACGGCCGACTCGAAGCCAAGTCCCGGCGTCGCACGGAACTCGTAGACAGTGCGGTAGGTGCGAAGGAGGAAGCGATCCGCGCATGGGTGGATCGCCGCCGCGGTCGCGGCCGAGAAGTTGGCGTCTCCGTTCAGCGGCAGCTGGATCGTGTGGACGTGGATCAGCGTGGCCTGCACGCCCGGCGTCAGCGGCTGGGGGAACTTGTACACGCCGCTCTGCCCCGTGCCCCCGTTCTTGGTGACGACGTAGATGTCCCCGGTGGTGGGGTGCACCATCAGCGACTCCGCGTCCTTCGCGCCGTCCGGATAGACGAACGGGAAGGCCTCGGCGACGAGCCCCCCCGAGGTCTGGCCGTTGGCGAGATCCGGCTCGGGCACGCGGTAGATCGTGAACGACGTGGGGCTGCCACCCGGAGGGAAGTTGGCGCTCCACTTCCCGATGTCACCGATGAAGATGCACGAGCCGCTCGGGCAGGGCCCGGTTGCGAGGTCCTCCCAGTCGGCCGGCGTCACGTTGGTCACGTTGAACGTGCCGATCGTGCTCGCGTTGAGGGGGTTGATCGCGACGATCGCGGTGGTGTCCTCGTTGTGCACGTAGAGCGCGTTGCCGACCACGCGGCTCGCGGCCAGGCCCGAGGGCTCCACGATTTCCGGCGCGGTCACGGTGCCCTGGAGCGTGAAGGTGCTCGCGTACGTGTCGCCGACCATGCAACTGGGGGCGTTGGCGGCGCGCAGGACGATCACGTGCGCGGTGTTGGTCTGCACGAACGCGGAGCTGCCGGAGAGGCTCGTCTGGAGGCCCGGCGCGGTGAGCGACCGGTAGGCCGCATTGAAGAGCAGTCCATTGGTGTGACCCAGGCACGCGTCGAAGGCCTCGGTGAAGCCGAGCGGCGGCTCGATGCCGGTGGCAGGGCAGGTGGCGTCCGGCCAGACCTGTGAGCCGTACCAGACGGCGAGGCCACCCGCGCTGCCGGTCACCACGTCGGGCACGGTGAACGACGCGGAGTCGCCGTTCTTCTGGCCTGCGTGCACGTCGATTGGCTGGATCGGATCGACGCCGCTGAAGGCCTCCACGCTCCCCGCCATGTGGGTGGTCGCGTCCAGTCCGAACGCGTAGCTCGCGGGCTCGGAGGCGCCCGCGACGCGGTAGAAGATCCAGGTGCGGATGGCCCAGGCGCTCTGCTCCGAGCGCAGGAACGTCCAGCCGGCGGGCGGCGTGACGGTCGCGGAGATGTTGTTGCGCACGGTCACCCGCGCGATGAGCGCGTCGTTGGCCTCGGTCCCCGACGGCTTGGGGATCGACAGCGAAGCGATCGACAGGCCGCTGTGGCGCGAGCTCCCACGCAACGCGACCCCCGAGGACGGTGCGACCTCGGCGCGGCGAAGGGCGACGACCTGCGCGACGTTGGTCTCGGCGAACGTCGAGCTCCCGTTGAACGGTCCCTGGATGCCGGCACCGGCGAGGGGCATGAAGGCGGCGTTGAAGACGAGGCCCTGGGACGAGGACACCAAGCAGGTGTCGTAGGTCTCGGCGAAGCCCACGGGGGGCTCGATCGCCGGGGTCGGACACGCGGCGCCGGTCCACGCCTGCGCGCCGAACCAGACGGCAGCCCCGCCCGCGGTCGAGGTGCTCAGCTGCGGCGTCGTGAAGGCCGTCGAGCCGCTGTTGCTCTTGCCGGCGTGCGTGTCGATCGGGTTGGCCGGATTGACGCCGGCATACGCCACGAGGTTGCCGACGAGGTTGCTCGCGATGGAACTCTGGAACGTGTGGCTCGCGGGCTCGCTGGCGGTGGCGACGCGGACGAAGATCCAGCCGCGGATGCTCCAGGTGCTCATGTCGGTGCGCACCAGCGTCCAACCCGCAGGCGGGGTGAGCTCGGCGCCGATCTGGTTCCGGTTCGCAAGGTGCGCCAGCAGCACGTTACCGGCGGCGACGCCCGTAGGGGTCGAGAGGGTCAGGCTGGTGACCGTCTTGCCGCTCGCGTGCGTGGTGCCGACGAGGGTGATCTCCCCGGTGGCCGGCGGCTGGAGGGGACGCAGCACCACCGCGTGCGTGATGTTGGTGTTGGGGAGCGTGGAGCTGCCGGTGAAGGCGGGCTGGGCACCTGCGGCCCCGAGCTCCGAGGTGGCGGCGCTGTGCAGCACGCCGCGCGACGACGAGACGAGGCAGGTGTCGAGCTGCTCGGTGAAGCCCGTCGGAGGGGTGTGGACCGCGGGGCACGCGGCGCCTCCCCAGACCTGGGCCGAGAACCACACTGCGAGGCCGTTCGCGGACGACGTGGTGGCGACGGGCAGCGCGAGGCTCGCGCTGTTGCCATTCTTCTGGCCCACGTGCACGTCGATCGGCTGGAGCGGATCCGCGCCCGACACCGCGACCAGGGTGGCCGCCATGGAGCTGGCGAGGTCGAGGGTGAAGGTGTGACTGCTCGGCTCGGCCGCGCTGGCCACGCGGAGGAAGAGCCAGGACTTGATGGCCGAGGCGCTCTGCTCGGAGCGCAGCAGCGTCCAGCCAGCGGGTGGGGTGGCGACGGCGGTGACGGCCTCGCGATTGCTCAGCTGCATCACCAACACATCTCCGGCGGCCGTACCGACGGGGGTGGGGATGGAGAGGGTGGTGGTGGCCAGGCCGCTCGCGCTGGTGGTTCCTCGCACGGAGAGCGTGGAGAGGCCCTGGGCCGTCGTCGCATCCTGTACGTCGTCGGGCTGCGCGAGCTCAGTCGTTCCACAGGCGGCCATCAGTAGGGCGGCCGCGAGCCACAGACTTCGGAATGGGGTCATGAGGTTTCGATCGGGTGTCGACTCACCGGACTGGAGGTCCGGGAATCGGCCATGTGAAGGACCCCGAAGTGCGAAGCGCAATCGACTGTCATGACACGGGAAAGCTGCCGTGAAATGGTTGGGATCGTCGGGTGTCATCGAAAGAAGGTGGCAGTCCTGTCCATGCGGTCACGCGGAGTACTTGGAGAACGCGAAGCCCAAAGATATCTGCGCACGGTGCAAGGGCCGAAGGGCGGTCGGCACCCCGAGGGGTGGGCCTCCAGGCAAGCCTCGTGACCGTGGCTGTGACCGGCTCGTGACGTCAGCAGAACGGTGCTGACATCCTGTGATCTGGAGCGTGCCTGGAACTGTGGGCTTCGTCGAGCTCGTGGGGCACGAAGCCCTTGGAGGCCCTGCGCTTCGGGCGTCCGACCAAGAGGGAGTCGATTGGGGTGTGCTGTGTTCGTGGCCGCTGCGTGATGTTTGAGTTGCTCTGCGTCAGTAGAGCCGATCTCAGAATTGGCGCATGAGGATGAGAGCGCAGGCGAGGTGGAGAAACCCGAGGAAGTTCTCGGCTTTCACCTCGTAGCGGGTGACGAGGCGCCGGAAGAAGCGGAGCCAGGCGAAGTAGCGTTCCACCTTCCAGTGTCGCTCGTAGCGCCGCGGCTCGCGCCCGTCCTGGGGGCCTTGCGCTTGCGGCCCCTGCGGTATGCGGCAATCAGCTTCACGCCACGCTCGTCCCAGACTCGCTCGTCGAGTTCGCTCACACCTGCCGCCAGGTATCGAGCCGCTGCGGAAACCCATCAGACTTCAGCGGGTTGTCTCGCTCAATTTCGAGATTGGCTCTACGCTGCCCACTTTGGTAAGCGCGACGCTTCCCGGAGGAGGCCCTTCCTCCGGGGTTGCCTGGCGCGGGGCGCCTTGGGACTGAGAGGCGTTGGATGCGCCACGCACCAGCGGGACCGCCGAAGCACCACGAACCCGCAGGAGGGTGGGCACTGTGCGGAGTCTTGGCGCTCTCGGAGGCTCTTGGGGCCCCCTTCAATCGGGGACCGATTGAATGTCCGCAAACTACATGGTTGGGGCCTCCCGTCCATGGTTTTGCGCCTCTCGGCGCCCGCTTCGCAAGGAGTGCGTGGCGGCATTGCTCGTGGGCTCGCGGGCGAAGCATGGGGTAGGCGAAGGTCGCATGGCCTCGACGCGCGCGCAGATGCAGGGACGAAGCTCTGCCCAGGCGGCTCCGTGGTCCATGGCGGCCGGCCTGGCCGGCGTCCGCGGCCTGCGAGGGCAGGCCTCCGCAGGCGTTGTCGAGCCAGCCCCGCCATGCCTCGAACACTGGATGGGTTGGTAAGGCTTGCAGGGCGGCTGGGGCGCGGACGGTAGGTGGGACGCTCGACTTTGACGTATTGGGTATCGCGCCAGCCGTGGCGGCAAGGTGCGAATCTGACCATCGTTGCTGACAAGGCTTCCGCGGACGGGTACGCGCCACGTCCGGCGTCCGCGTTCTCATCCATGGTTGTTCCCCATGATGAGTCTCAGGTGCGCGTTGGGAAGCGCGTCTGGCTGCCCTTCCTCCGCGCGCGCCCACATCCCGTGTTCACTCTCCTGGGCTCATACTGATTCACGACTCAGTCAGATGTGTCGTGAATCAGGCCCGCCTGGAGATGCGAGATGCGAGCGACTCCGGCGTACCAGAGTGGGTCAGCTGCTCTTCTCCGACGCGGGGCCCACGCGCTTCATCGGAGGGGGACTCCACCTGTCCGTGCCTTCGTATGCGCGAGGCTCCGGGACGTAGATTCGCATGACCGCGTAGAACGGGGCCGCGGGGGCGGGCAGCCAGTTCATCTTCCCCCCCACTTCCACTGGAGGGCAGGTCGTCTGGAGGTAGAAGGTGATGGAGCCGTCATCCCCCGGCTTGAACTCGCCCTTCTCCAGCATCGCGCTATTCACCAGGTAGCGCTCGAGGGGGTTGTTGATGAGCAATTGGGTCCTGGCATCATACATCGTGATGGACCAGAACGCCTGGGCCGGTGGCATGTCGTCTTTGGGGAGGGTGATCGCGTATCGAGACGTCGAGCCATCCGGTATCTGGCCCTCATCATCCACGCTGTACATCGGGTAGATGGCTTCCTCCTTGGAGTTCCCGTAGATGCCGATCTTCGCTCCCGCGAAGCGGTACAGGTAGTTGTTGTTGTTGGCTTCTCGCGTACCGAAAAAGTCGTTCGAGTCCGCCTCGCCCGCGGCGACTTGCCTGTTGAGGTCGTCGAAGTCCTTCCAGGCATCGGCAATGCCGTCTTCGAAAGCCTTGAGCATGTCGGGGCTCAGGGACTTCACATCGAACGGCAGGCCGGCGCCCACTCCGATTCGAGCGAAGCGCTCCATCAGCCCCACCTCGGTGGGATTGGTGGGGCAGAACTGGAGCATGAAATTGATGACGCCGAAGACCTCGGGGGTCTTGCCCTTGGCTCCCGTGACGGGGAGCGGCCACTTGATGGGAGGGGCAGGGGGCGGCTTCGAGTCTCCGCGAAACTCACTCAGGGTCTGGACCCTGTACTGACTCTGGAGGGCCTGGACGGCGGAGATTTCACCCGGGTCGAAGAGTTGCGTGCGTCCGATCAGCAGGGCGAAATGGCTCTCGCTGTAGCAGATGCCAGCGAAATCGGACCTGTCCCCGCCGCCCTCCCACGAGGGGCCCGCCAGCAGGAAGTGGCCGCCACCGTTCCCGGTAGCCCGCGTGCCGATGTAGCTGAAGTTGTACGTGTAGAGGTCGATCAACTGGAACGAGAAGTAGCGGTTGTCCGGCACCATGGCCGGCACGCTGATCACCAGGGGCTCTGCCCTGAGGTCCACGCTGATGAATGAGTAGGGGGTATCGGAGTTCGGCGTCACGATGGCCGTGTCCGCCGGGGTGAACACCTTGGAGTCATTGAAGATCTGATTGAAGGGAGCCTTGTAGTTCGGGTTCTCCGGATCAATGGAGTAGGCATGGATCGTGTTGTAATTCTCGGAGAGAGGCCATCCATACAGATAGGCATCCTTGGCGATGGCGCGCGCCTCGGTGAGGCTGATTGTAATAGGCATGTCACTCCTTGGTTTGGGGAGCAAAAACGATATGGATTTTGAACATCCCCTCGCAAGCGGCAAAGTCAAGCGCCTGTGTTTTCCTGTTTTCTAATAAGGCGTTGCTCGGGTGGATGGTGATGGGTGTCGCGGCGGGTCGGGCTGTGCGGCTCGACTCGGGGCTGCACCAGGGGCGACGCGGCGGCGGTGAGGTGGGGCGTACATCCTCTGCCTGCTGATGAGTTCCACTCCCTATTCATCAATCCAAGCGTGATGTTCTACGTCGTGCTCAAAGCAAGTGACTCCGGCATGGAAGCCCCGCCGTTGACGGATCCGCGAGGGGCGCTGCCGCTCGTTTCACCTGCTGGCGCGGGCGGCCCGCAGCGGTTCCGATGCGCGAGTATCGGGGGGCTTTGCCCCGGCCGCCGTGGAATTCGTGCTGAAGGGCTTGGATGAGCTTGGTGTGGACGAGCATGCCTCGACGGTGCGGGCCTGCATGCTCGCGCTCTTCGGCGCCAGTCCTCCGGAGATGCAGAATGAGCGTCGCCGGATAAAGGAAGCGGAGCGGTACTGGCATTAAGCTGAAGCTGTCGCTCCTCGTGCGCCAGTTGGCATCGGCTGGCGTGCAGCTCGCCATGCGGACTGTGGGCCCTGGACTGTCCTACGAGAGAGACTGCTACGGGCGTCTTGCATTGCTGACGCGGCTTGACTTGCTCCGACAGACTCGTGTCGGAGACCGCTTCGTTCTTGGCGAATCGCTTACATCATTAGCGGCGCCCAGGAACGCACGCCTGTCGGGAATCAACTCGTCAACGAAGAGACATCCGGGGGCGTTGTTTGTCTTCGTGTCCTACGTCATCGAAAACCTGGGCAACGCTCCGGCCGCCGTTGTTGGCGCGGGACTGAAGTTGGTGGTTCCAGAGCAGGGGCTTCTGGGCTCGAAGACTGTCGAGGTGGCGCTTCACGTTCCGTTCTCTCGGTTGACTGCCACGAGGGGCCAACCCGCCGCTGAAATGCTCCGAGCTGTCCTGGCGGGAGGGAAGCGAAGCAACCCTGGGCCGTGGATTGTTGGAATCGGCCGCCCGTGGTGGCTGACAAGACTGTCAACCACTCTTGGCCTCTCTCTCCCAAACGGGTGGAAGAGCGGTCCCAGGGAATCAAGCGGGAAGCTGCGAAAAGCAAAAAGGCCCTGCCGGTTTAGGGCAGGGCCTTCTTTTTTTGCTCCCCGAAAGAAGCCCTGCGCGAACTCGTTCTCGGTTTTTCTCTGAGAGGACTCAAACTCTCTGAGGGCCGAAAACCGAGTGATATCCAGCGGTTTCAAAGAAGGGGCTGGGGCCCCATTCAATCGGGGACCGATTGAATGTCCGCAAACTACATGGTGGGGGCCTCCCGTCCATGGTTCTGCTCCTCTCGGCGCCGTCTTCACAAGGAGTGCGTGGTGGTGGCGCGCGTGGGCTCGCGGGCGACGCGCTGAGGTGGGTGAATGTCGCATGCTTCGAGGCGCGCGCAGGTGCAGGGACGAAGCTCTGCCCAGGCGGCTTCGTGGCCCATGGCGGCCGGCCTGGCCCGCGTCCACGGCCGCCGCGGGTGGCCGTTGGGCCAGCCGCGCCTGACCGCCGGGCGGCTTGGCTCCGTCCGCTACTGTCGCGTCCACTGCCACCGGACGAACGGGCTTGGAGTGGGGCGAGGGGCAGGTCTGGTTTCTGCGCGCAGTGCGCAGCAGATCCGGGTGATGGATTGGATGGTGTCGAGTTTCTGCTCGCCGATACCCACCGGGGATGGGGCATTGCGTCGATGGCTCGGGCTGCTGCGCTCAAGGCGCGCTTTTCGTAGAATCCCACGCCATGGGCCTCCTCACCTTCGGTCTCAATGTGACTTTGGACGGGTGCATCGATCACACCCAGGGGATCGTGGACGACGAGCTGCACGACTATTGGAGGCAGCTCATGGAGCAGAGCGGGGCGATGCTCTTCGGGCGCAACACCTACGAGCTGATGGAGGGAGCCTGGCCCGCGGTGGCACGCGACGAAAAGGCGCCGCGCGCGATGCGCGAGTGGGCACAGAAGCTCGAGGCGAAGGCGAAGTACGTCGTGTCGGGCTCGCGGAGCGACTTTCCGTGGCAGAACACGATCAAGGTGGAGGGTGACCTTCGCGAGGCGATCTCGGCGCTGAAAGCGAAGACCGAGCGGGGTGTCCTCGTCGGAGCGCCCAAGCTCGCGGCTGCGCTCGAGGAGTGGGGGCTCATCGAGGAGTACCGCATCGTCGTTCATCCCATCATCAGTGGCCGCGGGCCGACGTTGTTCCATGGCCTGTCGAGTGCGCGGCATCTCGAGCTCCTCTCGACGCAGCGGTTCAAGTCCGGCGTGCAGGCGCTCCACTTCCGTCGCAAAGCGGGATGAGCGTGGAAGGACCCGAGCGCTTCACCGGCGGCTGCGCCTGTGCGGCAGCGTCCGCATCGTCGCGTCGGGGTGGGGTTGCTGAGCTCCAGCCTGCAGGCGCTGAGTGGCGCGTGCGGTGGTTGCATGGGACGGCGGACCTCAACCGCCAGGGCAACGGCACGGCCACGGTGCGGGTGACGGCGCCGGGGCTGTACCGCGTGCGGAGCGTCGCGAGTGCCCGGCGTGCCCGGGACGCCTACAACGACCTGGCGTGGCCATGAGCCTGAAGGTGATTTCGGACCTCCTCGCCGAGCAGGGGCGCGCGAAGCCCGCGCGCCTCGGTCACTCGCATTGACGCGCTGCTTGACGGGGTCTTGACGCACTCATGGCGCAGCGACCGAATCTTGGTCGTGACGCGAGGCGTGAATCGCGCCGCGTCACGAGGCGCGCAGGAGCCGGGCCTGGGCAAAGCAGACCCGGCTCACGCCGGACGGAGCGCGCTCAGGGGCGCTGCTGCGCGAGCATCCAGCTCAGCATCTTGGGCTCCGCATAGTAGACGCGGTCCCAGATGCTGTGCCCCCCCGTATGGAAGAGCGAGAAGATCATCGGCCGCTCGGGGGGATTGCCGCTCGCGTCCGTGGACGTGTAGCCATCCACCCACTCCCAGCTTAGGGTGGCCGGCCGGAAGAACGCGGTCTGATCCCGGCTCGGATAGGTGTACGTGTCCATGAGGGTTCCCGTGCTGCCCATCGCCTGCCCCAGCCGGGTGAACCAGTCGCGCGTCCCGGTCCACGCGTCATTGATGGCATGCGTCGCCCAGAGGGGGAGGTTGCTGTTCACGATGTTCTGCGCCAGGGTGGCGGAGGCGCCGAAGCCACCGTTGCAGACCGGTGCCGCGGCCGCCAGCTTCGACGGGAAGAAGCCCGCGTAAGCGAACGTCCCGGCGCCTCCCATGCTAAGACCCGTCAGGTACACGCGCTTCGTGTCAACCTTGTACGTCGCCAGGATTCGGTCGATGAAGACGTTCAGGTCCGTCTGGGCCTCATAGTCGTTCCACAGGTTGGCAGTCTGCGGCGCCACGAGGATGAAGGGATAGTCCTTCCCGAACTTGTCGAAGTATGACGCGAGCCCCTCGCTTCGGACTTTGTACAACCGATCGCCACTATTCCCTTCGCCACCATTCCCTCGCTGCCCAGCGCCGTGCAGGAAGATGACGATGGGCCACGTGTCACGCGTCGCGTAGCCCGGCGGTAGGTACAAGGCATAGCCATATTTCTCGGACGGGTGGCCGGGGGTCGACGACTTGTAGATATTCTGCATCGTGCCCTGCCCGTTGAGGGAAGGCTCCACCCGCACCTTCGTGCGTGAGGTGGCCACGGCGCCGCCATCATCCGTCACGCGGAGCTCGAACTCGTAGAGCCCCACCACCAGGTTCGACGCCGTGGCGGACAGGGTATTGGCGCCCGTGAGCGACGCGGTGCTCGGCCCGGAGACCTGCGACCACTGCTGGGAGACCACCGTCCCGTCACTGTCGCTCGCGGTGCCCGTGAGCTGCGCGGACGACGTGGGCATATACACCGTCTGGTCCAGGCCCGCCGAGGCCGTGGGAGGCACGTTGGGCACGCCACTCGCCGGCGTGCCGTAGATGACGACCTCGTTGGTGGCCCCGTTCATGTTGCGCGCGAAGTGGATGTAGCGCGTGCGCTGTCCGACGGTGATGAACCTCCACTGCTCCCACTTGTCGGTCAGCAGGGCCGGGAGCGCCGTCCATTGACCGGGAGAACCCACGCTGAAGTAGACGTAACCCTCGAAGCCAACATTGTCGTAGGTGTCGAATACGCCGACTTCCGTCACGTCGTAGAGCGCCCCCAGGTCGATGACGAACCCCATGGGGTACCGGTCCTCGGTGTAGACGACGTTGCCCCAGGTCGTCGCGGGCTTGAACGTCCATCCTCCCCGCGGGTCCCCAATCAGCGTCTGCTCGTCATAAAGGTTCTGATACGCCCCCAGCGTCGGGCGGATGCCGTCGGGCTGAACCATCGACGGAGTGATGATGAGCTGCTGCGCCACGAGCGGCGTGGCGACGGAGGAGACCGCTTGCTCCGCGGTGCCTTCCTCGGGCGCTCCGCAGGCTCCCATCAGCAAGCCCAGCGCGACGAATCCACTCTTCCACGCCTCACGAAATTGCCATCGAGCCACAAAGCCTCCTCATTCGGGGATGAGAAGGCCAAGCTAAAACCAACCATTCCAGAAAATCCAGCATGCTCGATTTCTCATACTTCCCGCCGCGTCCTGTGGGGACATCACATCAGGATGTTCTATGGATACACTCGTAATTGAATTGCTGTCGCACAAACACCTTCCTAGATGCATGAAACGGACTCCACGCGGGGCTCCACGGAACGCCGGTCCCGATGAGGGAAGAAGCGAGCCTCGGCGCCTCCGCGCGGTGACAAAGCGGCGGGAGGGGGCGCGCGATTCTGAAGCACCACCTGGGCCTGCCCACGGCAGGTGCGAGGCTGGCCCCGGCGAGAGGGCCCCTGTGGCTACCGGATATTCGGGTCCCAGTGCTCGCGGACGTCAGCTAACGCTTCATTGCATGTACGAAACTGTGAGTGGGCCCTGGATAACGCAGGGCCCCACTGCCTGCTGGGCCAGAAGGGGAGCGAGTGTGAGCGGCTGTCGCTGTGGCGCCGAGCGGCGCGTGACAGGGCGTGGCAGAATTCTGGCCTGCCAGCTACGGTCGGCAGGAATGGCAAGATGCACGTCTTCGTGATGGCGCTGGTCGAGACGATGCGCTCGGCCCTGCGGAGCCGTTCGGAGCTGGCGCTGGAGAACCTGGCTCTTCGCCAGCAACTTGCAGTCTTCCGTGAGAAGCGCCCATCCCCGAGGCTTGCCCGGGGCGACCGCATCTTCTGGGTCGTTTTCCAACGCCTCTGGCAGGGTTGGCGGAGGCCATTGTGCCGGGTGCAGCCGGCGACTGTGGTGAAGTGGCATCGGATGGGCTTTCGGCTCTTCTGGCGCTGGAAGTCCCGGAGTCGGGTGGGACGTCCTCGGGCAACCCTGGAACTGCGCGCGTTGATTCGGCGCATGGCCGAAGCCAACCCAACATGGGGGCCCCGCGCATTCACGGGGAGTTGCTGAAGCTGGGGATGGCGGTAGGCCAGACACCGGTCGCTCGGTACATGCCCAGACCGGGAAGGGGAGCGCCGAAACCGTCACCAACATGGCGGAACTTCTTGCGCTTGCATCTGGTGGAGTCCGCGGGGATGGACTTCCTTGTCATTCCGACTGCGATGTTTGGAGTGCTGTTGGGATTTGTGGTTGTGAGTCACCGGGACAGGCGAATCCTCCACCTCAATGTGACAGCGCACCCGACAGAAGAATGGACGAAGCAGTTGCGAGAGGCCTTTCCCTGGGCCAGTGCTCCGAGGCACTTGCACCGAGACAGGGACAAGCTCTACTCAGAGGGCGTTCGCGCCACGCTTACCCATTTGGGGATTCGGGAGGTGCCGAGTGCAGCACGGTGTCCGTGGCAGAATCCCTATGCGGAGAGAGTCATCGGCTCGATACGTAGGGAGCTGCTGGACCATGTCGTCGTCCTGAACGAAGCCCACGCTCGGCGCCTGCTGCGCGAGTACCAGCGCTACTACAACGCGAGCCGGACGCACCTGTCGCTCGGGAAAGATGCGCCTGAGACGCGTGAGGTGCAGGGCACGGAGCACGGAGCCAAGGTGATAGAGCTACCTATCTGCGTTCGCAGGACGGGAGGGGAGTGTCCACGCGCGGGCAGAGAGGTGTTGAGGCGTCTGAGCCGGGCGTAATTCCGACCTCCATCAAATGGAAGAGAGGACCCAGCGGCTCGTCATGCGCATCGCTCACGTCATGACGCGCATTTTGACGCAGCTTTGACGCACTGATGACGCAGCGACCGAATTTTGGGTAGGCACAACCCGCCCACCGTCCGCCACGTCGCGTCGACTCACGCATGTTCGTCCGAGTCGGGAACGGAGATGTCATGGCGCGCGAGCAGCCTCCGGAGCTGCGTGCGGTGCATGCCGAGCGCTTCCGCCGTGGCGGTCACATTGCCTCCGTTCTGGCGCAGGGCGTGTTCGATGCGGGTGCGCTCGTCAGCGGGAAGGGGCTTCGCCTTCGAGGGCGCCTTCCGGGGCGGCGCGCGCGGGGCTTCGGGAGGCAGAGACAAGGCCGGCCCGAAGGCCGCTCCGGCGTCAGGCTTGAGATGACATCCCTCGACCCGAGATGCGCCTCGCAGGTGCGACGCATGTTCGGCGACGCCCAGCTCGGACATCAGCTCGCGAACGTTGCCGGGCCAGGGCCTGCGCAGACACTCCTCGACCAACGAGACGTGCAGGCTTCTCCCGGGCGACAGCCCCCGCTCGAGCAACAGGGGAATCTCCTCGGGCCGCTGGCGCAGCGGTGGCAAGGTGACGTCGGGCCGGCCGATACGGAAATACAGGTCCTCGCGCAGCCGTCCGCTTGCCACCTGTGCGCGCAGGTCCTTGTTGCTGGCGCAGCAGACGTGCAGGTCGATCCGCTGCGCCTTGGAAGCCCCCAGCGCGAGCACCTCTCGGTTCTCGAGCACTCGCAAGAGCTTGGCCTGCACCGCCAGGTCCAGCTCCACGACCTCGTCGAGGAACAGGGTGCCGCCATCCGCGGACTGGAGGTATCCCTGCGCATCCACGTCAGCCCCCGAGTAAGCCCCCTTCCGAGCACCGAACAGCAACCGCTCCGCGAGACTCTCGGGAATGGCCGCGCAATTGACGGCGATGAAGGGACCACTTCTCCGAGGGGAGAGCGCGTGGAAGGCGCGCGCCACGCCTTCCTTTCCGGTGCCACTCTCTCCCTGGATGTACAGTGAATGGCCGAGGCTGGCCTGGGAGACCTCCTTGAGCAGGCCTTGCATCGCGGGCCCTCGCACGAACTGCTCCACGACTTCGACCCCGTGGAGCTCGAGCGGCCGCAGGTCCATGCTGGGAACGAAGAGCGAGTCCCCCATGCGCACCACGCGCCGTGCTTCATGAGCAGTCCCCTTGGGAATGGCCACTCCATCCACGAACGTGCCGTTCTGGCTCCCCAGGTCCGTCACCCAGAATCGTTGCCCATCGAAGCGGACCTGGGCATGGCGCCGCGACATCTTCGCGTCCTGGACCTCTCCCAGCGCGGCGGTGCCTCGCCCCAGTTCCAGCGCGCCCTCTTTCAAGCGCAGCGCCACGGCCATGGCCTTTCCCCCACCAAAGAGTCGCATCAGGCCCGGGACACGTGCCTCTGCGTCCGTGCCCGCGCCAGCGGCCCCCCTGCTCGCGCGCAGCGTCGACCGCTCCTGTTCCGTTTCCATGACGGCCATCCTATAGGTCGAACAGGGAGTTCTCAGGAATTCGAGGTCCGCGCCGTACCGTGGCGTGGTATTCGGCAAACAAGACATACGCCTGGATGGAATGGACATGCCCCTGAAGCAAGCCCCCCGCCCCTCCGCGTTCGACTCGCGGGCGAGGTCGCGGCTGCTGTCTCTCTTGATGCTGTTCCTGGCCCCCGGGGTCAGCGGTTGCTGTGCATTGTTCCCCGGGAGCAAATCTTGCGTGAAACCCACGCCGCCTCCCGGAGAGCCCGACCTCAACGAAGGCCTGCCCGTGCGGGACTGCAGCGTGGAGACCTGTGTGCTCGGAGCGGGAGCACAGCAACTGACTCCCTTGGAATGTCCGACGGGACAACCCAACTGCCAGCCTCCAGATACGAACGGCCTGGGCATCTTCATCGTCGAGGGCGGCACATACTGCTTCGTGGCGGATGGTGCATCGCGCTTCTGTCCTGAAGCCTTCGTGAACCTCCCGGCGTCGGACGCAGCGCGGCTCCCCCATGTCCAGTTGATGGGCAGGGACCCGGTCGCACACGGGAACTCGGTCGTCGGATACCCCCTGGTCGGAGCCCTTCAGCACCCACAGGATCCCGACACCTACGAGAACGTGCGGATTCACAGCATCCAGGCGGAGGGCACCGAGCTCACCGTGAACTACTGTCGTGAATCCAGCGACTGCTTGGACACCAGTCAGCTCCGTCCCCTCCGGGGTGACGACCTCCGCCGACTGAAACTCATGACGACGCTCAGGGGCGACGACCGCGAAGCCAGAAGAGAGGTCATCTTCGAGGTGGCCGTGAGGCCCCGCCCCGAGGCATCGACCCGGTTCCACAAGTATGACATCCTCTACCGGGAACCCACTCCCGGACGCCCTTGGGTGAATCACTGTGACCCGAGAGGCGCCGAAGCCCCCGGCAGGGACGCCACTGCATTTCTGCCCGGACTCCGCATCAACAGCGTGAACGCAGCCGTCGAGCACGTCCCGGCGTGGACCACCCTCGGCTGTGAATCGGGCGCCATCGTCACGTGCCTCGACTGGGGCTATGCCCCCTGGAACCCCGACACGGGCGTCTACAACGGGCTCCACGGCCATGTCTTCGGCGCGTGCCTGCAGGCGAAGCGCGCCGCGTACTTCGTCGGACACGGAGACCTCACCAGCTACACCCGGAATGGCACGCGCATCGACAAGCGCGACGAGTTCGGCTTGGGGAGGAGCGCGAACAACCAGATCGCGGAGCTTCGAGCGCTGGAGGCGCTCTGGAGCCCCCAGGGCGCGGTCTGTCTCAACGTGGAGAATCGCCGGGTCCCCGGCATCACCCTGCCCGACGGCGTGCACGGCGTGCCCCCCTGCGACAAGCCGCCCACGTGGACACCCACGGGAAAGCTCGCGACGGGGCCGCTCACCCCCGCGCCGGATTGAGCCCCGCTTCGCGAAGCGCCTCCTCGTACTCCCGCCGGAGCAGCGGCTGGAGCTCGAGGGCCCTCGACAGCGACTCGCGGGCCTGACGCAGCCACTCGGCGCGAGCCTGCGCTCCGCTCGCCAGCCGGGCCTGGAGCAGCCGCAGCCCGCCACGGACGGCATGGGCCGAGGCCAGCTTCGGGTCCAGCGTGAGCGCCAGCTCCACCTGCGCGAGGCCCTCGGAGATGAAACCGGGGGCCTCGCTCGGCGACACGGCTTGCGCCAGCCGCAGGCAGGCGCTCGCGAGCACCTGGTGGGACTCGTTGTATGGATGTATCTCCACCGCCCGCCGGGCCTCGGCGCGCGCGAGCTGGAGGTGTCGCAGTCCAGGCCGTCCGCTCCGTCGTGCCCAGTCGGCCTCCACGAGCGCCAGCCGCGTGCGCAGGACCTGGCAGTCGGCGCACCTCGCATCTCCGCGCGACGCGGCGGCCAGGGCTCGCTGGCCCTCCTGGAGCGCGGCACCGGGGTCCCTGTCTTCTCCCACGGCCTGGGTTGCCGAGAACAGGTGCTCCATCGCGAGGAAGAAATGGGTCCGCCCGAAAGTCGGATTGATGGCGAGGGAGCGCTCGAACCAGCCGGAAGCGCGCTCCAACGACGCCCGCGCATCCGCTCCCGAGGCAACGAGGTACTCCACGCGGAGCAGCTCCGAGAGCCCCAGCTTGTTCAGCGCGGAGTGGAAGTTGCCGTTGATGGCGAGCGCCGCCTCCCCCGCCGCGATGGCCTTGCGCACCTCAGGCTCCGGGTCGAGTCCGCGCGCGAGCCCCTGCGCCGCCATCGCGTTGTACAGCTCCGCCAGGTTCGAGTAGCCGAACACGTATTTCGGGTCGTATCTCACGGCCAGACGCAGGAGGCGTTCCGCCTCGGCGTAGGAGGCGGACGGGTCCTCTCCGCGCTCGCGCTGGCGATTCCCCCGCCAACGATGCACCAGGGACAGGTCGTTGAGTCCCCATGGGTATTGGGGTTGGAGCTCGAGGGCCCGGCCCAATCGGGAGATGGCCTCGTCCCAGGCAGGCTCGGGGTCTCTTCCCTCCCAGGACGCCTGGAGCCCTTGGAAGAAATAGCCGACCCCCAGGATGTCATGCGCCTGGATGTCCCGAGGGGACAGCTCCACCGCGCGAGACGCGGTCGCGAGGCAGTCGGTGAGGATTCGTTTCGGGTCCAGCCCCTCGCCTCCGGGATTCGCGGCGCGGTAGCGATTGATGAGGATGAAGGCCTTGCGGGTGTATCCGGCTCCACGAGACGGCGCGGCCTGGATGCCCTGCTCCGCCGCGGCCAGCGCCTTCTCCAGCGATAAATGGGGAGACTGTCCCTGGCGTCGGTCCAGCTCCGCCTCCTGCAACCCCACCTCGGCCAGCGCCTCGTAGCTCCGGGCGTCGCTGCGTCCCAGCTCCACGGCGCGCTCGTGGAGGCGGCGGGCCTCGCGCAGACCCGAGCGCGCCGCGTCGTACTCGCCCCGCTCCAGTTGCTCCATCGCCCGCGCATGCGCCACGTCTCCCGCGAGCTTCCGTGCCTCGTACAGCCACGGAGCCTCGGCCTCGGCGAGCATCGCGGCCCGCGATGCCGCGTCGTAGTCACGGCGATAGAAGGCAATCAGCCCCTCCAGATACCGAGGGGACTCCAGCTCCAGCACACGGCTGTGCTCGAGCGATTGGAGCGCCGGCTGGAGGTACTGTTCTTCGACAGCACGCTGCCGCACCGCGACCCACGTCGGGTCTCCGCCGCGCCGCGCTTCTTCCATCGCCTGGTGGTAGCGCTCACCGAGGACCCTGCCCAGCGCATGATGAAGCTCCGGCGAGTCCAATCCCTTCTGTCTCGCTCGCGTCAGCGCTTCGTGAGCCTGCTCCAGCTCGTGCAGCGCGAGATGGCCCCGCCCCAGCGCGTACTGGACGAGCGCGTCTCCCGGCGCCCCCAGCGTGTGCCCCCAGGACGCGATTCGCGCCATGCGCTCGCGCACGAGCTGCTGCTCTCGACGGGTGTCATGCAGGGGGGCCGTGTAGGCCATGCGCAGGAACCACTCGAGGTCCTTCACCTGCTGGCCCAGCTGCTCGGCCATCCGCGCGCGTCCCTCCGATTGCAGTCGGGCATGACGCGCCTCCAGGCTGGAGGTGACGCCCAGGGCCGAGAGGACCAGGATGCTCGAGAGCGACACGGCGGAGACGGCCACCAGGGTCCGGTGTTTGCGCGCGCGGCGCCACAGGCGGAGGAGCAACCCCGGGCGCTGCCCGAGGATGGGCTCTCCGTCGATGTAGCGTCCCAGGTCCTCGGCCAGGGCACGGGCCGACGGGTAGCGCTGCTCCGGGTCCTTGCTCAGACACTTGAGGACGATGACCTCCAGGTCACCGGGTAGGTGCGGCACGAGCGTGCGCAGGGGCGGCGCCTCCTCGTGGAGCACTTTGTTGAGAGTGCCCAGGAGCGTCTTGTCCGAGAACGGGGGCGCGCCGGCGAGCAACTCGTGGAGGGTGGCGCCGAGGCCATAGACATCCGAGCGACGGTCGACGGCCCGCGTCTCCCCTTGGGCCTGCTCCGGTGACATGTACGCGGGCGTCCCCATCACCGCGCCGGACCGGGTGAGGCCCTGCTCGAGGCCGGACTCGTGCGCCAAGCCGAAGTCCATCACCACCGGGACGCAGCGCCCGTCCTCCTGCCGCCGCACCAGGATGTTGCCCGGCTTGAGGTCGCGGTGGATGACGCCGAGCCTGTGCGCCTCGTGCATCGCGGCGGCGACCTCTCGCATCAGCTGGACCTTCTCCGGGAGCGACAGTCCTCCGGCGACATGGTCGAGCCGCTGGCCCTCGATGAGTTGCATGGCGATGTAGTCGCGGCCCTCCGCGTGCCCAACCTCGTACACCGCGCACACGTTCGGATGGTCGATTCGCGCCTGCGCCCGCGCCTCTTGGAGGAAGCGCATCACCCGGTCCGGGTCGGCGCCCCGTACGAACTTCAGCGCGACGGTGCGGCTCAGCCGCCGGTCCCAGGCCTTGTGGACCTCTCCCATGCCGCCGCGGCCGAGCAACGCCAGCAACGTGTAGTGGCCCACGGAGGAGTCCCCGAGGAGACCGGTCGCCCCCGCACCGGGCGCGATGCTGAGCTCTACGGTGGGCTGCGCCGCCTCCGGAACGTCCTCCCGGTCATCGTCCACGGGTCCCCCCATGGCGTCATGATAGCCCATGGCGGTCGGCCCAGGCGCACGGACCCAGGCAATCCGGCACGGCGAAGAGGTGTGCCCGGCACCGCCCGGTGCTGTGCCTGCATCGTGCCCGCCAGGCCCACCGTCACGTGAGTTCAGAGGGAGACGCCTCTGATGAGCGCGTCCTCAGGCTCGGCACGCGGGCTGCAATCACATGCAGTCGACGCGGATGCATGGAGAGGCCATCCCGGCCGCGATTCCCACTCCACACATCCACGTTCATGCCGCCGAGCCGAGGGGCCGGCTGCGGCAAGCACACTCACGCGCCTCGAAGTACCCCCACTCCCAGAAACCGAACCCATGACCCATCACATGAAAACCCTCATTGTTTCAGCGCTGATGCTCACCAGCGTCGCTGGTACCGCCAACGCCCGCACCCTGGCCGGGTGGCACGGCAAGCCGCAGCTCCACGCGGACGGCGCTTGCATGGGCGAGTCGTGGACCACGCAGACCAACAACTGCTCCAGGAACGTCACCCTGTTCTACCCGCTCATGGTCGACGCCTCCGGTAACTACCGGGTCCTCGTGAACGCCTACGGCGCGACCACCGCCAACAACGTCGGCTGCCGGTTCTTCGGGCTCAGCAGCGATGCGACGAGCATTTGGTCGGTGCCCGTCAGCTATCTCCCGGGCTTCGGCGCCAACCGGGAAATCTTGCTCGGCCCGGTGTACGTGCCCGCCTACGGTACGGGCACGCTGAACCTCGCGTGCGATGTCAGCCCAGGCGGGCGCGTGAACAGCGTGAACTGGTACCAATAGTCCCATCGAGCCGCCGCTCCCCGGCTTCCGGGGAGCGGCGGCTCCACCCACCGAGGTCATGACCATGAAGCCCCGGCAACTCTTGACGGGAGGCGCCCTCGCCTGCGCGTGCGCCACCGTGCTGTTCGTCCAGCAGCGACACGAAAGGGACGAACTCCTTCGGCTCGCCTCCACGACGGAGCTTCTCACCGCCGAGAGGCAGGAGCCGGCCCCCGCTTCCGAGCCCACGCCGCCCACCCTCCTCCGCGAGGCGCGCGTCGAAGTCGCCGTCCCCTCCCCCCTGGCACCCGAGCCCACGGCCCCGACACCCGAGCTCGCATCCCCGACACCCAAGACCGTGGTGACGCCTACCCCGTCGTCCGTCTCCACGGAGCAGGTGAGACAGCGCCTCGAGGACTACTTCGGAGACGAGTCTTTTGACACCGCCTGGGCCCGGAGTGCGGAGCAGCAAGCGAAGGACGGCGTGAGGGCCGCGCTGCCAGTCCCCTCGCAGCTCAGGTCCGTCGAGTGCCGGGCCAGCCTGTGCCGCATCGAGACGGAGCATGGAGACAGCGAGCAGTCGCTCACCTTCGTGCGCACGGCGTTCATGGATCCGGAGCGACAGGTGTGGAACGCGGCCTTCGTGACGGTGCGCGGCGCGGACTCGACCGACGACCACATCGTCACCGTCACGTACCTGGCGCGAGAAGGCGTGGACCTTCCCATGGAGAGACTGCTCGCTCCGGGCGACGAGGACGCCGACGCCCAGGCCCTCCAGTAAGGTGAGCCTCTGCCTGGCCGCGACGGTGGAGAAGCCGAGAAAGCAGAGGTCGGCACGGATGGATTGGGCCGGGCTGCTCCGCCCCGTGTTCCGGCTCGGCCCGCGGCCTTGCTGGCCCCCAGCCCTCGCCCTCAAGATGGCTTCTATCCCGCCTACACGCACATTGAGGAACTCCAGCGGGGTAACCGTCCGGCCAGTGACGTGCCGGGGGGATTGATGGCAGACGCGGACCGTGCTCGGCGAGCTGTTCAGGGAGTGAGTTGGAGGGGCGAATCGGGCGGGTCGGCGGAGCGTCGCCGCATCCACTCGTGGGGTAGCAGCTCACCGATGCGCGAGTTGGGGTGTGTCTGGACGCGCAGCAGGACGCCCGCGAGGTAGGGCTCGGGGTTGACGCCGTTGGCCTCGCAGGTGGCCACCAGCGCATAGAGGCCCGCGAGGTTTTCGCTCGTGGCCGACGAAGAGGAAATTCTTTGGCCCAGGGCCGCCTTCCGCAGCGCCGATTCCGAGCGGTTGTTGTCCAAGGGCAGGCGCTCATCCGAGACGAAGCGGCTCATTCAGGACGCGGATGAAGCTTACCCGATGGCTCAGTTGGCGCGCCGCTCACCCGTTATGACTCGCGGTTGATGCAGCTTTGATTCACCCACGACACATCGACCGAGTTTTGGGTAGGCACCGCCGGCTGCGCACAGTCCTTCGATAGGATTTCAGTCAGTCTTTTCGATTCGGAACGGAGCGGTTCCAACTCGTGCGTCCACCGAGTGCCTTGCCTACCCGGCATAGGAGCGCACGCATCCGTCGGTCGTGGTGGCTCGTGTCGCTCTCGAGGAGCGTTGTCACATCACCCTGTGCGAGGGTGTCGAACACCTGGACTTGCGCAGCGAGCTCCGCGCGCAGTTCGCCGCACGCCGGCGGGCGGAGCTTCAAGGCCTCCGTCAGCAGCCAGAGTTGCTCGTGAAGGCTGCGCAGGACGAGGAACGCCTGGTTGCGCAGGTGGGCGGGCTCGGCCGCGAAGGCGCGCGTCGCACGCTGGCCGGCACCGTAGCAGTCGTACACGGCGCAGCCCCGGCACCCACGCCCGATGAGGTCGGCGTGGTTGGCGCAGCGATTCCCGCGTGTCAGGTGCTGGCATGCGACTCCCGCAGGCTTGTCGAACGCGAAGTCCTCTGAGCGCTCGAAGGAGGTGGCCACGCAGCAAAGGGCCGCGCAGGAGGAGCAGTCGGGGACAAGGTCGGGTCGGCGCATCGCGGGAACCTCGGGGCGCACGGAGCCCCATTCGCATGGGCATTCCCACGCGGCGGGCGCTCGTCATCGTTGGGTGGAAGGGGAAGGGGGCGACGCACCGACTCCGGTGCGTGCTTACGGGCTGCTTCGCGTGTCGGTCATCCCGTCACGAGCGCGACTGGAGGTCAGAGCACAGCACGAGCGTTGGCGCTGGAGGCCGCTCCCCCGGCGCATTGGGGGCGCAGCGATCAGATCAGGAAGGCATGTGAGCGGTGCCCTCTTCAGTCGCTCCTGTTTAACAGGGCGTTTAACAGCCAGAGAGAGGTCGGGTTTTAAGCCCGGGGAGGGCTGGAACTCTGGAAACGCGGGTCAGGAGAGAGCGGCCCTCTCCGCAAGAGCCACGCGGACGTTAAACAGCTTCTGTTAAACGCTCTCGATCTCTCTCCCCAAACCCCGCTCCGAAGGACCTCGGAGGGCCATTCTGAAGGGGAGAGAGGCGGGCGCGGCGCTCTGGAACCGAGAGGGCCGAGAGTGTCTGCGCTAGCGGCCACAGACGAAATCCGTTGGAATTCAGGGGCTTAAGCACGAAGGCCCCGCGATATTCATCGCGAGGCCCGTGGAAAGCAAAAAGGCCCTGCCGGGTTAGGGAAGGGCCTTCTTTTTTGCTCCCCGAATGAAGCCCTGCGCGAACTCGTTCTCTGCGCTCTCTCCAGAGACTGCGACGGAAAAGACGACCGGCGCCATCGCCGAGCGGGCGGGGGTGTCACGGGGCGCCTGTCAGCACCACTTCCCGACGCGGACGGCCCTCGTCGCGGCGGCCGTCGAGCACGTCTTCCACCAGCAGATCGAAGAGCTCGCGCGACGCGCGAAGGGACTGCCGGAGAGCCGGCGACGCATCGAGCCCCTGTTGAACCTGCTGCATGACGTCTATGCCGGTCCGCTCTTCACCGCCGCGACGCACCTCTGGGTGGCCGCCGTGGCGGATGAGGAGCTGAAGGCGATGCTGCTGCCGCTCGAGACGCACGTCGGCCGGGAGGTGCACCGGATCACCGTCGAACTGCTCGGCCTCGATGAGCGCGACCGCGACGTCCGCGATGCGGTGCGCGCGACGCTCGACCTTTTGCGCGGTCTGGCGCTCGCGAGCCTGCTCCACGACGATACCACCCGACGCCGCAAGGTGATTGCCCACTGGGCGAGGACCCTCGAAGCGCAGCTCACGCCGAAGCGCGCCCCCCGGCCGGCTGAAGCGCGACGCGAGCTGTAGGGCAGCATACACATGGGTCCGCCTGTCGGCTCGCCTGGGAGCGGAGAAGGTGGTAGGCATTGCTGGCGTCCACTGATTGGAGAGCCGCCATGCCGACCCGGATCCCAAAGCCTATCAACCCGCCGCCCACCCACCTGGTCAAAGCCCGGTCGGAGGCGCCACGGCCCGCGCCGGCGGTGATCCCACCCGCGACGAACACGGCCGCGCCAAACCAGGCGACCGGGACGAACACCCACCAGGGGACGAGCGCCTTCTCCACGCCGGTGGCCGGCGCCCACCACGCACAGCCTCCCTCCCACGCTGTCGGCTTCACGCAGGGCGCCGCCCCCGCGATGGCTCCGAACAAGAAGGATGCGCCCGCGCTCAACCTGGATCAGGCCTCCTGCCTCACCCACGGCATCAGCCCGGAGTTCGTCGACAGCGCGCTCCGTGGCCGTCAGCTCCGCTCCGCCTACAACCGGCTGGGCCCCGAGGCGAAGTACAGCCGGCCCGCGGACAAGAACGGCGGAGGCGCCCTCGCGGTCTACACCCGCGCGGTGGGCACCGAGCAGAAGGCCTGGCCGTCCAAGGGCCTCGGCGTCGGCAGCAACGACGACAAGGTGCAGATGATCCTCAGCCCCGAGGTGCTGACGAAGCCCGGCCACTCCTGGCGCGCCTCCTCCACGGACAACATGGGGCTCGTGCCAGGCGCGACGAAGCACGACCAGTCCCAGCTCGCGAAGGATGGCAACCCGCTCCAGCGCACGAAGCCCCTCTGGGGGAAGCAGTCCGAGGCGTCCCGCAACGACAACTTCAACCGGACCGTGGCGGGCACGGCCCCCAAGGAGCAGAACGAGCAACTCCACTGGCAGAAGGTCCCCCTCACCAACAACCTCAAGGGGATGGTCTGCACGTCCCAGGCGACCTTCGACAAGATGATGCAGCTCGAGGGCGCCCGGCCCAGCGGCCTCAAGCTGCCAACGGGCATCGCGGGGCTGGGCTCCGTCCCCATGGGCGGCCAGCGGATCCCCGTCACGCTCGTTGACGGGAAGACCTCCCTGGTCACCGCGCTGCGCGCGTCGGGAATCGCCAACAGCCAGGGACAGGTCCGCTAGCGCGAGCCCCGCGCCGCGAACGCGAGGGGCGGCCCAGGGCCGCCTCCGCTCAGCGTTCGGCGATGTCGCCGCTCTGAAGGTACGAGGACGCTTCGACAATCGACTCCAGGGTCCAACCCCGGTTGGTCCCGCAGCCGAATGAGTCGCAATCGCCGTCCGTGTGGATGCCCAGCAGGTGTCCCTGACGGTTGAGCACGCCCGCGCCGGAGCTCCCGACCAGGGTGTCCAGGTCCGAGTAGTAGAGCTGCCGGTCACATGAAGCCACGAAGCTGCCTTCAGCGATGACCTTGGGCAAGCCGCGGGGATGCTGGATGATGGCCAGCCGCTCGGTGGGCCGCGTCGTCAGCAGGACGGGCCTGACCGCGGGCAGCACATCCAACTGGATGAGCGCATAGTCGGGTTCGAGCGACTGCTCGATGACGGAGCCCTCGGTGACCAGCGGGTCGCCGTCGGACGCCTCCTCGAAGTTGAAGACCAGCAGCGCCCGGTCGCCCAGCCTGGCACAGTGCCCGGCCGTCACGACCACGGGACCCGCGCTTGCTTCAATCAAGGTTCCAGTGCAGCGCCCGTCAATCAGCACGACCGCGTCCTCGCGGTCCTGGATGACGTCGGAGAACTCGCCCTGGTAGCGGTTGATGGGGATGAATTCGCGGAGCGGGCCGCACTGAGAGAGGCCGCGCACCTCCGGCTTCTTCACGCTCGCGCAGACAGAGGGAACCTCGGCGAGGCCGGTGCCCGGAGGCTCCCCGGGCACCCCCGTTCCACAGGCCGCGAGGCCCAGGAAGAAGGTGCCCGCGAGAAGCGGCCCCCAGTGCGACAGGGACATCCCTGGGGGCCTTGAGCGCATCTCAGTAGATGGTGGTCAGCGCGGTTATGTCGGAGCTGGTCCACTCGCCGGTCTCGGTGGACCGGAAGCAGGAGTTCATGATCGAACCGCCGACCGTGGCCGTGCTCGGCGTGCCGGAGATGAGGATGGCGCCCACGCCCGCGGTGCCCTCGTTGGAGGCGGAGCCACCACAGCTGATGGCGCGGTTGTAGTAGTCCGAGTGACGGAAGCCGATCGTGTGGCCGATCTCGTGCGTGATGACGTGCTCGTTCACGTCAACGCTGTAGCTCTGCAGGCCGGTGCCGATGTTGATGGTGCCGTAGGGCAGGCCGCCCGAGGGGAAGCCCGAGGAGCCACCGGCGCCGGACGTGATGGTCGCGGTGATGTTCGCGTTGCAACCCGTGGTCGGGCCGCGCGCCATGGTGAAGGTGAGGCCCAGGCTGTTGTAGTTGCCGATCGCCAGATCGAGGCCCTGGCTCAGGCGGCTGTAGAGGCCCGTGTAAAACAAAAGGGCCCTACCGGTTGGTAGGGCCCTTCGTTCAGCTCCCCGAATGAAGCCCTGCGCGAACTCGTTCTCGGAGTTTCTCTGAGAGGACTCAAACTCTCTGAGGGCCGAAAAACCGAGCGATATCCAGCGGTTTCAAAGAGGGGGCTCGGCGCCCCCTTCAATCGGGGACCGATTGAATGTCCGCGAACTACACGGCGGGTGACCTCCCGTCCATGGTTCTGAGCCTCTCGGCGCCCGCTTCACAGAGAGTGCGCGGTGGCGGTGGGCGTGGGCTCGCGGGGCGAAGCATGGGGTGGTGGGTAAAGGTCGCATGATCTCGATGCGCGCGCGGAAGCTGAGACAGGCGAGGCCGTATCCGCAGGCTCCCGTGGCCCATCGCGGCCCGGCCGGCCGGGCGTCCACGGCCTGCGCGGGTAGTAGGTCTCCGCAGGCGGTACCGAGTCAGGCCGCGTGCAGCAGCAGCTTGGTACGCCCCGATGCCGCCCCCCAGTGCTCCACCACTCCTTCGCCGCTACAGGAACTCGGCGGCTCCTACGCGCGCCGCGCTCACTCGCATTGACGCCTGCCGAATGTGGCTTTGACGCGCGCATGAGGCTGCGACCGAATTTCGGATGGGCACACGGGACCTCGTGCCACCATTGGCGGAGGCCGCGAGCCCTCTCGTGTCCGGCCGCTCCCGTGAGCGCCGGCCGAGATCACCGCAGCGCTGGTCGCCCGGGCACGTAGTAGTCCTCACTCGGCTGGCAGTCGTCGGGCTCGGTTTTGCAGTCCCTTCTTCAGGAGCGCACAGCCTTTTGAGTGCGCGGGGCGGCATAGGTAGTTCTTCGGTGATTCCGACCCCGCTTTCGCCGCTTCAGGAATTCGCCGGCTCTGTGCGCCTCGCTTACTCGCATCAACGCGCTCATGCCGCAGCGAACGAAATTTGAGTAGGCACGGGGGCATCAGAGAGGAACACTTTCCCCGCGACGCGCACCTCATACGCGCTACAACGGTGCTCACGAACGTGGATCGAGGCAGGTGTTGCCGCGCACGTTTGTTGATGGCCGGATGAGCCGCGTGGTTGCGGGCCTCGGGACTACGGTTCCCCAGTCGCGTCAAGGCCTTGGCCGCCTCCGGCGGTGCCCTTCGGGCAGCCCTGACTCGACCGGAGAACCGTAGGATGGGAGCAATCAGTTCCGCTTCTTGCGGAAACTGCTGTCGCGTCAATGGTTTGGGTCTCATCACGAGCGTGCCCACTGGTGATCCAGCTTCGTGATGGCATTTTCGCTGCCCCCAATTGGGCTCCCATCATCCAGTCGGTACGAGAACGGGTCGGTCTCCCTCATCCACCGTGCTCAGCAACACCTGGGCCTGCACTCCACCTCCGAGTCCCTCGAAGACCTCATCGCCCGCGCCACCAAGGCCCGCTGGGGCCCCACCGAGTTGATCGAGCACGTCGCCGACGAGGAGCTCAAGGAGCGCGGCCGCCGCAGCCTGGAGCGGCGCCTTTCTCGCAGCAAGCTCGGCCGCCTCAAACCCATGGCCGATTACGACTGGGCCTGGCCCAAGCAGATTGACCGGGAGGCCGTGGAGTCCGCCCTCCGGCTGGACTTCATGCAGAGCGCCCGCAACGTCGTCATTGTCGCGCCCCAGGGGCTGGGCAAGACGATGATTGCCCAGAACATCGCCCACCAGGCCGTCCTGCGCGGCCACTCCGCGCTCTTCACCACCGCCTCGCAGCTGCTGCTGGACCTGGGCAGCCAGGACTCCTCGCGCGGCCTGGACCGGCGCCTGCGCCACTACACCACCCGCACCGGCCTGCTCGTCATCGACGAGGTGGGCTACCTCTCCTACGACGCGAGGAACGCCGACCTGCTCTTCCAGGTCGTCTCCAGAAGGTATGAGCAGAAGTCGCTCGTGCTGACCACCAACCTGCCGTTTTCGCAGTGGCCGAGCATCTTCCCCAATGCCGCGTGCGCCACTGCGCTCATTGACCGCGTCATCCACCACGCCGACATCATCACCATCGAGGGGCAGAGCTACCGCCGCAGGACCGCGGAGCAGAACGCCGCCGCGCGCAAGGCGAAGACGAAGCGCTGAGCCTCACCCCGGGGCGGTCGACCTGCTGAACCCGTCCGCCGCCCCGGTCCAAATTTCCGCGCTTCCTCGTGAACACCAACAGCCGCCGCCGAGCGCGAGCTCGCCAAGGCGCAGCGTGCCGAGGCGATCGCCGCGGCGCGCGCCGAGCGCGCCGCGGCCCATCACGCGCCTGCCGCGCGGCGCGCGCGTGCCCGCTGCCGCATCCGCTTCGCCACCACGATGGTCGCGGTGCTCGCGCTCGCCGTCGCCGGTGTCGGCGTGTGGCAGCTCGTCGTGGCCGGGGTCTCGACTCTCGTGTGGGCTGGGGGAGCGGTGTTCGCCGCGTCGGCGCTCATCCTCCAGCGCATGTCGCGGGTGGCCGCGCGCGCCGTGCGCCGGGAGACGGTCGCCCCCGTCGCCCGCGCCGCACAGGTCGTGCCGGACGTCGCGCTCGCCGGGGCTCGCCCGGCGACGTGGACGCCGCGCGAGCTTCCGAAGCCGCTCGCCTCGTCGGTCGGCTCGCGCGCCGCCGCCGTGCTGGACGAGCGCGACGCCCGCGAGGCGCTGCGTGCCGCCGCTCGTGAGGAGGCCGCCCAGCCGCAGCCGCCGTCCATCGACACCGCGCGGGTCGCGCGCGCGTCGGAGTTCAGCCGCATGGGCTACGTGGACGACGCCGAGATCGAGGCGCACGTCCGGCAGCTGCTGGCGCGCCGCGCCGTCGGCGCGTGACCCTGCCCGCGTCGGGGGAGCGGTCGCGATCGTGATAATGTAGACGGGTTGTTCACGGGCCTGTGGCGCAGTTGGCAGCGCGCTTCGTTCGCAATTTCGCAATGAAGAGGTCAGGGGTTCGAATCCCCTCAGGTCCACCACGACGCAGAACGGCCCCTGGTGACGGGGGCCGTTCTGCTGGTTCCGGGCTCCGTTCGCACGGAGATCAGAACACGCCCATCCGCAAATTGTCGGTGATGTAGCGATAGAACGGGTCCTCCGTGTCCGGCTCCCATTTCTTCGTCCCGGCTTTCAGAGCTGAGCGGGCGAACCAGTCACTGACGATCTGCGCCTGAGCCTCGAGACCCATCTCGGTGTAGTCGAAGTCGGCGGTCGCCGGATAGCTGTACGACGACTCGCCCTCGACGCACGCGGAGATGCCCTTGCCGAGGTATGACAGGCCCATCTTGTCGTGATGCGCCTGGCATGCGTGAACGAGTTCGTGGATGAACGTCTCCCCGTACTTGCGCCGACCCAGATGGTAGTTGCGAGGGTCTGGAAAGCCCGAGCGGCCCATGTTCAGGGTGATCTTGCCGTCGAAGCGCCGGAACGTGAACGCCCGGTCTTTCTCCCCCGACCAGTCGGTGACGACGAGCATTTCACGTGGTGGCAGCGAATCGCCGAACACCGTGCTTTTGGCCCAGTCGTACTGCTCCTCGGTCACCTCGGTCTCCTGGCTGCCGGCGGCGATCATCGCCCGCGTCCCCAGTGAGACGAGCGTGCCGAACGGCCCGGCCATCCAGTACATGTCGTTGATGATCTGCGCTCCCGGCAGCAGAGACCCCGTCGCCACGAGGCTGCCCACTTCCACGCCCAGGAAGACCAGCACCAGCGTTCCCGTCCCCGCCGTGTACGCCACGACGGCCTTGATCGCCCACCCGAGCACCGTCTCGAACGTGCTGACGATGCCGCTCTCGTACTCCGTCGCCGTCTCGAGGGTGGCGCCCCTCAGCATGTCGAGCAGTGCGGGCCCGTCGTCATCCACCGAGGGGTGCAGCTCGGACCAGTCGTCGTCCCGTGAGCCCGAGTGGAACGTGCCGTAGACGCTCCCGGAGTGGTTGAACACGATCGCGGGGGCATCGGGCTTCGCCGGCCGAAGGACCGCTCGAACGGAGAAGTCGTAATTGTCCGAACCGCTGTTGTGCGCATGGCCCGACCACTCCACGCTCCCGTCCGGATTCACCTGGATGGTGACGCGCCCGCCCAGCGCTGCAAGCCCGCCGGAGCGGATGGGCCCGCTGGCAAACACAGGGCGCGGCGTCCCCGGCGGATCGGGCGGCCAGACAATGCGATCGTTCTCGAACAGCTGCTCACGTCCCGGTGCCTTGATGCGATCGGTCGGCGGACCGATCGGATAGCCGACCTCTCCCGCTTCTCGCCCCCGGCGGCGCCACTCTGTCTGGATCTCGTCCGCGATCTCCCACGCACCGAACTCCGGCGTGGCATAGATCGACGGGCCGGCGACACTGCTGCCGTCGGGCTGCAATGTGGCCAGCGTGACGTACTCGCCGCGGCCGTCGGGGAGCGCGACATGGTCACTCGTCGGATAGCCGTACTGGTCGTACGCCAGCTCCGACCAGCGTTGCGCGATCGACTCGCGCAGTGTGCCGACGCCGGTCTCCGGATGCCAGCAGATCCACCCGTGCTCGAACTGTTGCCGCGCACCGACGCCGTCCACGGTGGTGCCGACGCCGTCGATCGGGAAGCCGACTGGATTACCTGCGGCCCCGGCGGCGTTCCAGTGCTGCCAGATCGCTCCATAGACCTCGAACGCTCCGGAACCGGTGGCAGCGCACACGGCCAGCTCTTCGCCCAGCCCACCGTCGTGCTCGATGATCCGCAACGGCGCGAACGCTCCGCTGCCGTCCGGTGTCGACTGCTGGTCGGCCTCCGGCATCGCGCCGAGATGCACTCCGCGCTCGAGCCACCGTTCGCTGATCGCGCCATACAGCGCGTGCGCTCCGAGTTGCTCGCACCAAGCGACCGCGCCACCATCGAAGCTCCGGTATGCCCCGACGAAGGACGTCTGCGTCGGCGACTGCGGCGCCCCGAGGGCTCCCGCTTCTCCGCCGAGCTCCTGCCACTTCGCGGTGATCGCCTCGGCGCCGACAGCGCCCTCGTTCGTTGTCGTCATGGCAGCCCCTCGCCCCGCACGATGTGGGTCTCATGAAGCGGGGGTCAGCAGCGGACGGCCGGGGCCTCCGATGTCCGGCCCAAGGAGCACCGGGCAGCCGAGTGCTCCTGTCGAGGGCTCGGGCGTCTCTGCTCTCCGGCGTCGTGCGGTGCGGGGGTGGCCAGCGCACTCCGGGTGTCAGAAGGGTGGGGGGCGGTGTCGGGGAGGAACATGACTCTGGGTGGGGGGGCTTCGCTGTAGCGGCCGCCGAGGGGACTGGTGAAGTGCAGCACCCCGCCGGCGGTCTGCGTCACCGTCCACTCTGTTTCGGTTTTCAGAGTGTGGTGGCGGGTGCAGAGGTGGCAGAGGTTGCACACGTCGGTTCTGCCGCCGTGTTGGTGTTCGTGGTTGTGGTCGATCTGGCAGCGGATGGCGGGTTGGCGGCAGCCGGGCATGCGGCAGTGCTGGTCGCGGGCGCGGAGGAACCGGATCTGTTCTTTCCGGGGAGTGTATCGGTCGGTGGCGAGCACGGTGCCGGAGGCACTCCCAGGTGCCTCAACACCTCCTTGATGCCAGGGCCCTTGAGCACCGCCAACACCCGCCTCCTTGCCCCGCAGCTCGGGCAAGCGAAGACGTCGAAGCCGAAGCTGCGCTTCAACAACCCTTGTGGCTACCGGATATTTGGGTCCGGTGAGAAGCGTGCGTCAGCGAACGCGTCATTGCATGCACAGTCCTCCAGATGGGGGCCGAAGAATGCCGGGGATGGAAGGGGTGGGGGGGAGTGTGCGCAGGTGCCTCTATGAAGCCATGCTGCTCGTGACGGGGTTCGGCAGAATTCTGGTCTGCCAGCTACGGCCGGCAAGAATGGCAAGATGCGGGTCTTCGTGAAGGCGCTGGTCGAGACGATGCGCTCGGCCCTGCGGAGCCGTTCGGATCTGGTGCTGGAGAACCTGGCTCTTCGTCAGCAACTCGCAGTCTTTCGTGAGAAGCGCGCATCACCGCGGCTTGCGCGGGGCGACCGCCTCTTCTGGGTGTTTCTCCAACGCCTCTGGCAGGGCTGGCGGAGGCCACTGTGCTTGGTGCAGCCTGCGACAGTGGTGAAGTGGCATCGGATGGGCTTTCGACTCTTCTGGCGATGGAAGTCCCGGAGTCAGGTGGGGCGGCCTCGGGCAACTCCAGAGGTGCGCGCGTTGATTCGGCGCATGGCCGAAGCCAATCCGACATGGGGTGCCCCGCGCATTCACGGGGAGTTACTAAAGCTGGGGATGGAGGTTGGTCAGACAACGGTCGCTCGGTACATGCCCAGACCGGGAAGGGGAGCGCCGAAATCGTCACAAACATGGCGGAACTTCTTGCGCTTGCATCTGGCGGAATCCGCGGGGATGGACTTCTTTGTCATTCCGACTGCGACGTTTGGAGTGCTGTTGGGATTTGTGGTTGTGAGTCACCGAGACAGGCGAATCCTCAACCTCAATGTGACAGCGCATCCGACGGAAGAATGGACGAAGCAGCAGTTGCGAGAGGCCTTTCCCTGGACCAGTGCTCCGAGATACTTGCACCGAGATAGGGACAAGCTCTACTCCGAGAGCGTTCGCGCCACGCTTACCCATTTGGGGATTCGCGAGGTGCCGAGTGCAGCACGGTGTCCGTGGCAGAATCCCTATGCGGAGAGAGTCATCGGCTCGATACGTAGGGAGCTGCTGGACCATGTCGTCGTCCTGAACGAAGCCCACGCTCGGTGCCTGCTGCGTGAGTACCAGCGCTACTACAATGCGAGCCGGACGCACCTGTCGCTCGGGAAAGATGCGCCCGAGACGCGTGAGGTGCAGGGCCCGGATCACGGAGCCAAGGTGATAGAGCTGCGGGAAGTCTTCGGGCTCCACCACCGGTACGAGCGCCGCGCTGCGTAGCGTCTCGGTCCTTCTACCAACACCCTCGCAGATCCGCGCATGCTGCATCAGCCCACCTGCGTTCGCAGGACGGCAGGGGAGTGTCCACACGCGGGCAGAGAGGTGTTGAGGCGTCTGAGCCGGGCGTAATTCCGACCTCCATGAAATGGAAGAGAGGACCGAGCGGCTCGTCATGCGCATCGCTCACGTCATGACGCGCGTTTTGACGCAGCTTTGACGTACTCATGACGCAGCGACCGAATTTTGGGTAGGCACAGCGGTCCAGAGAGCCCAATTGGCGGCGGAGGAGAGGGGGCATCTTGCTCTGCAGAGTGGAGAGTCAAGAGGGCCCTCTTCATCGCCGCGAGCCAGAATCCCTTGTGATTCAGGGGCTTAAGCACGAAGGCCCCGCGATGTTCATCGCGAGGCCCGTGTAAAACAAAAGGGCCCTACCGGTTGGTAGGGCCCTTCGTTTAGCTCCCCGAATGAAGCCCTGCGCGAACTCGTTCTCTGCGCTCTCTCTAGAGACTGCGACGGGAAACACGAGAAAAATCCTGGGGTTGGGTGAAGTCGGGAAAATTCGGGGTCCGATTGAGTGTCTGCAAACTTCCCTGCGGCTGTTTCCCCGAGTAGCGGGGATTGGCGATGGCGTCCAGCATCCTACAGAAGGCGCGAGGCGGGAGAGTGTCGGATGTGGGCGTTTGTCGGTGCACGCGGCCGGGCGTTCTGCCTCCGGTGGTGTCACTACCTCCGGCTTCCGCTCGTGCGACCTCTCCTGCGCGTCCCCTGGCTGAATCCATGGTGCCCCACCCTTGGGGCTCGAGCATTCCTTGGGCCCACGGGTCGCCTTGAGTGGAGCGCCCTTGCAATGGCGCTCCGGTGGCTCCGGCCGCTGAACGCTGGGCTGGCGGCGGACCCCAGGGGTAGCATCAGGCCTGTGGTCTAGCGGGGGAGTGCCTTGTGGCGAAATGGGTCAGCCAAGCGGAGACAAGTTCAGCATCGAGGACTGCCCAGCAGCGGACCCAGTACCTCGCGTCGCTGGTGACTGATATCGATGCAGCCATCGCGCGCTACTTCTCGACGAGTCCAGCCGGGGAGGACGTGACTCTAGAGGTCCTCCGCTCCATCGGGCGGGAGCGCATTGCAGCAGTCGCCGGCACGCGGACGCCCGCCGAGACGAATTCGGACGTTGGACTGCTCGTAGCAATCCGCCTGGTCGACCTCTATGGCGCGTCCCGGGTGATGACGTTCCGCGAGAACGACGGAAAGAAGGTCTCCACCCGCGACGCCAGCCGAGCTGGTCTCGACTGGGTCTCTCGGTACACGCCGCACCAAGTGCTTCCCACGGACTCCGCGGGCCGCATCGTCCTCGACACGAACATTGTCAGGTACATCATTCAGGGTAGTACGAATCCCGAGACCATCCTCGACCTTGTGGAACTCGCCCGCATCAGGGGCAACTACAAGGTTTCCATCGCAGATGCTGCATGGGCCGAACTTCTTGAGGCTCTCGTCCGGCCCACAGGGGGGATGACATTTGCGGAGTGGGCGCGGAACGTAGGACAGTTCGATGCTGTCCTCGACCCGGAGCTGCCCGTTCTGCCCGGTGGGCGCGAGCTGGCCATGCTCAGTGGCTTGGTCGCTTCTTCAGAATTCAACTTCTCCGAGATGGCGTCGTTCTACCGTGCAGTCTGGAGCTACATTTCTGGCGCGACCTCAGCCAACGATCTGCGCAAGCGGTACACCTACAAGACGGAAGACGGCCGGGAGTTCGCAATCGGCCCCTTGGACTTCTCGTCCCCGAGGAATGTCTTCGGGGAGAGGGCCACCAAGTGGGAGACGTATATTTCCAAATCGGCATCGGGCACTTCGCTGGACCTTGATCAGCACGTCGCTGCGGTTCGGTCCGGCCTCGCAGTGGACATGCCGATGCAGGCCGTGGACCGTTTGGGGCTTTTCGTCCACGTGGTTGCTCACTACGCGGTCGAGGCGAACAATCCGGCTAGGCCCTATGAGGCGGACATCAACGACGCCGTGGATCTCGATATCCTCTACGCTGCGACCCTCCCGGCTGTTGTCTGCACCACGGACAAACGACTCCGGCGAATAGCGCGAAGCACGGGCTCCGCCGACGGCTGGCGCGTGATGTCGCCGAGCGAGCTCCTCAAGTGGTTGCGGAATCAAAACTCATAGGACCGCATGGAGAGGCTGGAATGGATTCACGACCAGCTTGCCGAGCAGAGACGCGCGAAGCTCGCGCGCCGCACTCACTCGCCCTAGCGAGTGTCCCTGGTACAGGCACTCGCAGGAATCAGCGGCGAAATCTCGGTCGAACAGCGCATCGAGGAGCCGCTGCGGATTCCTCGATGCCTTTGCGGTTCTTCAGGATGACAGGGGAGATGAATCAATTGCACTCGCTGTCGCGGTCGCCCTGTCCCTTGTACTGATCTTCATCATCATCGAAATCAAGGTGCTTCACACCGTCGCCCTTATACATCATGCAGAACCAAGAGTTCTTGTCGTTCGGATTTGACGTGGCATGGATGTAGAGCTTCGACACAGTGCGAAAATCATCGGGGACATCGAATTCAACAGGATCTCCAGAACGCCACACTCTCCAGTCCCTACGGTCCTTCTTACTGGTTCCAATTTGGAACGAAATCGAAGATGCCTCGGTTTTTTCCGTCTTTATCTTGATCCACCAGCCGTTCTTCACTGCCGCAGTTGCTGGCTTGTCTTCTGCATTTGCTCTCAAGGCAACTGCGCCAGATGCCAATATGCCAATTGCCAGCAATATCCCCTTCATAGGTGGCCTCCTGCTCTTGGGTTTTACTGCATGATTTGGCGAGTTATGGTTTCATGCTCATGAGGGACTCGGCGAGCCACCAGTAAGCCACTCGTCAGCCAATCTGCGCGCCGCGCTTCCGCCGCTAACCCTCACGATAGGGCTCACAAGAAGTACCATTCTATATAGGCGGCTACCCCTTCATTGGGTCTGGAATGTCCTCAGCTCAACAACGTTTCAGGCGCGCTGACGGAGGCGTCCGCCATGCGGATGCTGCTGACGCAGGATGTGGAGCAGGAGGCCGACGGCCGGCGGGAGCTGACGGTGGAGGTCTTCGTCCATGAGCGGCGAAAGCGGCGTCGCCGAGCTCCGGCCTGCGGGCGCTGAGTGGTGCGTGCGGTGGCTGCGTAGGACGGCGGACCTCAACCGCCAGGGCAACGGCACGGCCACGGTACGGATGACGGTGCCGGGGCTGTGCCGCGTGCGGAGCGTCGCGAGTGCCCGGCGTGCCGGGGACGCCTATGTCGAGGTGACGGAGACATAGGCGCCCTCCACGCTACCGTCCTCGAGGTGGACGAGCAGGTGCCGCGCACGACAGGGCCCACGCTCCAGGCCCTGGAAGAGCGATTCGGCATCACCGCGGCCCGGGCCGCACGCGTAGCTCAGCGGCGTGACGAAGCTGGCGCGCTGCGTAACGCAGCGACCGAATTTCAGGTGGTTAGGCGTCCCTAACGTCAGTGGGACGGTCACCCATCAGAAAAAACGAGGGGTGGCGGAGCCCCTGTCAGATTCAACGGGGTGGGGGGCTACGGTCGCCGTATGGACCACGACAACTCACTCCTTGGCACTCTGTGGCGCCACCTTGAGGCCTCCGGCTTCCAGGCTGCCATCCAGCAGCACTTGCCGCCGGGAACAGACCTTCAGCAGGGCTTCCAGGAGTTCAAGCTACTCGGAGCCAAGCTCGGATTGGAGGCCTACGAGGCTGAGGTTCGCGGAGTCCCCCTGTGTACGGCCGTGGGGGACGAGCAGAACTTTCCAACTCTCTTCCGCATCCATGTGGGCCTGCGTGACGTGTTCACGCTGGAGATTCCAAAGGAACTCCAGGGATGGGCCGAGCAGTCCATGGCACTTGGCGCGTCCTCTAGCGACGAGTTTCAGAAGCACCTCGGGAGGATGGCGACTGATTCGACTCTCGCGGCTGGAGAGCGCGCTCTCGCGCGCTTCGCTCTATTTGAACTTCTCTGTGTAGGATTGTTCTTCGCGGATTACGCAGAGCACGGACAGCTTGCTGCGTTTGGCGTTGATCGTCGCGACCTTGAGGCACTCGCCCAGAAGAATCTGACGCTGTGGCTCCAACTACCGGTTGAGCAGGCCGTGGAGGTTCGGCCGCTCAACATCATGCTTGCTGGTGCGATGGAGAGCCTCATGGTCAGGGGCGAAATCATACAGCAGCAGGTACTCACATGGAGCGTCGACATGGTTGCCGAAGCTCAACAGAGGAAGGTTCTTGAACGGCGCTTGCAGGAGATGAATGCGCCCGACGCGATCCTTATTCGCAATGCCGCAGCGGGCCTGGGTCTACTTGATGAGCAATATGTCACCATCGAGACCTTGCAGGAACAGCACTCCATTGTGCTCGGCGACACGAAACGAAACACGCTCGACCAACGATTCAAGCGACTCAAGGTCAGCATCACTGATGGCAAATGGCCCAAGCGGAAGTCAAAGGCCATCATTGACCTTGCCCTGCCGCAACTTCCGACGGAGGACGAAGAATGAAGGCGCTAACTTGGCATGCCGTGGCGAAACTGCTGTCCAGCCAGCCGCCTGGTTCGAAGGTGCGCCTGCGGCGCTCTCTTACCCAGCACCCCAAAGATGGAGGGCTGGTACCCACACTGGGTCTTCCCGTAGGCCAGAGAGCCGACTACCGCCTCGACTACGGCGGCGAGCAAGTTCTCTACGTCCAGGACTTTGGAACGCACCTGGAAGCACGGCTGGACCCACGCCGTCCTCCCGTCACCCGTGCAGCTATCGGGGCCTCATCTGAAGCACCTGATACGGACGCCATGCTCGGAGGAGCTGCTGTTGGTGGACTGATTGGGCTTCTGTTCGGGCGTAGCAGTAGCTCGGTGGTCACCGGCCTCGTGTTGGGGGCCGTGGCCGGCCTCGCCGCGAATGCAGCGGAGTCATCACCTGGGACGATGGCCGCGATACCAAAGGGAGCTGGGGGGCTTCCGTCGGCAAAGGTGGGCTTGGCGAGGGGCACACCGAGTTTCGCATTCCCAGCGACAAGGGCCCTGTCAGAAAGGGGCAAGACGGCTGGTACTCCTCTTGTGGCGAAGGCGAGCTTGGTACGAACCTCTCTAAGCGAATCAAACCCGCTGAAAAGGGCGCTGTCAGAATCAAGGGAAGTAGCTGGTACACCTCAAAGCACCGGCATCGGCTCCGCAGCAGTCGCAACGAGCACCAAGGGGTCGGAAAAGAAGGGGCTGTCAGAAACAGCGAGGCCAGTCGGTAAAATCGATGTCGTCGGGCGAACCTCGACAACGAAGTCTCAACTGAAGGTCCCTGGGCAACCAGGAAAGAAAGGGTCAAAACCATGAATCTTTACAGTCAGATCGGCACGAATGCCCTCGTGCCTGCCGGCGACCTTCTGCCGGGGCAGGTCAACGCCATCGTCGCAGCGAGTCTGTACCAGCTTGGAGACCATTTGCGTTCCACGCGAGGGGTGTACACGCATCACGGTATCTACGTCGGCGAGGGCCAGGTCGTTCACTATGCTGGAGATCGCGCTAAGGATGCCGACAGCGCTCGGGTTCGGTTGGGCACCCTCGAAGAGTTTGCGGATGGTCATCCCATCGAGGTCGTGCCCTATGGCACGTGCCTCCCCCCGATTGAAGTCGTGATGCGCGCCCACAATCTCCTGGGCGAGGCCCGCTACAATCTTGTCCTACACAATTGCGAGCACCTTGCAACGCTGGCGAAGGTTGGAGTGCCGTTCAGCACTCAGGTGCGTGAGGTCCTCGCCATCGTCGGCACTCCGCTTGCCGCGAAAATGGCTGCGACCTTTCTTGCGGGTGGTGCCGCGCTGAAGTTCGCTGGCGCCGCGAGGACGATGACGGCCCTGAGTGCCGCCGGCAGCCTCATTGGTGGTGGTCCGCTTGCTGGAGTGGCCGTCACCGGAGCAGCGGTTGGGGCGGTGTCCCTGACGACGCTTTTCCTGGCCTACAAGGACGACCCCTTTGCGCCGGACGTCGAGCGCCAAGCCCGCGCGGAAGCGCGCAGCACCGGCTGGCTGACCCTCTTGCTCGGCGTGCTCGGCACCGCGGCTCTGGTTGCTTTCCTTGGCCGAGGCAGGGGCGCAGCTCTGGTGAGCAGCGGGCTCAAGAGCGTCGGCAAGGTTGTTGGTGGCGGCATGGCGGCTGGTGCCGTTGTCTGCACTGGTGCGCCACTGGTTCTGGCGGCCGTGGGGGCGCAGACGGCCTACTCTCGCTCGAAAAAGAAGGGCGCGAAGGAGCCGGCGGAATCCTAGGCCTCATCTGGTGCAGTTCGTGAGACAGCCTCCACCCGCGCGCAGGCCTGCGTATCGCGACAGGCAATGGTGCATCACCCAGCGCGCATGGAATCGACGCTGCGGCTTACTGTCACGAACGAAGACGGAGGGACTGAAGCATGAGCACCAGAAAGCCAGAGTCTGCGGTATCAGACTCTGCAACAAGTGCGATGGACGCACCTGCCAAGCTGGAGAGAGGCCTGTCCTGGCGCATGCTTCTCTCCGAGCTTGGGGTGGCGGGGCCGAATTGCCCAAGTTGCGGCCATGGGTTCGAGAAGATGCCGCAGCGAAAGAGGGCCTGTCCGAAGTGCAGTGCCATTCTGTATTCGCGTAAGCGAGCGTTCGACGGCGCCAAGTCACTGCTTACGGAGACTCAGGCCCGCGACGATGAGGCGCAAGGTTCGCTTCGCTCTTTCGTACAGAATGGCGGGGTGCCGGAGCCCGAGGTTGAGGCGCTCCTCATACTGCTCCATGGGCAGCTTGGTCGAGTCCCCACTGCACACGATGTGGTGGCAGAAATCCTGATGCGCCAGGCCGCGACGCATGCCGAAGCATGGAACTGGGGTTTGTATCGTAACGCACGTTTCAACTTGGCTGAAGCGCTTGTCCACCAGGGGCGACGTGAAGATGCATTGAACCTCTTCCTTGAGGTACTCCTGCTTGACCTGAATGGGCCGCGCAACATGGGGACCAAAGACCCGGAGATCGTTCGACGTTTCCCTCCCTTTGACCCGTCAACTGCCTTCCTCGCCCCGGGCGCCATTGGCCGTGCCGTCGACGTCATGGCCGACCTCCGTCTTTCAACAGATGAAGTGGAAAAACGGTTCATCTCGCTGGATGGCTCTACTGAGCCCCTGCGGGGGCTGCCGCGCTCGGCTGTCGATGCCTGGCGAGACCTCAAGAGGGTTTTCGCCAACGTTCAGCGATAAGCTCCCCAGTTTCGTGAGGCGCTTCTGGGCATTCTGTCCATGCCACTGCCGTCTCGAATGTGTCCCAAGGCCCGCGCAGGCGGAGGATGCAGGCCCGAATCATGGCTGCGCGGCACCCGCCGTGATTCTGCCCCGCTGCTTCGCTGTCTCAGGAGACCGACGGCATTGGGCGCATCGCCTACTCTCCGCACCGTGCTGCGGAACGTAGGATTGGCCCTTCCATGACGAGGCGGTCGCGTCTGAGGAGCACAGCGGAGCCATTCTTTGTTGTGAATTCCTTCCATCCCAGGCTTCGTGAGATGGCTTCAGTTGTTCGTTTGAGCGGCGTCATGGGTTGCTAGTCAAATTTATACCGTTGGGCAATCTCGAAACGCGCTGTGCGGAGGATGGGGGATTCGCGCATTTCTTGCTCCAGTTCTGGGTCTGTCGCCCAAGGAAATTCGAGGAAGCAATGGAGCATGTCGAAGTAGGGCTTGTTGTATGAAATAGCAGTGCCGACTTCACGGGCCATCTTGTCCTCATACTTTGCGGCACGTGTGATGGCAATCATGCCGGACAAAGGGTCGTTTCTGAATTCGGCAGGAACAGGGATGAAAACGAAGCCACAGTTCGTCCGCGGCACTGCTATGCGACTAGGCTTGGTCATCTCTCCGGATTGGCAGGTCTTTAGGCACCACAGAAGGCGTTCCTTAAGGGCGCGCAGGTCAGCTCTGTTGAGCTGCGCGAACTCTCGCAGGATTTTATAGTAGTCGAACTCTCCTTGTGCGGCGCCTTGGACTGGCGTCAGGCGTTCTTGGAGCCCGTTAAGAAATGGCATGATATTGAAGCTCTCAAGGTCGTTGGAGTGAGATGTGAGGTAGGACTCGTAGTGGGCCTCAGGCCAGAAGTCTAACTCCCCTGAGAGAAACTGCCCGACCAGTGCTTGTTCCTTGATGCGCGAGGCCCGCTCCGGCCATTTTCGAATGACCGTTTCGCGAAAATCAAAATACTCCCATATTTCGGCGGGAGTAATGAGGCTCTGACAGATGCCGATGTAGTCGAGGACGTTGATTATGTGAATGAACCCCGAGGTTGAACTCTCAAGGTGCTTGGTGTCCCTGAATTCCTGCGGCGGGTCGTAGGGGACTGCGTAGAGGATTATCTTTGCTATTTGGGTGACTTGGTCTTTGGAGATCGTGAAGGAGTGATTCCTTTGGTTCTTGATTGCGATGTTGGGATATGAGTTCAGGTAGTTGAGTGTGTCTCGAACTTGCGTTTTTGCTTTTTTTAGTACCTTGTTTTGAAACCACCGAATCTCGGTTTCTGCGCTCATGGGGCCATCGGGGATTCGCTCCTTGAGTTGGTAGATGATGATTTGGTCTTTGATCCAGACGATGTGATCGGCCAGTTCAAGAGATTTTTCTGGTTGGGGGGAGAAGTTGTTCTGGGCGAATGAGAATTCCTTGAGGAACAAGTTGGCGTTGGTGAGTTCTAGAAAAGATTCGAGTGTCTGCATGGTGATGTCAGCTTGGTTGAATAGGGGTGGATTACTGTGTCAGGCACGACGCGTGTGCAAGGCGGTCGCGCGTGCTGCGTATGGCGCACGACGACTCGAACAGCGCGGTGCCCGACAATAGTGCACGGGACGTTGCGGGCTTCGGCCAGGGCCGGCATTACTCAGCAGGACGCGGCCAGATTTCCTTCGTCTTGGCGAAGACCAACTCCGTTCTTTCGCGGAGTTCGACTTCTGTCCACTTTTCTTTGCCTGCGATCCATTTATTCATCTCGAAGTGGCTGTCACTCAGAAGCTGCTTCTTGATGGGGAATGGCGAATTCGAGAGTTCGCTGTTGTAGCCGGTGAGCGTCAGGTTCCCGAGAAGGTCAACCCATTGCTCGTGAATTTCCGTCACGTTGTCGCCAATCATTGACCGCCACTCATCGGTCAGCGTCTGTGGCATCACGTGCTCGATGGTCGCGTTCGCGAAAGCTGCTGGCTCCTTGTGGCCGTGGTGCTCCTCAATGCTCTCCAAGAGGAATCTGCAGCGAGCCGTCGGCTGAGCGTAGGCGCGATATCGGAGGAGTGAGTCCTTGAACTCGTCGTCCTTCGGCCATCTCCTGCCACTCGAACCCGCGGCCAGCGTTTTCGACAGCCACTGCGGAACGCCCGAGGCAGGCATGTCCTTAGTAATCGACAGGAAGATGCGCTTGAGTTGGTTGGTGGGGACGGCGCAGACGGCTCGACGCACCACGAAAGACTCAATGAGGGCGATGGACGAAGCTACATCGGTCGCGCTGACTTCTGCCCTGGAGTGAGCCAAGAGTAGCTTCAGGATGAATGGGTTGGCTGTCGCGATGTCCCAGCGGTGAAGTCGCGCCAGCCCCTTGCCGACGGTTGCATCCGTCGGTGCTGTGAGGCCGACGATGTTGGCATATAGGACCGAGGCCTTTTGCATGCGAAGCAACTCACCTGCGATGGCCGCGTCCTGTACATCGAGGAGCCGCTTCTTGAGGACGGTGTAAATTGCGGACTTCGCGACCTCCTCTCCGTTCATCATCAAGTACTGACGCATGAACTCGGTGAGGTGCTCTCCGGGTAGAATCGCTTGCATTGGCAGCCACGCTTCTTCGTAGGCCTTCTGCTGCGCGTTCGAGTGGAGCCGGAGAAGGAGGTAGTTGCGAACGAGGTCTGCTTGGGTGAGGGGGGTGCCCTTGGCGTTGAGACTCTCGAAAATGAGGTACGGGTCGTCCGTGTCGCCGAGGTGGATGGCGACAACGGTGAGGCGGCTCTGAACGGCGGTTGCTAGCCGCTCAGAATTTATTGGCGCTCCATCTGAATCGTTGCCCGCCAGTTTCTTCTGAAAGAACTCGAAGGCCTGGGTGAAGCGCGTGTCGGCCTGGGGCGTCGCTGCAATGAGCGCCTGGAATGCCGCTCGGTCGGGCTGCGTCGGGAGCAGTTTGAAGTGGTCGAGGCCATCGTCGTCCTCGTTGACGAGGAGTCGGGTCAGCTTCCGGTACTCCTTCGTCCCGGACTCGAAGAGGCTGCGCATCGCACAGATGAGGATGGTGACGGTCGTGAGCCGTTGCTGACCATCAATGACCAGGTACTTCGAGACGCCCACAGGAACTGACCGCGCAGGTGCCGTGACGATGGCCCCCGTGAAGTGACTCGCGACGGACTCCTCTTCCGTACGCTCGTACTGCTCGAGGAGGTCGGCCCAGAGCGTCTCCCATTCACTCGGACCCCACTCGTAAGGGCGCTGGAAGAGCGGCACGAGCATCTGCTTGGTGCCGTTGAAGAACTCAAGGATTTGGCTTGGGCGCGCTTCCATCACTACCTCCGGAACATGGGCAGCACTTAGGATTGCCAACAGCATGATGGTGCGTCCAGCGTTGTCATGCTTTCGCAAGCTTGGGGGGTCCTTCGACACCCTGATGGGGATGGACGCTTACCTGCGTCTCCAAGAGGGATGCGCCCGACAGTCGGAGCTGGCTCCTCTTGGGCCACGTAAGGCGCTCCAGTCCTTCCCCGACGGCCGTCGATTCACGACGTCGGGACTGAGTGAATTCGCGGGAGTGGGCTTCCACTTCATCTGTGGGGCTGGAATCACGAGGTGGCATGCGCAGCCCTCTGAGGTTCAGCCGGATCCTCCTTGTCCAACCATGAGGTACCCAGTCTCGACTGGGAGGCGTCCAACTTGCCCGTCATGCACAAGGCCACCTCCGCCGTTTTGTCCGGTGGAGGAACAGGGGAACTGTGGATGCTCTGGGCCTGTGTCCACCACGTTCACCGCTGACGCCTACCCCCTTGGGGGATTGCGCCCATCAGCGTGCCCGACGCCTACTGCTGTCGGAGGAGGCCCTCCATGCGGATGCGGCTGACGCAGGATGTGGAGCAGGAGGCCGACGGCCGGCGAGAGCTGACGGTGGAGGTCTTCGTCCACGAGCGGCGGGGCGGGGTCGCTGAGTTCCATCCCGCGGGCGCTGAGTGGCGCGTGCGGTGGCTGCGTGGAACGGCGGACCTCAACCGCCAGGGCAGCGGCTCGGCCACGGTGCGGGTGACGGCGCCGGGGCTGTACCGCGTGCGGAGCGTCGAGAGTGCCCGGCGTGCCCGGGATGCCTACGTCGAGGTGTCGGACGCGGAGGGCGCCCTCCACGCCACCGTCCTCGGGGTGGATGAGCAGGTGCCGCGCACGACAGGGCCCACGCTCCATGCCCTGGAAGAGCGATTCGGCATCACCTCGGCCCGGTCCGCACGCGCGGCTCAGCGGCGTGATGCGGCTGATGCGCTCGCGGACCAGCTCGAGGCGGGCTGCGTGCCCGTCGTCCTTCCGCACGTGGTCGTCACCGTGGACCGGCTGGAGGTGCCGCCCCTCAAGGCCGTCAGCGACAAGCAGCTCGCCTACGCGCGCGCCGTCCGCGCGAGTGCCGTCCATGGCTTCCTCAGCGTGATGCTGGCTTGCGATGCGAAGCTGCCACGCTCCAACGTTGAGGAGCAGATGCCGATTCTCGTCGGCTGGGTGCAGAGCCACCTGCGTACGGAGACGGAGAGCCGCTACTGGCTGGACGGCCAGGCGCGCACGGCCCCGGACATCGGCGTGTTGGGCGAGGCCTTCCTCGCAGCACGAACCGCGAAGGTGGAGATGCCCGCGGACCCGCTTCTTCACATCGACCTGGCGTGGCCATGAGCCTCACGATGATTTCGGACCTCCTCGTCGAACTGGCGCCGCTCCTGGCCGAAGTGCCGCTCGCCTACGGCAGTGACCCGCAGGCGGTCGCGGAGGAACTGGCGGCCAGCGCCTGGGGCAGGAATGCGGTGGAGTCCGAGCCCAACCTCATCGACGTCGCGATGCTGGGACTGCTGGGGCGTCACCAGCTCGTCGTGCACCAGTTGCACGGCGCGGCGTCACAGCATGCCGCGGTCGTTGATCTCCACGCACTCCCCGACACGCCGCCCGCCCTACTGCGCCAGCCCTGGCTGCTGGAGGTGCGGCAGCCTGACGAGGGTGCCCGCCTCTTCGGGGATACGCTCTCCCTGTCAGGGTACACCCTGGACGGCACCATGTTCCTTCTGGGGCTGCTCGGCGACGGAAGTTCCGTCCTCGCGCCCTGGCGGCCCCGGTGGACGGGCGAGGACCTGGAAGAGGGTCCTCGTCGCGAGCGCTCCCTGCTCATCGACGAGGGACACGCGCCACCGCACGCGGCCTGGGCGCGGGAGGCCGCGCGCTACGCCGTCGTCTTCGGGTTGCTCTTGGAGGCCGAGGGCTCACGGCTCGGAATCGAAGAGGCGCCTCGAGGCGAGGCCCATGAGGGCCTGCCGGTGCGCACCGTCTGCCTGCGTGGCCCCGTCGACGTCCCGGCGGTGGCATCCGAGACGGGCTTCGCCTGGCGCGGCGCGGTGGAGCGCCAGGCGCGCGGATACCTCACACGCCAGCGCCACGGGCCCTGGCTGTCTCTCGCCCGCTGGCAGTACGTCTCGAAGCGCTCCATGTGGCGATGGGTGCGGCCGGCGTCGTAGGGGCGGCCCTGCTTGCTGCGCATACGCATTTGCCCCCTTCAGTCGCACAGCAAGCAGAGAGGGCTGCCTATTTCGTCGGCCATCCGTTCGAATAATGCGGCCAGCATAGGGCCCGTGCACGCCTCGCTCACTGGCAACGACACGTCCCTAGAGCAGCCTTGCCGCCCTCATGGGCTAGCGACCGGTTTGGATAGGTACGGATGGTGTGGCATGCTGCAGTGTGTTTGGCAATACTAGTTCACGTGCTTCGTGTCGATCCTGACGTTCGCGGTAGGTTTTTCGCTTCGAGCAGGAAGGCTCCTGCAGCAGGTGTATATCCTCCACGATGCGGAAGCATAGGCATCCATTTTCCGAGTATTGGTGCGGCTCGCTTTTTCGCTGTTTCATTCCTTCCTGTACGCAGGCCCACTGACTGAAAGAGGTCTTTCAGGATTGCCTTGTCGGTCTTTGTGAGGTCAGTCGCGACGGGATTACTTGGAAGAGGGGAACTCCCGACACGGAGGAAGAATAGTCCTCCTCTTCGGATTAAGTGGGCAATGTCCCGAAGGTACTTCGTTCTGATGCGTTGGTTTCCAATGTTGGAGAAGACTAGGCGGTCTGAAACCAGATCGAACGTTCTATTTGCTCGCGCCAGCTTCGATAGGGTCAGGTGGTCGCCGACGGAAAATGTGCATTTGCTCTTGATTGGATCTGCCCCGCGAAGCCAATTGTGCCGGGAGCGTGCATGCGCAATGCAGATTTCGGAGAGGTCGAACGCTGTCACGCGACAGCCTGCCTCGGCAAGGAGCAATGCATCGTCGCCGAGGCCGCAGCCGATCTCAAGTACTCGGGCGCCGGGCCAAGCAGCACCGAATGCAAGCGCTGCCGCAATGTCTGCTGACGGTTCGTAAGGCGTGAATGCGTTGCGATTGTCGTTCATGGTGCGATAGCCTACGCGCGGCCGACATTCGCCGGCAACTCCGCTGCGTGCTCCACGATGCGATCACCTTTGTCGTGGGGCGGCAACCACGGAGTTCTCAAGGTTGCGTCTGGATTCAATGAGAGGCGCGTGTCGGCGTGCTTGATAGTCAGTGGGTTCGGGCGCCAGCGGCCTCTCCGAGATGGCGTGCTCCTGAGTACGCCCGACTTCGAAGTGCCAACGTTGTGAGTTCGGCGGACGTGTGCCTCGCGACCGCGGCGTTGTTGGAGTCGTGTTCCGAGGTTCTTGTGTCGGGGACCGGATTGGCACAGCAAGCTCCGATTCGGAAGGTGCCTTGGATTCAGCCTACTGGGGCGAACGCGAAAGGGGGGCGTCATTCGCTGGAGCGGAAGCATTGATGGGTGGATCCGCCCTGGAGTGGCGCGCGCCAAGAGGCCCATTTCTGGGACAGCGCAGCTCGCAATAGCGAAAAACGGGCATCGCGGTAACCAGCGGGGGCGCCGAGGCTGAAATAAAGGTCTAGTCAACTAGACCTATTTGGTCATGTTTAGCGGAGCAAAAGGGGACTTCTCGCCGAAGGGACTTGCCGCCTTGGGGCGGGCGTAGCTGTGCTGCGGCCCTCCATGTCCGACTTCCGCGAGGCCCTTGAATCGATTTTGGAAGCCCAGTGCTCCGAGCACCCAGGCTTCTCTGCCGCCATCGCCTGTGCTCGTTGCGGCACCTTCACGTGTGCCTTTTGTGCCTCGTCAGGGGCGGGCTTGTGCCTTCGGTGCCTGCATGCGGCTCCGGAGTTGGCGACGCGCAGGGCCCGGCTCGCGGCATGCCTTGTCGATGGTGCTGCGCTCCTGCTCCCGTCCCTGTTCCTGGGCGTGCTTCGGTGCCTGGCCATTCCGGACGAGGCGGCGATGAAGGCTCCGGTCGTCTACGCCCCGGCGCTCCTCGTGTTGCTCGTGCAGGCGAACCTGATTCGAGGGACTGGGGCGAGCCTCGGCAAGCGGCTCCTGGGGATACGCGTCGTCCGCGGAGACGGACTTCCAGCGGAGGTGTGGCGGATCGCCTTGCTGAGGAACGCGCTCCCGATGGCGCTCTGCGGCTACTGCGTCTGGCTGGGCCTCGTGGACGCGCTCTTCCTCGTTGGGGAGAAGCGGCGATGCCTTCACGACTGGGTGGCCGGCACCCGCGTCGTGAAGGCTCCTCGAGCGTAGCGCTCCTTCGCTGCGCGGTTCGTGACTGGCTGAAGCGTTGGGTTCGGAGTCCCTTCACAGCGAAGGGAGAATGAGAGGCGATGACATGGAGGGAGAGGTGAAGTCCGGGCGTCCCCGCTGGCTGGCTGGGCTCGTGTGCGTGGTGGTGGCGCTGTCCATGGGGTGTTCCCGGCCGTGGAAGCGGGAAGACATCAGGACATGGGAGGGCTGCTGCGAGGGGGCTGACGCGTGCCTTGCGCTGCTGCAGCAACTCCACGGCCCCGACACGGGGGAGAAGTGGCTGCCGCCGGAGCAGGCGTGTGCCTCCTGGAAGTTGGGGCGCGTGGGGGAGGACGTCGTGCCTCGGCTGATTTCGCTGCTTCGGCATTCGGACCGTCGCGTGCGCGGCGGTGCAGCACAGGCGCTGGCGAAGATGGAAGAGAAGGCTGCGGGCGCTATGCCTGCGCTCATCGAGGCGTATGAGCGGGAGCCCGGTGGGCTGGCCCTGCACGCGCTCTCCTCACTCGATGACGAGAGAGCAGCGCCAGCCATTGTGCGCCACCTCCTGGAGTCGCCCACGTCGGCCCTGGAGCACCTCGGCCCGACATTGGCCCCGGTGCTGGTAGAGGTGCTGGAGAATCCGGAGTCGAGCTGGGAGGCACTGGTGCTGGTGCGCCGCGTCCTCGCCCGGCGCCCCTCCATGTACACGGAGACGTTCGTTCCGCGCCTGCGGACGCTCCTCGCGCGGGAACTGGGGGAGCCCACTCTCCGGCGCCCACCAGGGACGTCCTGCCCGTCGGCGCCTGCGCCAAGCTGCGAGGCGGTTTTCGACGGGTGCACCCCGCGAGCGGCCTACGTGGCATCGGCGTTGGCGGCCTACGAGCGCCGAGGCGCGAAGGCCGCGCCCGAGGTGCTCCAGGCGCTCCAGCGGGCGGACGTGCGCCTCACACCCGTGGCGCTGCAGGCGCTGGTGGCCTTCGGGAGTCCTGCTGCGGTGCCCGAGGTCCTCCAGCAGCTCGCCGTGCCTGAATGCCGTGCCCGGGCCCTTGCGAGCCTCGTGTCTCTGGGGGACGTCGCGCGGCCAGCCGCGACGGAGCCGCTGCTGCGGCTGCTGGCCACGGGGGAGGAGGGCTGGGTGCGGGCGCGGGCCGCAGAGGCCCTTGGAGGCGTGGGAGGTGCAGCCGCCCTCGATGCGTTGCGCCAGGCGGTGTACGCGTCGCACAGCGAAGTCCAGGCCGCGGCTGTCGGGGCGCTGGGCAGCTACGCCTTCCGGACGCATGCGGAGGAGCTGGTGCCGTTGTTCCAGCAGGTGGTGGCGAAGCACGCCTCTCCGGTGGCGCGGAGCCACGCGAGGTTGGCCTTGGAGGGACTCTCCGGGCAGGAGGTGCAGCCTGCGGAGTCCATCGACTGCGCCCGCATCAGTCCAAGACGCGCCGGAGGGTGGACGCTGCGCGAGGGGCACACCTCTCTCCAGTTGCACTGGGACAAGCCGAAGGCGCCCCCACTAGGGAGTCCGTGTGCAGCCGTGCCTGGAGGGGACTCCGCCTCCGTCCTCGAAGCCATGGGCGAGGCCTGCCTCGTCGGGTGGGACGACGGGGAGTTTGGGGGCACGCTGGAGGTGCATGAGGCCGGGCGGGTGACGGTGCTGGAGGAGCCCCACGCCAATCCCCTGCATGTCGTGCGGATGCACGGCGCACCCGTGGTGGTGGATGGCCTTGCGCACATGTTTGGCGGCGCGGGGAGTCTGGTGCGTGTCGAAGCGTCCGAGGGGCGGTGGCGTGCCACACCTTGGGTGACTCTCCCAGGCGCGCCGATGGCCTACGCGCTGGACGAGACGGGAGACCTCGTGGTGGGGACGACGGACCAGCGACTCGACGCAGTCGTATGTGGCCGGGCTGGCACCTTCGCTCCCGCCCACGTGGTGCGCGTCACGAGGGACGGGCGTCTGGCCCCCGTCGAACCGGATGGACGGCCCTGATGCCACCGCTCGGGAAAGGGTGCCCCTCCCGAGGCAGGAGGGGGCCTGGCGCGTGCGGGGGCGCTTCAGCCGCGCCGCGTCCGCGAGCGGAACTCGCTGGCCCAGCGCTGAGCGGTGGCCTTGGCGCGCTCGCCATCCGAGGGAAGGTGACTTGCTAGCGGCTTCCCGGCAGGCGTTGGCTTCCCAGGGCCGGAGGTGCCGTCCGCCCCGGTTGCCCCTGCGGTGTGCCCCTTCTTTCGCACCCACATGCGAGGGGCGGGGTTGACGGTGGGCGGTGGCGTAGCAGGCGCGGTGTCGGCCTTGGGCCTGCGCCCGCGCGGGAGAATGACGTCGGGGACGCTGTGGGGCGCGGCGCCCTCCACCCACGCGGCATGCAGGCGGCCCGAGGCCACCATGAGGCGTCGCTTCTGGTAGTGCGCTCCGCAGTATCCCTGGCTGACGTGTGGGCGCTGGCAGCCGATGACGGCGCATGCCCTGGCCGTAGGCGCGGGAGGCGGAGGCGGGAGCGGGGGCTGGCGCTGCGGTTGAGCGAGGGGCGGAGGCCGCGCGTCGTGGCCTGGGCGCTGGCGCGACACTTCCTGCTGGGGCCCCGGGGCGAGGCGCCTCGCCACCCCGGCCAGTCTCGCGACGAGGCTGGCGAGTGGGCGCGCCAGCTCCTCATCAAGGGCGGCGCGGAAGGCCGACTCAAGAGAGCCCGTGGACTTCGTTGCGGACGAGCGGAGCGGCTCCCCCATGGAAGAGGATGTGCCGTGAGCCTTCGAAACAGGAGCGCGTGGGATTTTGGGCATGTGTGGCTTTACTCGCATTGCTGTGTATTCGGGGGGCGAATGCGCGTTGGGACGGCGAGTGATGATTACCATCCTCTGGGCATGTGTCGTAGTCGAGCAGTGCTTGAGTGGAGGGAGGGAGCGCCCGTCTCTTGTGACAATACGAAGCGACCTCACGGAAATGGTTGTTGGCATGCGTCGCCCGGCGAACTGGCACGTCGCGTGCTGTGGGGAATGCGGATGACGATGAGCGAGCGGGAGGCCCTCGCAGAAGAACTGCGACGGGTGGAGGTGGCGTTGCAGCGAGCGTACTCGACGATGGACGGGAGTGCCGAATCGCGGACGCGGATGGCCAGGGCGAAGGCGGAGTACCGAACGGCAGAGGCCGCGGCGCTGCACGCGCTGGGCGCCGAGGATGCGTTGAGGCTGGTGGAGGCGAATGACCCGGCGTGCGCTCACGCCCCGGAGCAGGAAGCACTGCGGGAGTGGGTTGCTCGCGGCGCGAGAGCGTTGCCCCTCCGCAGTGGCGAGCACCACGCATGAGGGGCGCGCCTCCTGGACGTGTGTAAAACATCAGGTGAAACAGGACGCTTCGGCAGGCGGATGGGCCAGGGCCGCATGTGCATGCCGTGAAAGGCATGCCATGCCAGCCAGGCTCACTTCCGCGTCGCCAAGCCCGTGCGGAGCATCTCGTCCACGAGGGATGCGGCCCTCTCCTCGTCGGTTTCACCTTGCACGCGCATCGCGACGGACTCGAATCGCTGGGCATTGGCTACCACCCAGTCAATGTACTCACCCAAGGACAAGCGCTCCACGCCGAAGGCGATGTCCTGCATTCCCTTCACGATTTGGACGGCAGTGCCCTGAAGGACACGCTCGTCGCGCATGACGATTACCATGGCTTCCTCTCCTGTAGGTGTCGACGCCAGCAACCGGACTCAATGATGGGGCGGCCGGCCAACCGCCCCTTGGGAAACAGGTATGCCTCGACGCGGCCGGCACCGTCGAGGGCAATGGACGTGCGCTCGTAGAAGCGAGGGTGGCCCTCGAGCCTGTCGAGCTCCGCCAGCATGCGAGCGTCAACTTCGTACACCTCGCCCTCGACGTCATGCTTGCCCCTGGAGGCGAGGGCAGGGAAGGCCCCGTAGTCGTAGAGGGTGAAGCGGGGCTGCGTCCGCGCCAGGCCGACGAGGCGGGCGCCGCGCAGGAGGTGGTGGTTGGGCTCGCCGGACAGCAGCGTCCCGTAGACGAAGACGCGTGTGGCTGAGGTTGAAGCGCGCTTCACGCCGCGCCTCCCAGGGCGCACGCGAGCGCGGCGCGGTTGAAGCCCAGGCGCCCGTATGCGTGCCAGAGGACGCGGAAGTAGCGGCCAGCGGGGGGCCAGGATTCGAAGTCTTCCTCGGGCTGGAGATACACCAGCGCGCGGCGGCGGTGGCCGGCCTTGTCCGTCACCAGTCGGGCGGCGCGCCGGTACGCGAAGGGGTGCCCCTCGAAGGCGTCGAGGGCGCGTAAGTCCTCCGGGGTGAGGCGGTACAGCAAGCCCTCGACGTGGGCTCCGCGCACGCGCTGGAGGCTGGCGACTGCGCCGCCCCAGCGGCGGCTGTAGCCGCCAAACACCAGGGTGTGGCCGGGGAAGGGTGGCCCGGGCTTCGACGGTCGCGCCGGGGCAGCGCGTGCGCATTTGGGCCCTGTCGAGGTTGGAGCCGTAGGCGAAGTAGAGCATGGGGTTTCTCGCGTTGAGGGCGGGCACGCGGCCCGCCGTTGTCTGTGTCGGCCAGGGCCCCGAAGGGTCCTGGCGTGAAGGCCGCTTCAGGCGGCGAGGGCTTCGTGCGCGTCGCCCTGTGCGCTCCCGCTGCCGCCCTGTGCGCTCTGCGTGCCCTCGCTGCCGGGCGAGCCGTCCTCTCCCCCACCCGAGCCGCGCTTGTCGCGGCGCTGGCCCTTCCAGGCGGCGCTGCCCTCCAGCTTCTTGAGGAGGTGGGTGCGGGCCGTCTTGAACTCCTCGCCGATGAGGCCCAGGTGGAGGAGGAACACCCGGAAGTCGTACTTGGCAGTGGCGGGGTTGAAGTCGCGGCGCTTGCTGGAGGCTGCCTTTGAAGCCAGGGCACGGGCCGCGAGGGCCAACACCAGTTGGACGTAGGCCTTCACCTCGCCCGCGTGGACCGAGCCGTTGAAGTAGCGGAATTCAATCGTGCCCCGGAAGAAGAGGCTGTTGAGGTTGAGGCCGTGATAGCGGCTGGAGTCGTAGCGCTGCGGGGCGACGTTGTGGCGCCCGTACCAAGCCTCATTCACCTCCTGCAGGGTGCGCGGGCGGCGGGCCTCCAGCCGCTGGATGAAGGCTGCGTCGATGGGCCGGCAGTACCGGGCCAGCCGCGTCGCGCTCACCCCGAGGGCCGTCTCCAGGAGGCGCTCCTGCTTGTGCACCATCTTCACGAGGTTGGTGATGCCCTTGGCATCGAAGCGGCTGCCGTCGACGTGGATGTGGATGCCGGTGGATGCGTCGGCGCGGGCGCCGGCCTCGCGCGCGGCGCGCACCACCTGCTGTAAGGCTTCCATGTCCTGGTAGGTGAGGATGGGGGAGACGATTTCGCCGCTGTACTCGCCCCCGCTCAGCGAGCCGTCTGGCACCACCTTCCAGGTGCGGCCCTGCGAGTCCGTCACCTGCCAGCCCTGGTAGTCTCCGGAAACGCGCCCGCCCACCGCGCCCTGAATCGCGTGGGCCAGCTTCTGGCGGCTGGCGCCAACTGTCTCAATCTCAATCCCAAACCGGAGCATCTTCATGGAGTTTGCCTCTCGCGTTCGCGCGGGGCTGTGGTGCCCGTCGCGAAACACATACACGCTCTGGTGTGTGAATGAAGCAAGTCCACTTCGACGAGAAGAGGGGGCGGATTTGGGCGTCTGGAATACTCGCGAGAATACGCGGGGTTTCGCGCCAGCCCGCGACGGGTGGGCGCGGTTAGCCTGCCTGGGCTGAGGGCGGCAGGCGGAATTCCAGTGTGTGTGATTGTCCCGATGGGGGAGGGGCGGGGAAGCCCGCGCGGAGCGGCGGCGCGGATTCCCGCTGCCCTCTCCGCTCAGCCCAGCAGGGTGTTGAGGAGCATCATCCCGCGCATGGCCTCGGCATGGTCCCCCTCGGCCAGCTCCAGGTAGATGCGGCCGTGGTTCGGCTCCGAGAGGCGCTCGCTCTGCACAACCCACCGCTCGCTGGCAGGGGTGTTCAGCTCCAGGCTGGCGGAGAAGGCGTGGAGCAGCGCGCTCACCTGCCGGTGGGTGGTACCGGGCGGAAGGAAGATGTCCAGTTGAGGCTGGACCGTGCCGTACCCGCTCTTGCCGAGGTCCAGGCTCAGCCTGACGTTGCTGAAGTCAATCACCTTCATCGGGATGGCGTGAAAAGGGATGGCCGTCGCGCTCATGGTCGATATTCCTGTGGGGTTGCGCGGTGCTATTTTGCCCGTCGCGAAATGCATACACGCTCTTGTGGGCGGCCGTATCAAGTCCTCGGTGCTGCGTTTTGGTGTGTGTTCTGTCTAAAGGCATGTTGGAGCATGGGTTCGGGGCGGTGATACTGGGCGTTCGCGCTCGGGCCCCGTTTCGGCCCACCTGCGTGGCCTGCCGGACGTGGCTGTCGCAGCCCGGCAAGGCCCTCGAATGGCAAGGGGCTGCGGCTAGAGAGCCCCTTGGAGGTTGGAGCGGGCTTCGTGCCCTCTCGCTCGGCTTGAATCTTCATCAGCTTGTCGATGATCTCTGCCTTCCTGGTTTCCCCGAGGTAGGGGAAACTGTTTCCTGTGTCGATGACATGGCGGCGCAGTTTCTTGACGGTCATCGCTTCCAATTCACTGCGTGTCTTCATGTTCTTCCCGTGGGGACTGCGTTGAAGGAGGGCCGGTCGAAGGTCTCGAGCGGGGTTTCACTTCACGGCGATGTGGGCGCCCGCCTCGCGTGTGGGCGGTGGGGCGGAGCGCGTCCGGGTTGGGAGGGCCACTCGGCCTATTCGATGTCCTGCTGGGGCGCGTGGGTGCGAGCCTCACTCCTCTTTGGGTGCGAAAAGCGCGGCAGCCTCGGTGGCACCCATGGCCGTGAGTTCGCGGTGCACCGCGCGGCGGAAGAAGCGAGTCCGGCTCGGGATGCCCGCGTCGCGCCAGGCCTTGTCCAGGACTTGGAGTTCTTTCGCGTCGAAGGAGAGAGGGATGACGCGCTTGCCGTCTTCGCCCACCTTTGCCTCGCGCTCGGGGCGCGGGCCCACCGGCACGCGTCCGGCCTCCGCCTCCCGAATCTTCCACTGGAGGTAAGAGGGGTTGCTGCTGCCCGTCGGGCGCCCCACGGCTTCGCGGTACTTCGCCTGCAATTCGCCAATCGTCATGGATGCGAAGCGCCCGCGCTGGCGGGTCGGCTGCGTGCCCTCGGCCGTGGGGGCGGCTCGGGCCACAGGCGCCGGAGAAGCGCTGGGGGCGGTGGCCGTCGCGCGGCGGGAGGGGCTGCGCTGCTTCTTCGCGGCAAGGGCCTCCTCGATGCGGCGGATGAGGTACGTCTTGTTGGGGCTGCGCGTCTCCTCGCCCACGAATTCGCGGTACCGGGCGCGCAGCTCCGTCAGGCTCATGGACTCCAGCTTCGTCGTCTTCTTCGTCGTCGTCGTCTTCGTCTTCGGTGCGGCGTTGCGAGGCATGGTGGTGTATTCCTTTCCGGGCCGTGGGCACACGTCTGCCGTTCACAAGGGCGGCCCGGCGGCCCTCATGCGCGGCTGCCCCGCTGGGCGGGGCGTCGGTGGTGAGTGGGGGACTACGAGCTGCGGGGGCTGTTGGCGGCGCGGATGCCGGCTTGGTAGGCCGCTTCGAGGGCGTCCCTCAGTTGCCACACCGCCACCTCGTGGATGTCGAGGCTGTCGCTGTTGCGTGTCTTCAGCGTTTCGATGTTCATCTCCTCGCGCACAATGCGCTCGAGGGTTTCTTCGGGTGCCCGGGCGGGCTTCTCGGCGTTGGCGGGGCGGGGCTTGCGGGGTGTCATTGTTTTGTCCTCTCGGGCGTCTTGGGTGGCGCGCGTGAGACATACGCGCTCTGTTTCGCGCGGATGGCAAGTCATTGTGCGCTGGGATTGCGCAGGTGCGCGAAGCACTCCAAGTCGACGGCGCGCGGGTCGACATGCACGAAGGAGGTGGTTCCGTCCGGGCGAATGGGAGCCGCGTCGATGCAGTCCTCGGTCGTGACGCCCCCGAGGCGCGCCAGCTTCTCGTCGTCATTCACGTAGTAGTCGTCCGCGTCCGGGTTGGCGTCTGGGCGGAGGCTGCCGCGCAACACCGCGAAGATGCGGACCTTCTGCCCCCGGAGGCCGGGGATTTCGTTGCCGAGGTAGGTGGTGTCGGTGCCGATAACCATATGTGTCTCCCTGGCGCGCAGTGGGGTGCGCGCGAAGACATACACGCTCTGTCTTCGAGACATAGCAAGTCGGGGAGAGTGGGATTCGAGCCGCCCGGGGCACGGTGGGCGCGGGAGGGCTCGGTTTCGCTGGCGGTGTATGTCTATCGACTGGACTCCTCCGGGGCGCGGGGCTGTTCGTCGGCGGGCACCGCGATTCGGAGGCCCTGCGGGAACCAGCGCTCGCGAGCCTCCTGCGACAGGGGATGCACGGCCACCTTTCTGGCGCCGCCCCCCTTGGGCTTGAGCACCGTATGCAAGCGCGCGCGCTGGACGAGCTCAGCGTGGACATGGCCGACGAGGAGTCGGTGCAGGTGCCCGAAGCTCCCTGGCGCCGGATGCGCCGGCTCGCTCTCGGCGGCGCGGATGAGAAATTCGGTGGAGCGGCAGGCGGGACAGGGAGGGAGCTGGACGAGGCTGTCGTCCACGTCCTCCCGACGGGCGACGCCGACCTCCAGGGTGTCGAGGGAGAAGCGATTGCCGCTGCCGCACCGGGCGCAGCGCTGAAGCACGTCCTCGGCGGTGACTTCGTGGATGGCCATGGGCGTCCTCACGCGACAGCGGTGTACGAGCCGAACCAGTACGTCGCGGCGAGGCCTTGGAGGTTTTGGTGGCTGTAGAAGGCGAAGCCGTCTCTGTCCGGCACCATGACGGTGGGGTTGCCGACGAAGCTTCCGCTGGTGGCGTAGGGGCTGAGGGTGATGGAGGAGGGCGCGGTGGGAAAGCGACTGCGGAACGTCACCGAGCCGCCGCCGGACAGGTTGTCGTGCGCGACGGTGTCGCTGTTGCTGTACTGGAGGCCGAGCCGGCCCACCTCGCGCACGCTGCCTGCCAACTCGAAAGAGGTGTTGCTGGCGGTGCTACTCAGCGGGAGTCGCAACGTGCGCGTCCAGGAGGCGAAGGTGGCGGTGAGGCTGGCGTCATGGAGGAACTCGGCCTCGTTGCGTGAGAGGCGGAAACCGGCGGCAGCAGCGCCGGTGGTGTCGCGGGCCCAGGCGCTCCCATTCCAGGCGGCGTTGAGGGTGAACCACACCGAGTCGCTGTCGGCGTAGAGGCGCAGCCGCGCGGCTGCGCCGCCCGCGCCCTGGGCGTCGAGGAGAAGGACGCGGCCGGCGCCGAGGACGGGCTGGACGATGGCCTTGTGCTGGCCCGCCGCAGTCTCGTTGCCGCGGAAGTGTCCGCCGCTGAAGGCTGCGAGGACTTCCGCGAGGGCCGCTTCGACGGTGCCTGCCGTCAGCAGGTTGCCCGCATCCGCGACGGAGACGGCGGAGGCCGCGTGAGCGTCGGCGGACTGGGTGACGTGCCCGTTGAGGAAGCCCAGCAGCGCGGCCACCTGCTGCCGCAGGCTGCTGGCGGGGAGGGCGTGGGGCGTCCCGGCCAGCGCGTCTCCTCCGACACGAGAGGAGCCGGGGCTGTTGGCCGTCGTCTCTCCGAGGCGGGTGACGACCTCCTGGAGCTGGGCCTGCACGCTGGTGCCGCTGACGTAGCCGTGGGGCGTTGCGCCAACGGCGCTGGCGTGGTGGGCCCCAGTGGCCGCGCCCTGGTGGGTGTTGAGGAAGCCCAGCAGCGAGGCGAGCTGCGCGTCCACGGTGCCCGCCGGCAGGAGGTTGGGCGTGCCGGGCACCGCGTCCGCGCCCACGCGGGAGGCGCCCGGTGTGCCAGCGGTAGCCGAGGAGAGCTTGTCGACGACTTCGTCCACGGCCTCCTGCACGGTGGTGGAGGTGAGGAAGCCGTGGGGCGCGTAGTCCACGGCACTCGCCTCGTGCCTCCGGGCGGTGCCGGAGAAGTGGCCGGCCAGCTCGGCGTCCACCTCGTCCAGCGTCGCCTGCACCGTGTCCGCGCTGGGGCTCAGCACGTCCCAGGTGCCGCTCTCCACGGCCACGGAGGTGCCCCGGGCGAAGATGAAGGCCTGGCGGCGGGAGGTGTCCAAGTCCGCGGCGAGAATCTGCGTCTGCCCGGGGCGGCGCCGGACGTCACACAGCAGTAGCTCGTCGGGCTGGAGGGCGGGCTTGGGCGCCTGGCCAGCGGGGCCCTCCGGTGCCTGGCGCACCACCAACTCGAAGGACTCGTCGCGGCGGAAGTACACCTGCTGGGAGTTGCCGTCCGTGCGCGGCTCCGACAGCAGGCGGGTGAAGCGGAGGAAGATGCCCACCCACCGCTCGCTGCCCGAGGTGGAGACGTCGGTGGGGATGCCCGACAAGTCCGCCGCGCAGTCCACCGTCTGCCCGGTGCCGAAGAAGATGCGCTGGCCGAGGTTGTCGTAGGCGCGGCCCGGAGCCGTCAGGTCGACGGAGAGGTTGGGCACGGGCGCATGCGGCGCGGGCACCGCCCCGGAGATGGCGCCGTGGACGCCCAAGTCCGAGGCGAGGTTTCTGTCCGCCTGCTCCAACTGCGCGAAGGCCAAGTCCAGCTCGGCCTCGCTGACCTTCTGCCTGAAGAAAAAATCCAGCCGGTTGCTCATGCCTGTGCCCTCCAGAGGAAGGCAAAGGCAGGGCGCGAGAAATCGGGGACATGCCGGGCGGACGTCAGTGCAGCGTCGTCGTCTCGCCCAGCTCGCTGAGTCCCAGCTCCCAGTGCTCCGGGAGAATGGGCGGCAGGGGCTCCACCAGGTCCACGAAGTGGGTGTGCGCGGGCTTGAGGTACTCGACGAGGGTGCGCAGGCGCAGGCGCTCCGCGGGCGAGAGGAGACGCTCCACCTCGACGTTGAAGGCGTAGCGGGCGAAGCGCTCCGAGGGGCCCAGCACCCAGTCCACGCCCAGCTCGGACTCGCCCAGCACGAGGGTGTCCGAGGCGAACGGGGAGATGGCCCTCACCTCGATGCCGAGGAAGAAGCGGATGGCGTTGCGCAAGCCCAGCGCGGTGCCCTTCTGCTGGTACATGTCCACGAGGACGGAGGCCAGGCGGCGCCGGGCGAGGACGTCCAGTTCGAAGGCGAAGGGGTTGCCCAAGTCCTGGAGGATGGCGTCCAGGAAGGCCTCCGGCGCGCGCTCCAAGTCAAAGACGTCGGGGAACGCGTCCAAGTCCGCGAGGAGTAGGTCCGTCACCTCCTGGAGGCAAGAGATGAAGCGGTGCAAGTCTCCCGTCACGTCGTCGCGGCGGTTGTGGCCCGGCAGCATGTCCCAGAGCTGGAAGCTCCGGGAGGGCGGCCGAACTGGACGGAAGCCCGCGAAGGTGGCGCGGTGGTAGGGGGCGAGCACAGGGTTGTCGTGTGTGTCCGTCACGGCCTCTACACGCACTTCGTAAACCACGTCCGGTGTCAGCTCCGTGTCGAGGACGAGGTGGACGAGGGGGCCGTCGGCAGCGGCCTCGAGGGCGGCCACAGGGACTGCGGGGGCGCCACGAGGCGTGAAGGTGAAGCGCGCCGTGGGCGGCACCCGCACGTCCTCGTCGAAGGCGAGGCGCACCGACTTGGGCCCCACGGCCTGCGCGCCCACGAGGCGCGGGGCCGTCCTGTCCTCCACGGTGAAGGTGTACGTCTCGTCAAGGAGGTGCTCGCCGCCGGCCGTGGCGGAGACGACGCGCACGGAGACGGTGGCCTGGCTGGCCAGCGGCACCGCCGGGTGGAGCACCACACGCAGGGTGTCCGCCATCTGCCTCACCTCCGCGAGTGGCCCCGCGAAGGCAGGCGCCACCTCGACGCTGGCCCCGCCCTCGAAGGCGAGGACGTCGTCCACCCAGACGCGCGTGGTCGCCCGGGCAATGCCGTCCGCGCCGACGTCCACCAGCTCCAGCTCCAGCGCGGCATCGACGGGGACATCCGCTTCCTCGGGGCCCGGAGCGCGGTTGAGGAGGAGGGGGCGGCGCGTCTCGGCGAAGAGGGAGACGGTGTCGACGTAGAGGGCGGGCAGCTCAACCGTGGCCATGGCGGCACCTCACGAGGAGACGAGCTCCAGGCGGACGCCCACCGTGTGGACACCGGAGAGCTTCGATACGTTGGCGGCCATGTCCCCGACGAGGCGCTCGCGACCTGGGCGCCCGAGGCAGCGGGCGTACTTCACCCCGTCGACGACGAGGGACGCTTCCCAGGCCAGGCCCGCCGGGACGCCTGGCGGCACACGGAGGCGCAGGTCACAGCGGACGAGCGCCACGCCCGTGATGTCCACCGCTTGCGTCACCTCGGCGAAGTCTCCGGGGCCCAGCTCGAAGCGGCGTCCGGGCTCCTCGTCGCCGAGGATGAAGAGGTACTCGCCCGCGGCGGGCGTGGCCCGCTGGGGCAGAATCCTGCCCTGGCCGAGGCCCAGGCGACTGGTGAAGGCGGTGAGGGCCATGGGTGTCACACCTGCCGGGCCAGCTCGAGCGAGTCGAAGTAGACGCGGCGCGTGACGTCCCGCACCGCGAAGCCGAAGCCTCCCCGGCCGGAGGTGAGGGGCTGGCTGCCGGAGTTGATGCCTAGGGCGTCGTCGATGAAGTCGGCCATGCCGGGCACGGGCTGCCAGTTGGGAGGCGTGCCGAGCGGGTGTGCGGCCAAGTCATTCTGGAGGGCCTTGAGGACGACGTCGCCGTTGGCGTTGACGATGACGTCCAGCCGCAGGTGCAGCCAGGTGCCCTGGGTGAAGCTGGCCGAGGACTTGAGGAGGACACCGGGCCCATCCGCGTCGGGCAGGCCCGTGGTCACCGCACCCTTGCGGAGCACCACTCGATGCGGCTCGTCGTCGGAGAGGCCCAGGAGGTAGGCGGAGTCGTTGACGGAGGTGCCCTGGCCGCACAGGAAGAGGAAGGGGGAGAAGCCGGTGGGGCCGCCGCCGGGCCCGCGCTGGAGGCAGCCGCGGATGCTGCCGCCCTTCGCCATGGGGGCGAAGTCCGGGAGGTTCGCGAAGAGGGCGACTGTGCCCTGCGCGGCGGAAAGGGAGTTGAATCCGAAGACGAAGTTGCCGCCGCCCGGGGGACGGGCAATGCCCGCCGTCACGCCCCTGTCCACGGTGGCGATGTCCAGTCCGCCGTTGAGGTAGGTCCAGTCTGCGCTTGCCATGATGTCCTCACTGCGCGGTGGCCACGGGCCACCCGGTGTCGAAGTCCTCGGAGGGCTGCGTGGTGTTGAAGAGGGCCACGCGCGCCGTCACGTCCTCCCAGCGCCAGGCGTAGGCCTCGTTGGTGTGCCAGCGCTGCTCGAAGTCCTCGCGCGGCGAGTCGTTGAAGAGGCCCGGCACGGAGGTGACGTCCGCCCAGTCCTCAAGGAAAGGCCCCTGGCCCCACGTCTCGACGACGTCCCCCTCGAAGCGGTGCGGGACGAGCTGCGCGGGCGGCAGCTCGAAGAGGAAGCCGTCGTTGTCCCAGCCCCGGGAGAAGTCCTCGAAGCCCTCGCGCTGGCCGGAGAAGAAGGCGAGGGCCACAGGGACTTCGGAGAGGGCGGCGCGCCACACGTACCAGCGCTCGAAGTCCTCGCACACCTCCTCCGGCACACCGAAGCCCGCCAGGGCTTCGAGGTGCGTCACCGCCGTCAGCGTCCAGTGCGCTGCCTCGCCGGGCCGGGCGCCCGCGTCCTCGAAGCTGGGGTTGAGGAGGGCCATGTCAGAGCAACCCTCCGGAGTCCCCGTCCTGGAGGGTGACGCTGCCCAGCACCGGCAGCTCCCGCACCGTCAGCTTCACGTCCGCGGGCAGGCCGTTGAGCGTCAAGTCCATGCGCGCGTCGCCCAGCTTCCGCACGCCGGGCACGTCGCGGATGACGTTGAAGACGTCGGACCAGGCCACCTCTCCGGCGGGGAAGCCCTGGGCGTCCTTGAGGTTGAAGCCGAAGTCGATGCGCGGGTTGGGCGTGCCGTCCGGCTCGCTCACCCGGAAGTGGGTGGCGAGCGCCTGGCGGACGTGCGAGGCGACGTCCTGGGCCGAAGCGCCCTGGCGTAGGAAGAGGCGCGCGGCGACGTCCACGCGCCGGTACACCGGCTCCTGGACGCTCACCTGGAAGGTGAGGGTGCAGGGGTAGACTTCCGTCACCTGGCGCAGCACCTGGGCTTTGAGCGCGGGCGTGGGCACGCCACCGCCCTGCGGCACCACGTAGAGGATGCCGGCATTCTCGGCAATGGAAGCATCCTCGTTGGACGTCAGCATGAGAGCGCGCGCTACGCCGGGCAGGCGCCGGGCGTTGATTTCGAAGTCCTCGCGGGAGACGGTGCGCGTTAGCGCGCGAAGACTCTCGGGGGCGAGCAGCTTCGCGGAGGCCACCGTCTGCCTATCCACGCCACCCGAGGCGGGGGCGAGGTTGTGGACGGACACCTGCACCGCGTGGCCGTGGGCGTCCCGGAAGCTTCCCTCCACGACGACGAGGCGGCCCGCGTCTACGTTGCCGGCCGCGCCGCCACCCGTCTTGTACACCACCGCGACGGTGCCAGCGGGAGGCAGGCCGTTGGTGCCGTTGCCGAAGCGGACGGTGGCCCTGTCTCCTTGGTCCACGCTGACGAGGAAGTGGGCGTCGGAGGCCCGGGAGCTGAGGAAGGTGTCCACCTCGGTGAAGGCGCCCTGGGCGGTGGACACGCGGGCGGAGCCGTCGAGGTAGGGGGCGAAGTCCAGGTGCGCCTCGAAGTCGGCGAGGCCGCGGGCGTCGAAGAGCTGGGTGTGCGTCTTCGAGTGCTCCACCACCGCGAGGATGCGCGGCGGGTTGGCGCCGGCCGGAATGGTGACGGACGAGAGGAACTGGAAGCGGACGGCCTCCGTCACCTCCTGGGTGCGGACGACGGTGCCGGCGAGGAAGGTGACGGGGGCGGCGGGAGGCTGGGCCAGGCGCAGCTCCACCTCGGCGGTGGCTGCCTGGGCACCGTGAAGCCGGTAGCCCAGCATGCGCGCCAGGGCGATGACGTTGCGGCGCTGGGTGGCAGTGGAGAGGCGCGACTCGCGGGCGAGGTTGTCCTGGTAGCTGCCAAGGATGTCGCCGACGAAGGCGTACATCTCCAGGAGCAGGTTGCCGAAGCTGGCGACGTCGAAGTCCGTCCAGTCCGGGAAGACGCTCTTCGTCAGCGCCACGAGGCGCGCGCGCAGGGCGTCGAAGTCGCGGTGGGTGTAGTCGGTGGACGCAGGAAGAAGTGGCACGTCGGCGAAGGCCTCCACCGGGAGACAAAGGCCTGGGGCTCACTTCTGTAGGGGACATCGACGCCCGTCGAGTTGCAGAGCATCGATCTGTTCCTCTTTGCTCAGCAGATGTACCTTCAACAAGGCCAAGGGAGGTCCTGTAGTTGCTGGACCGACCGTCCGGTGCCGGACGCAGCCTGGGTACAACTGGGGGGCAGCTTGCACAACCCGCAGGCTTCCGGGTCGAAGCGCACGACGGCGCCGGGCTCAAAGGGCTCCACCTCGCCAGCTGGGCACGTGAGGGTGCCGTCGCCACCCCACTTCCCGGGCAGCGGGCCCTCCACTCTGACGCCCGGGAAGCCCCGTGCATGCGGCCCCACGCAGCATCAGCGGGTCCATTCGTCCTGCGCTCTACCCCTCTGCTCGTCCACCTGTGGTGCGGCCACGGCGGGGCTGATGTGCTGCAAACGTGGTAGGTTTTCACGTAACCAATAGCAGAGGCTTGATTGGCCCCACCCAAGAAGACATCGAAGCCAAAGGCATCATCCCTCAGTGGGGGACGAGCCCCTGCGACTCTGCGTTCGACAAGCGGTGCCGGCTTCGCGTTCGAGGACCTGATCGCCGCGTGGCAACTGGTGAAGGCGCTCTCTGGCGAGGAGACGCCGGGCGTGGGGGGCGTCGGTATCCAGATGCAAGCGCAGGTCTCGACCCTTGGTTGGCGGATCGACGACCTGCTGCTGGCCAGCGAAGCGAATGGTGCGCGGTTACGCCTCGCTATCTCGGTAAAAGGCAACCAGCAGGTCAGCGACACTGGGCTGCCGGCTGACTTCGTGACTCGGGCGTGGGACCAGTGGCGAGACCCGCAGGGGCCGTTTAACCGGGCGACCGATGGGCTGGCCCTAGTCACTCTCGGTACCAATCAATCGTTCGACGCGACTTGGCGGGAGGTGAAGAATGCGTGCAGCGGTTCCGACGCGGCGCTCGCAATAAGCCGTATCCGGAGCAACCCGCGGCAGTCGCGCGTCTTCGACAGCGTCCGGAATCCGGGGGGAAGCGCGAGCGACGGGGAGACCATCGAGCTCATCCGTCGGCTACACGTGCTGCCGACGGACCTGCAGTTCGCTCATTCCGAGACCGAGAGCCAATCGACCGCACGGTGCCGACTCCTTTTGGAATCCGGCGCTCCTGGCGAAGCGGAAGCACTCTGGAAGGAACTCATCAACGTAGCGACCGAAACGCGACTGCGGAAGGGTACCGTTACCCTTCAGGACCTTTGGTCCCGTCTGCGGCTCCGGTTTGAACTCCGCCAGCATCCGGATTTCCAGCGCGATTGGGAGACGCTCTCCAACATTACCTCCGACCAGAAGGCACGGATAGTGACGGCGCTGCCTTCGGGATATGCAGTCCCGCGGACTGCGGAGAAGGCAAAGTTTCAGACGGCTGTCGCCAAGAATGCGGTGACCGTGGTCTTCGGCGAGTCAGGCTGCGGCAAGTCGGCCCTTGTGAAATTTGTGCTCGACGCCAATTTCCCATCCTGGAACCAAGTGTGGTTCGGTCCGACAGACCTTAAGACGGCGCTGAGCGCGGCGCGGCGGGGAACCCTGCCCCTCCGGCATGAGTTGTCGCGTGTCCTCAACGCGACCGTCAAGCCAGCGAACGTGCTCGTCCTCGACTCGGCCGAGCGGATCGAAGCGACCGAGTTCGTTGTTATCCGTCAACTGCTCCAGGCCATCCTGCCGGCTGTCGGTCAGGCCGAAGCAGCATGGCGAGTCGTCGTTGTCACCCAGCCCCAAGGCTGGGCCGACGGCGAAGAGATGATGCCCGAAGGGCGAAAGGCCGAACTCGTCGAGTTGGAGCAAGTCACCAGCAGCGAAGTGAAACTGGCGCTGTTGCCGTCGCCAACGCTGGGTTGGCTCGCGGACCACGACGACACCCTCGTAGCGCTGACCAACTTACGGACCCTAGGGTGGGTCATCAAGGCCGGCGCTGCGATGGGCTCGAGTGCCCGCGGTCTCGCGTCGCACACAGCAATCGCGGACAGACTGTGGAAGTACTGGACGCAGGACCGCGCCGACGTACAGGCGCTGATGATGCGTCTCGCGCAGCGGGAGGCTTCGTTCGAGCGCAGCTTTGCGCTGACCGACCTGAATCCCACTGACACTACAATCTTTGCGAATCGCCCGTCGGAACTTCCGCTGCGGCAGAACGAACGGACGAATCGGGTCGAGTTCGAACACGACCTCGCCGCCGATTGGGCGCGCTTCCAATTCCTGAAGCAGGTTTGGACGGACGCCCCGCAGTGGACCCATCTCGCCGAGAACCCGCTCTGGACGAACGCGCTACGGATGCTCGGGCAGTTCCTGCTGCGGCAGCCCGCTGAGGTTGGAACAGCATGGGACACGACCTTCGATACGGTCGTGGCGGCAAAGAACGCGTTGGCTGGCGACATCCTGCTCGATGCATTGTGTCTGGATCCAGAAGCCGAGCGATTCCTGAACGACCGGGTCGACTTGCTGCTCGCGAACAAGGCCAGGGGCTTCACGCGGCTACTCCTGCGCTTCCACCACATCGCGACGGTTCCGGCCGGGGGCCCGCTGGCGCAGGACTCTGCAGTCGGGCTTTACATGGAGGCCCAGTACCGAACCCCCGTCTTCGGACGGTGGTCGCCGTTCCTTCGCTTCCTCATTGCACAGCGCGAACGGCTGGGTGGGCTCGTCTCGTCTGCGCTCGCCAAGGTCATTGAGACCTGGCTCACGAAGACGCCCCGCCAGATGAGCGACGGCGCGCGCATGCCATTCCGGCGGGAAATTACCGAAATCGCGCTGGCCATGGCGCGAACCGTGCAGGTCGAGAAGAGGCTCGGCGTCATGTACGTGATGCGGGAGCACCTGCTGTACACGGCCCCTCTAGCTGGCGCAGCAGACCTCCCAGACGAAGTCGGCAACTGGGCCATGGAATTGGCAGGGCGGCGTAAGGTCGATGCGGACATCAAGCGGCGTGTAGCCCAAGGGAGACGAGAGCAAGCCGCGACCCACGCCAATCGCTTGGAGACGGACCTGGAATACAGGGCACGGAATGAGCGGCGGCAGCAGATGTCGCACTCCATCATATCGTCCAGAGCGCGTTTGCCTCCCTGGCCGCTCGGGTCAGCTGGCAAGGTCGATGTGGACTTCCGTGCCGCCTGCCTCAAGGGGCTTGGTATCCAGCCTTTGATGCGTGCGCGACCAGAGTTGGCGGCGGAAGTCCTGCTCGCCCTCATTATCGAGGATCAGCCCGAACGGGAGTACGGAGCAGCCCGCCTCGAGATCGACTTGGGCCTCCACTTCCCGGAAGACGCTTGCCCGACCGCCTTCTGGAAGAGCCCGTTCTTTCCGTTCCTGCAAATCGCGTCCGATGTCGCCCTGGGTGCGCTCATCGCACTTGTGAACTTCTCGACCGAGCGCTGGGGCGCGGAAGTCATGCGGCGCCAGCAGGGAACGCTGCCCGGCGTCACCCTCCAGTTCGAGGATGGGTCGGAGAAGACCTTCATTGGCTGGTGGCAGGTGTTCGACTGGCCGCAGTCAAACTCCATGCGTAACGGGAACCTCTTCTGCGCGCTCGATGCGCTGGAGCGGTGGTTGACGTGCAAGCTCAACGCCGGTGAGGACGTCACCGCCGCCGTCGAGCGGCTGCTGCGTGAGGGCAACTCCGCAGCGCTCGTCAGCGTGCTCCTCAACGTGGCGAAGTACCAGCCGTCGCTGCTCTCTGGCGCGCTCGCGCCCCTACTGACGTTTCCGAGCTTGTTCTATTGGGACCGCATCCGCGTCGGGCAGATCAACGACAACTTTGTTGGATTGAGCTGGCTCCGGGGCGGCCAGGTGATGTTCGACTTCGCCCGCAGTTGGACGCTCGCACCGCATCGCCAGGAGAGGTTTTTGGATGTCGTCGTCAAGCTCCTGTTGACCGACGACGGCGTCGCGCGGCACCTTCAATCGCTGATACCGACGTGGACGCTCCCTGAAGACCCGAAGGACGCGCTTGAGTTCCAGTTGCTCTGCGCCGCTCTGGACCGCACCAACTACCAAACTGCAACGGACCCCAAGACCGGCGCGAAGACGCAGGGTTTTGTATGCCCCAACGACCTGCGCCTTAAGGTCCAGTCGTGGCAGAGCGAGAAGGCACAGCCGCTGACGCACCTTCTCATGCCGGAGCACTGCGCGCGGCGACTTCAAAGCGGACAGGCGCTCACCGACGAAGAGGCCGCGTATCTTTACGGCCTGCTCGAGTCTTGCGAGGCCGCAACGATGGACGATGAGCTAGGCAAGTCCAAGTGCAGGCTCGCAACGGCAGCGACGTTGGTCGTGCTGGGCAGGGCGTGGTTGGCGAAGATGCCAGAAGCGCAGATCCGTGCGCTTGCGGTCGTCCGCACGGCGGTCTCGGATCTCCCGTCGACGGGAGAGGAGATTCGCAATCGGCGCGTGGGGAGCAGGCGCGACGAGCTGAAGTTCGCTGCGCACGCGGTGATGCACCTTTGGTTGGCGGGTGACGGCAGCCCAGACCAGGAGACCGACGTCCTTCGCCTGCTGACGAGTGGGGATGCGCGTGCTGCCGCGGTCGTGGTGGGCATCGCCTACGCCAACCGGGAGCAACTGGGGCCAGCGTGGTGGCGACTTCTGCAGGCCGGGGTCATATGGTCCGGCCTCATCCTCCTCGTACCGCATCCCGGAGACGGCGAAGGCGCGGAACGCGCCTGGAGCGGCTGGCTTGCGCGGCTGCGGCGCTTCCCGCTGCGGGGCGTGGATGCGAATGCGGATAGCCTCGACTTCAAGTGGGTCGCGGCCGCCCGTGGCCGGCTGGGGTTCGCGAGGGAGCTGCGGCTCTACGCGTCCGGCGACCGGACGTGGCGCGAAAAGCCCGAGCGGCGGCCGGGAGTCTCCCTTGCCGACGATGTCCTCGAAGTCGTGTTGGGGTGGCTCATCGATGGCGAGGGAATTGGCGACCGGCAGTTGGATACGCGTCTCACTCTCAGCATCTGGGACTACGAAGCCTCTCGCGCGATGGCGCAGGGCGAAGCGGACAAGTACGGCAAGTACGACCTGCCCACCCAGAACTTGGGCTACAATGTCCTGCAGAAACTCGCGGCCTTATCGCTCGCCGCGCCTGACAATGAGAGTCAGGCCGTCTGGGGACCTGTCCTCGCGCATGGGCCGGCGGCGCACCACGCGCTGAAGCACTTCATCCGAAGCCTTTTTCGGCATCTCGGCAAGATCGATGACCCGGCCGCCTTCGAGCGTGTCTGGCGGGCGGTCGTGGAATACGGATTGGCGGCGGAATGGTCGAAGCCGGGCCTATGGTTCTATGGCGAGGAGCTGATTTGCGACCTACTCGGGTTCGGAAACGAGGCTGCTCTCGAGCGGCTCGCGCCGGGAGCCGCGCTCCGCATGAAGGACGTCTACGAGCGGTGGGCCCAAGGGCATCTGGATCGTCAAGAAGAGTGCGTGACCCGGTTCTCGCACTTCCTCACGACGTCCTTCGGCGCCCCGCTTCGCCTGGACGGCCTTCGCTGGATTGCCGCCATGCTGAAGGCGAAGAACCCGTCCAAGCATTGGTATCGCGAGGAGACTGGTATCGCGCTGGTCGACCTCGTGGCAGCAGCATTGGGTTCAGACGCCCATGCGCTGTCCAAGGGCGCTGACGCGCGGCAAGCACTTGTCGAACTCGCGGCAGTGCTGGCCGCCAAGAACACACCTGCCGCGCTTGCTCTGCAAGAGCGCATCAAACGCTTGCGCTGACAGAGGAGCAGGTTGGGGGCGAGCACGTCGCAGGAACGGTCACCCGCCACTGCGTGCTCATCGTCTTGCCGGAGGAGGCAGTCCGATTGCGGCCAACCTCGTACCTCAATAATCCGGTGCGGTACTGCTCCGACAAAGCCAAGTCTTTCTTCTGGTTCGCCAACTGCCTGTAGGTGGCATGGACTAGATACGTGACGGTTGGTCACCCATTAACCTTCCCGCTGGAAGGAGACATCCAAGTCCGCTGTCGTGTCACCTTCGCGCACGCGCACACGTAGCGTCAGCGTGACCGCCTCCTGCTTGACGCGGACCTGCACGAACTGGACGCCAGGCAACCAGCGCGCGAGCGCGTCACGGACGTACACGCGCGCCAGCTCCGCCAGCACCTTGTCGTTGCGCTGGTGGCGTAGCCGCGAGAGGCCCGCGCCGAAGCTGGTGCGCCAGGGCAGCTCGCCGGTGGAGTGGGGCGTGGCGCCTTCCGTCAGCAGCACCTGCCGCACCTTCGAGGCGAGCAGCTCGGCCCCGGTGCCGGAGGCGAAGTCGCGCTTCTTGTCTCTGCCGAAGGGGACGAGGAGATTCTGGAGCGCTCGACTCATGGTGTCCTCACGGAACGGGGATGGCCGCGCGCACCTGCTGCAGCGTGCGGACGATGGCGTCGAGGGGGGCAATGGCCTCTTCCAGTGCGCTTCCCTCGATGCTGGAGAAGTCCGGCACCTGGGGGCCACCCACCAGGCCGATGAGGACGTTGAGGAGGGCCATAAGCTGGGAGAGGGCGGCCATGGCCTTGCCGACGTTGGCGGCCTCCTGCGCGACGTTGGCCTCCGCGCAGCCGGCCACAGCCAGGAGGCCCGCGTCTCCAAGCTGAGCGGCGCGCAGCCGGGCCTGCCCGACGCTCGACAGGCGCAACTGCAGGTGGAGGAGCTGGCCACGGGCATGGCCCAGCTCGCCCAGGACGATGTCGATGACACCCACCACCGCGAGTGGCACCGAGAGCTGGGGGACGAGGCGGAGCAGCTTGGACACCTTCTCGGCCAGATTCGGCAGGGCCGCGGCGATGGCTGTCGGGTCCGGCGGTGGCCCCAGCGCGTCCGGTATCGCCTTCACGACTTCGAAGACAGCGAGCACCGCGCCGATGATGTCGAAGAGAGGCGTGAGCGGCGCGAGCGCCGGCTGAACGGCCTGCAGGAGCTGGTGGTGCTGCAAGGTGGCGCCGCCAGGCAGGGTGAGGGTTGGAGCCTCGGGCAGCGGGGGGATGTGGATGCAGATGGGCAGCGCCATGGGCGTCCTCAAATCGGCTCAGCGATGGGGCGCACCACACGGCCAGCGATGGTGACCTGGGCGGCCTCCAAGGAGATGGCGCCCACCGCGCGCAGGGTGAGGGCGGTGGTGGCCTCCAGGGTGACTGTGTTCTCCTCCGCGTCGAAGGTGAGGCAGTCGCCCGTCTTCCGGTTGGTGAGCTTCAGCTTCCGCTTCCCCACGGACTCGTCCAACTCGACGCGGAAGGTGGGCGTGGCGAGGACGCGGTTGTCGGGCGGAGACACCTGGGCTTCTTCGGGCACCTCACTCTGACCGCCCGGCTTTCCCCAGTGCGCCGAGAGGTAGTAGGGCGCGTCCACATCCCCTTGATTGAAGAAGACGGCCACCTCGGCGCCCACGTGTGGCACCGCGAAGAAGCCCGTGCCCTTGGCGCCGCCCCCGGAGGTGCCCAGGGGCCAGGCCCAGGCGGACTCGGGCTCGAGGACACCGGGGATGCACACGCGGACGCGGCCGAGCTGCGCCTCGTCGTCGCGGCTGGTGACGTAGCCCACGTACATGCCGAGGAGGCGCGTGTCATGGGCGAGGATGTCGTCGTCGAAGGTGCTCATGGTGGGCTCGCTACCTGGGGAGACTCATTCCGGCTTCCGGGTCCTCGACACCGATGGGTTGCCCGTCGCGGCGGTACTCGATGTACCGGGTGCCGGTGTCCCGCTCGAAGGCCTCGACTTCCTTCAGTGCCCCAGTCGTTTCGGGTGCGCTGGTGTTGGGCTGACCGCCCTGGGGCTGGCCTTGCTTCTCGGGGCTGGCTTGCTGCCGGCGGCCGGTGCCGTCGCGCGACAGCTTCAAATCCGTGGTGTAGCCGGAGGAGGAGAGGACGTGCTTCGCCTCGGTGACGTAGTACCGGCCGGACATGAAGCTGGAGATGCCGCGCACCTCCACGACGGACTTGGCGCGCAAGCTGGGATTGCCCACCACCTGGAGGGACAGCTTCACGGTGCCGGCTTCCGCGCGTCGGAAGCGGGCCTCGGACTCGCGCTGGGCTTGAGCAGGTGTCGAGGCTGAGGTGGGCTGGACGCTGGTGGTGCTGTTGCGGAGCTGCAGCGACGTGCTGCCCGTGCGCTTGTCCACCACCTCCAGGAAGTCCGCGAGGGTGGTGCGCTCCACGGTGGTACTGCTCGCCTGGGCCTCGAGGTTTCTCTTGGCCATGGCGTCCCGGCCGCGCACGTCCACCTTGCCCACTCGGCGGCCCAGCTCCGACTCGACGTTGACGGAGAGGACGTCGCCCCGTCCCGCGTCCGCGTACCACCACAGCACCTGTGTGGGCGCGGCGGCCTGGTTGCGCGGGCCGAAGGTGAGGCCCTTGTCGTCGACGTGGAACTCGAACTCCTCCCGCGCGGCCAGGCGCCGCAGAAAGCGCGCGTCTGTCTCCCCGGCCTGGTGGATGGTGTCGAAGGACTCTCCGGTGTCCTCGACGTGGACGGAGTCCTCCTCGTAGCCGTACTCGGCGGCCACCTCGCGCACCACCTGGGCGCGCGTCTTGCCCTTCCACGTGCGCGCCTTCGCCTCGCGGTGCATGAGGGCGGAGAGCGCCTGGCCCTCGACAGTGAGCACCTGGAAGCCCTTCAGCTTTTTCACCACCACTCGCCGCGGCGATGCCATGAGGCCCGGGTAGCCCCAGGACACTTCCAGCACCGCGCCGCCCACCAACTCCTCCTTCTCGAAGAGGGCCAGGTCGAAGTTGTCCAACTGGAGGGACAGCTTGTCGGCCTTCGTCGCGGAGTCCTCAAAGGTGAGGCCGAGGACACGTCCCTCAAGGGAGAGGGCCTCACCGCTGCGGGCCTTCTCGTGTGCCAGCAGCGTGAGGCGCACGCCAGGCGCGCTCCTGTCGAGGGGCCGCGTCATTCGCCGGCCCTCCGTCGCTGCTCGCTGAGGATGACGTCGGTGAGGACACGCAGCGAGGGGATGTAGACGCGCCGCCCGGCCTCCAGCTCCAGCGTCGCGTCGATGATGGGCTCCGGCTGGAAGTCGGCAATCGCCCACCAGAAGCCGCAGGCGCGCGGGAGAGGCGCGAAGTAGCGGCCGGCCAGCCCCCAGAGGGAGTCGCTCTCTGCGACGAGGTGGACGCGCGTGTCCGCGTGCGGCTGGAAGCCGTAAGGCACCCTCTCGCTGAGGAAGAGGCGGCCGGCCTCGTCCCGCAGGCCGAGGGAGAAGGAGTAGCGGCTGCCGGCGTGAGGGGCCACTACGGCACCTCCTGACGGAGCTGCTCGGAGGTGATGCGGGCGTCGAGAATCTCCTCGAAGGTGACGGTGGCGGTGTAAACGAGGACGCGTCCGTCGACGGCGAGCTGGCGGTACTGGAACTCCACGCTGGCGACGACGCACTCGACGGTGAGGAGGCCGGGCCAGAGGACGAGGACACGCGGCGGTGTCGTCGCCAGCACACCCTCGGTGCCCGCCGGGGGCACGGTGAGGGCACGCAGGAAGGCGCGGAACGCCATGATGTTGGAGGCGTCGCCCTGCTGCGTGGCGAAAAAGGCGTCCAGGTAGAACTCCACGCCCGCCAACTGCCGGTTGGAGGTGCCCTGGAACTGGAGCACCTGGTGGGAGAGGCCAGGCACCGCCAGGCGGTTCCAATTCACCTGGAGCTTCTCGGTGAGCTGCGTGGGGTTGAAGAGGCACTCCATGGCCTCGCCGGTGAGGACATTCACGAGGAGGCAGCGCGGGGGACGGGCAAGGCCGGCGGCGATGGACATGTCGGGGCCCGCCTCTCAGTAAGACGCCATGGGGGAGAAGCTGCGGGAGGCGGCGTCCCTCTCGGCGCGCGCCGTGGCCTGGGCAAGCACCTCGCCGTCCACCTGGACACTCACGAGGACGGGCGCGGCGGGAGTCGAGGCTGGCTGCGAGGAGAGCACCTCGGGCTGGGGCAGCGAGGCTTGGAGGGCCGCCACCGCCGGCATGGACGAGGACTCCAGGGGCCAGTCCACCGACGAGGTGGGCGAGGCCGTGGTGACGACGGACGCGGGTGCGGCAGCGCCCCCACTGGAGTCCTCAAGGCCGAAGGCGACGGACAAATCCCGGTGGAGGCCCAGGCGAGCTGTCCGCAGCGCCTGCTGGAGGCCGGTGTTCGCACCGAAGAGGCTCGCCACCGCGTCCACGACACCGAGGATGGCGCCTACCAGCTCCAGGAGGACGCCGGAGATGGCGTCGACCGTGCCGAAGACGATGAGCCGCAGCCCTGTCCACGCCTCGGCCCAGTTGCCGGTGAGGGCCCCGCCCAGCGTCAACACCACGCCCCAGAAGACGTCGACGATGCCGGAGAAGGCCGCCAGGGCTGCGTTGAGGACGCCTCCCACCACGGACACCACGAGGGAGACGGCGGACACCAGCACGCCCACGACGGTGGTGATGTTGCCGATGGCAAACCCGATGGCCTGCCCCATGGCCACCCAGATGCTGCCGCCGTCCCTCGCGGCGGAGCTGGTGCCCAGGAGGCCAGAGAGCGCCCCGCCGAGGACGCGGCCCAGGTGCGCCAGGCTGCCCAGGAGGACGTCGATACCGGCCTTCATGTAGCCCCACTGTCCCGCCAGGCCTTCGGCCACCTCGGCGCCGGCCGTCATGCCCATGACGACGAAGTCGAAGACGCGGGCGAGGGCGCGTCCCACGGTGGCCCCCGCCTCGCCGAAGGCGGCGAACTTCGCGGCGGCCGTGGCCGCGTCATCCCTCTCGGAGAGGAAGCCCAGCGCCGCGCCCACCCGCTGCAATGTCGCCTGGAATGCGTCGAGGGTGGGGCGCGCGGCCTCCAGGCCAGCGGAGAAGCCGTCGGCGATACCGGAGAAGAAGCTGTGGAGGCGATGGCCCCACAGGTAGAGGTTGATGAGGAAGTCCTTCAGGCCGGCGTTCTCTGCGCGGCCCAACTCCTCCCGCACCGCGTCAGAGAAGCCTCCGTCCTCGAAGAGCTGGACGAGGCCGCGGAAGGCGAGCGTCACCTGCTCCTGCACACGCCGCGCGAAGTCGCCCAGGCCGCCGAGGTTGTGACGGAAGGCGTAGGCGAGGCCGGCTGCGGCGACGCCCAGGAGGACGACAGCGCCCACGGCCGGAAGCACCGTGGCGAGAAGGCCACCCAGCGTGAGGCCCAGCACCTTGAGGCCCACCACCATCAGCGCCAGGCCCACCTTCGCGGCGATGACGGCGCCGACGAGGGTAGCCAGGGCACCAGCTCCGAGCGCGAAGGCTGCGAAGGCGCGCTTCACCGGGCCGGGCAACGCCTGGAAGACACCCAGCACCTGCTGCACCGCGCTGGCGACGAGGGTGACGAGGGGCTTCAGCACCTGGCTGAAGGGCTCTCCGAGAATGATGGCCAGCGTTGCCAGGTTCCCGGACAACAGCGTCTTCTGCCCCTCGAAGGTATCCAGCATCTGCTCGCGGAACTTCGTGGCCGTGCCGCCCGCATTCTCGAACTGGTCGCGCAGGTACTTGAGGGCATCGGCGCCTCGGACGACTTCGCCGGTGTCCTTGCGGATGCCGTTGGAGAACTGCGTGAGGATGGCATTCACGCCACCGAGCGCTTCGCGGCCGAACGCCTTCAGCAGGAACGCGGAGCGCTGCGCCGCCGTCATGCGCTCAAGGGCGGGCGACAGCTTGTCGAGGATGCCGAGGAAGGAGAGGAAGTTGCCCTTGGAGTCGGTGACAGCAACGCCCAGACCACGCAGGTGCTTCTGCACTTGTGGATCCGCCATGCGCTCCATGGCGACGGCCACGGCGGTGGACGCGCGCTCCACGCCGGGGACGACGTTCTTCACCAACCCCAGTGCGATGAGTGTTTCGGGCAGGGACTGGTTGAGGGCCTGCGCACCACGCGCGGCGGTGCCGAGGGCCAGGGGGAGTTCATTGGCACTGAGGGCGAAGACGTTGACGGCCTGGAGCATCTGGTCGACGGAGAGGGCGGCCTTGTCGGTGGAGATGCCGAAGGCCTTCATCGCCTGGGAGGCCAAGCCTGCGGCGCCCTGGGGCGTCAGCTCCCCCAGCGAGCCGCCGGCCAAATCCAGGACGGGCTCCAGCAGCTTCATCGCCTCAGCAGCGGTGAAGCCGGCCTGGGTGAGTTCGCGCAGGCCCAGCACGGACTCGGTGGGGGTGAATTGCGTGGCGAGGCTTGCCTTGATGGCCGCATCACGGAGCTGCCCAAGCACCTCGGCCGAGGCGCCAGAGACAGCGGCCACGCCCGCCACGGCCTGCTCGAATTGGCCGGCGGTGTTGGCCAGGGACAACGACGCGCCAATGGTGACGGCGCCCGCCGAGAAGAGGGCGATGGCGACGCCGAGCCGCTGGAATGCGCCCTCAATGCGCGCGGTGCCCAATCCCACACGCCTGTCCAGGCGCGTGAAGTTGACCTCGAGCTGGGTGAAAACGCCGGAGGCCAAGTCCCGTGCGGTGAAGACGAAGCCCAGTCCGAGGTTGTTGAGCACGCGCTACCTCCGCTTCGCCGCCTTCTCCAGTGCCTTGGCTTCGTGTGCGCGCTGCTGGCCGATTCGCTCGAGCAGCCAGTCCCTGTCCGAGGTGGGCAGCTCCAGGGCGTCACCAAGGGGAGCTGCGAGGCCGCTGCCGCCGTGCTGGTGCCAGCACAACTGGAAGAGGCCCTCGCGCCACGTCTCCAGCGTCACTCCGGGGAAGAGGTGGAGCGCTCCCGGCGCCTCGTCGTCCGCTGCTTCCCCGGGAGGAAGAAGCCCCGGTCGAAAGGGAGCTCCACCTCCTGGCGCATGAAGCACTCGGGGCACTCGACTTCGAGCGTCGTGTCCACGCCGCAGTCGACGGCGTCAAACTCGTCGACGAGGAAGTCCGCGTCGCGCAAGCTCAAGTCTTCGAGGAAGCGGCGCTTGTCGCGCGCGTCCACGCCGTCAATGTCCAGCACCCGGTAGGCGAGGACGGAGGACAGCAGTTTCTCCGGCGCCGCGCGCTGGAGCTGCGGCAGCCGCCGCTCATCTTCGCCCAGCAGCAGCTTGAAGCGCACGCGCTTGCCGGCGTCCGGCAGCGTCGTCTCGAAGCGGTTGCCGGCCATGAAGGCCGTGCGGCTGGCGTCCGAGAGGGCGCGCACCGGCAACTGCGTCAAGTCCAGCTCCCAGTCGATGCGGGCTCGGCAGGAGGCAGCCTGACAGGGGACGGCGAAGACGTACTCGGGGCCGTAGGTGAGGACGCGCACTTGGAGGAGCGCGTAGAAGCGGTCCCCCTGCAGCACTCGGCCCCAGTCCACCTTCCCGTCGGTGAAGGTGTAGGGGCCTGCCTCCAGCAGCTCTTCCCAGCACGCGGAGAGCAGCTCATCCACCTGGCCGCCGCTCTTCGCCAGCTTCCTGTCCGCGAGGACTCTCTCCTCGCGCACCTTCATGCCGCGGATGCGGCCCGTCAGCCCCGAGGGGCATGAGATGATGTCCGCCATGTTGTCCTGCCTCCGGGAAGGACAAAGGCATCGGACGGAAAATCGGGGACATCGACAGACGCAGCACCCAATCTCGGTGGGGGACTCATGAACGCGTTGGTCTGGTCAGGGCCATTTCGGATTTCCGAGTTGCTGGCGGGGTGCATGGACGAGCAGTCCCTGCCTCCGAAGTCCAAGGCCGTCTATCTGGTCTCTCGGCGACGTTGGGAGGAGGAGCCAACCGAGAAGTGTGTCCCGCTATACGTTGGAGGGAACACGGGCTCCTCGCAGCGCTTTCGCACTCGGATTGGGGACCTGATCGCCGACCTGCATGGCTTCTACGGTGGAGGGACAGGTCATCACAGTGGTGCGCAGGAGCTTCGGAAGTGGTGCATCAGAGAAAAGGTCCACCCAGGACGACTCTTTCTGGGCTGGGCCACGACGAAGCCCTGGTGTGGGCGGTGTGCCGAAGTTCTTCTCGTGAATGAGTTCGTTGACGCATGGGCTGAGCGGGCGCCTCTGTGCAATGTCAGGCGCCCGCCAAGCTGCAGCACTCATGGAGAGTACGTGACTGGCTGAGTCCTACTTGGCCAGCTCGAAGAAGTCGTAGGTGAGGGTGACGCTTTCGATGACGTTCTCGTCGGACTCGTTGTCCCACTCACCCGCGACGAACTTCACTGGCCAGGCGTGCGCGAGGCTCCACCGGCGCAGCGTGGTGCCGTCCCTGTCTTGCTGGACGATGTCGAGGTTGCGCTTATAGAGGCTGTCCGGCAGGCCCAGGCCGCTGGTGGTGTGCACGACGTCCTGGAACCAGTCGAAGAGTTCGTGATCCTGCGTGGCGCCGCGCTCGAGGGTGACGTCGGAGAACGTGAGGCGCCCCGGGGACTTGTTGGGGATGAGGCTGCCGCCCTCGAAGTATTGGACGTTGGCGACCTCGACGGACAACTCGCTGCACTTCTGGAAACCGGAGTGCCCGAGGCCGTCAGCCTCACAGAGAAACTTGAAGCGCTTATGGAAGCTGCGCGGTTGTCCGATGATGGCCATGGCCAGTCTCCTTACAGGCCCGCCGAAGCCAGCTCGGCTTCGAGGGCGCGGGTGTCCTGGGCGATGCGCAGGATGAGGAACTCGGCCGGCTTGTTGGTGGCGAGCCCGATGCGCGCCACCAGCTTTCCGGCGAAGACGACGGACGGTGGGTTGAGGGCGTCCGAGACGTCGACGAAGAAGGCCTTGGCGGGCTCCTGACTGCGGAAGGCCCCGTTCTTCATCTGCGCGAGCAGGAAGGCGGCAATGGAGCGGCGCACCTGCGCGCGCAGCCCCTCCGTGTTGTTGCGGTGCCTCGCGAACTGCAAACCGGACTTGAGGCTGCGCTCAATGAAGGACACCCCGCGCCGCTCGGCGACGTAGGGGAAGTTGCCGCTGGCCTTCAACGTGCGGCTGCCGTCGATGAAGCGCGGCAGGCCGGGCCCGGAGGTGAGCGGGTTGATGCGGCGGGGGTAGACGATGTCCCGCTTCTTCTCTTCGAGGCACTCCTTGGACTCGAAGCCGAGGACGCCGAACATGCGCCCGGCCTCGATGCCCGCGGGCGCGTCATACACACCCCCGGGGCGCGCGCCGTCGTTGCGCGCGAAGACGCCGGCGATGATGCCGGAGGGCGGGACGACGAGCTGCGCGGCGTTGCCGAAGACGCCGCGGGCGGGGTTGAGCACCTTGACGCGGGGCCAGTAGAGGGCCGCGTGCTCAGAGAGCCCTTCGAGGGCGGCCTCCTGCGAGACGTAGGAGACGATGTCCGTGGCGCTGTAGCCCGCGGGCGAGTCGAGGACGGCGAAGACGAGGCCGTCGCGCGCCACCTCGCAGTAGCGCACCATGGCGTTGTGGACAGCGGGCGTGGCGCGCCCGGGCACCAGGAGAAGGGAGAGGTCCTGCACTTCGTCGAGCGCGTAAAAGGCCGCTCCGGCCGGCCTCCGAGCCGATGAAGTCCGTGTCGTCCAGGCCGACGAGGCCGTCCGCGCCGCCCGAGAGGGCCACCGTCTGCTCGTCCGGAATCGCATCCGGTTGCACCATGAAGGCCCGGACGTAGGTGGAGCCGGTGCGCTCGTTATTGAGGACGCGCTCGACGTAGCGTGCGTCGCCCTGGGCCGAGGAGAGGTTGGGGAAGGACTCGCGGTAGGCACCGTCCTCGAGGACGAGGACGTCGAAGGTTTCGGGAGCTCCATTCGTCGGGGGCCGCACCTCTACCTCGAGGCGGTTGGCGTAGGCGCCCGCGTCCTTCGCCTCCAGGTGGAGGATGTCGGTGGCGCCCGAGGCGTCGCCCGTGTGCAGCAGCGCGTCGAGTCCGAGGCCGGAGCCCGCATCTCCCTGCACACGCAAGGAGGCACCAGGCCCCGTGGACTGGGTGAGCAACTGCAGGGCCCCCAGGGAGGACGGTGCCACTCGGACACCCGCCACCGCCGCCTCCACGAGGGCGCGCACCTCGGCCAGCTCGACGGCGCGCAGACTCTGGACGTTGCCGCTCCCCACCTGCGGGCCGCCCGCGAAGCCGAAGACGGTGTTGGCCACCGCGTCGCCCACCTCCAGGCGGCTGGAGGCGCCCTGGGTGTCGCTGGCGATTCTCAGCACACCGGCCTCCACGGTGGCACGTCCGCCGATGAGTCCCGTGTTGAGGACGGCGGCCACCTCCTGGGCGGTGGCCTGGGCGATGTCGCTGAAGTCCTCCTCGTTGAAGAGGACGAAGACATCCCGCCCGTCGTCGATGCGCACCCGGAGCGACTGCCCGGCGGTGAGGGCGTAGGGGCCGGGGCGGCCCGCGGAGACGGAAGCCGCGGTGCCGGAGAAGACGACTTCCACCGCCTCGGCGCCGTTGGCGGACACCTCCAGGCGCTGGCCGTTGGCCAGGGTGAAGGGGGGACGCAGGGTGCCGCGCACGACGGCGGGCGTGGGCCCGCCGCCCGTGGTGAGGGCCGCCGCAGCAGGCGTGGCCGTGTGCGACTCGGGGTTGGAGGCGTCCTCGTAGTGGGCGGTGCGGACCGCCCACAAGTGAGTCCCTCCGTTCTCGAAGAAGCCCATGGCGGCGAGGGCCAGGTCCGAGTCCGGCGTGAAGCCGCCGAAGGTGGCCTGGTACTCTTCGAAGGAGGTGCACAGCACGGCCTGGCCGATGGGGCCTCTCTGCGCCAGGCCCACGGCCCCCACGACGGAGGTGGGCGCCGAGGGAATGCCACGGACGCGCGGCTCCTCCTCCTCCACGACGACTTTCGACGACAGCAACTCACGACTCACGAGGCACCTCGCTTCTTGCGGGACACGCGCGCCGACACCTCCGGCGCGGCAGAGGGGGGCGACGACGGCGGGGCCGTGGGGGCTTGCCGCTTCAGGGCGACTTCGCCCCGGCGAATGGCAGCCGCCACCGCAGGCACGCAGAGCGCGGCCTCGGGCACGTCCTCCAGCGACACACCCGAGGCCAGGGTGAGGGAGGAGGGCAGGCGCCGGCCGCCACGGCCTGGCTGCACGCTGCAGGCACACTCGCCGCGTGCGACGCAGTACGACTCATGGGGCAGGAGGAAGGTGACGAGCCTGCCCAAGGCATTGGTGAGGGTGATGCTCATGAGGTGCCTCCGGAGAGAGAGTCCGTGTCGAGGTGAGTGCCGGCGACGGCCTTGCCGATGTCGAGGGGCAGGCCCTCGTCCACGTCGAAACCGCGCACGAGGAATCCCCAGGTGAAGGCGCGCACGTCGTCGCGGCTGCCAAGCTGCGTGCGCGCCTCGCCTTCCGCGTCCATTTCCCAGCGGACGGTGCCGCGCGAGGCGTCCTCCGTGTCCCGCGCCATGGAGAGCCAGCGGTTGCGGTTGAGGAAAGTGGCCACGGCGGCCATGAGGTTGAAGAGTTCGGCGGTGCGCTCGGAGGCCACCGTGAGGGTGAAGGCCAGGTCCACCGTGTACGCGGGGCGCCTGCGCACCAGCTCCGCACCGGAGGGGCCCTGCACGATGTCCTCGTGCAACACGTTGGTGGAGTAGCGACGACTCTCGCGCAGCGTGGGGCCTGACAGCACCACCGAGGGCAGCGAGGCCATGGCGATGACGTTGAGGCCGTCGGCCACCTTGTCGTCGTAGTCGACGGAGACGCTGGCGCTGACGTTGGCCACCACCTGCTGCTTCAACTCGCGCAGCAGCGTGCGTACGAGGCGGGTGAGGTCCGCTTCCTTTGCGACGCGTGGACGCAGGTAGCGGTACGCCCCCGGCAGGACAGCGGCCTCGCCTGGAATGGGGCGTCCGTCCGCGGAGAGGTTGAGCAGCTCTACGTCGACGGTGCCAACCTCGTGGGCCGACGTCCGCACGTCCACGTAGGCAGTGCCTGCCTCTTCACGGACGGAGAGCACCTCCGCGCGCAGTCCGCCCAGGCGCACGGCCACCCGCGCGGCGAAGCCAGTGCCGGCGAGGCGGAGAATGTCGCCGCCGCTGGTGGGCCCCGAGGAGGGCGTCACGGAGGTGAGGGAGGGGAGGGCCATTACCCGGGCCCTCCGAGGCCCAGCTCTTTCGCGACGCGCGCGAGGAAGCGGCGGCTGGCGCCCTGGCGAAACCGTGCGAAGGCTGGCCGCAGGAAGGGGCGCGCTGGCGTCTGCGTCACAATGACGCCGCGCCCCCTGCCGCTGTTACGCGACTCGCCGGCCAGGCCGGCCTGGCGCAGCAGCGCGAAGAGGAAGCGCCGCATCTTCGGCGTCATGGGGATGACGACGGGTGGGCCTCCGTACTCCTGGAGCTGCGCCACGTCGACGAGGGACTCGCCGTCCGGGCTCTTCGCCGAGCGCGAGACGCCAATGAATGCCTCGTCGCCCTCCACGACGACACTGATTGAGTTGCGCAGCGCGCCCGAGACGAGGAGGGACTTCGTACCGGAGAAGCCCGCGAGCTGGCGCGCCGCGAGCGTGAGGGGAGAGGGTGGGCGGAGCGGCTCGCCACCTGGCGCCTGCTGGGTGAGGCCCTGCACCACCTCCTTTCGCAGGGCGTACGCCTCCTGGCGCAAGGCCGTCTGCAACGCCCCCTCAAGGCGTGACGAGCTCGCCGCCAGCAGTTGGCGGGCCCGTTCCCAGTCCCCGGTGCGCGAGACGGCCATGGACGACTCAGCCCTGCTTGGCCCGCAGGTGGGGGACGTGCGAGTTGAGCCACTCCAGGGCCACGTTCGTGGCCTCACTCACCACCGCGCCGTGGCGGACGGACACGGAGGTGAGGGCCAGCGTGTGGGCGGCGACTTCCACGTCCTCCGGCCGGCAGCCGTAATTCTTCAGTCCCTCGGCGATGGGGCGCACGGCGGGCAGGGTGCCGTAGCGCCAGTAGTGCAGCTCCAGGTTGCAGGTGTACGCCTCGGCCTCAGAGCGGGCGCGCGCGGAGGTGCTGGTGAGGTAGGCCAACTCGTAGCTGGGGCCCTCCTCGTCGTGCTGGACGACGTGCTGGTGCTCGTGGACGCACACCACCACCTGGGCCCACAAATCCCAGCCCCCCTTCGGCACGCCCACCTCGAAGGGCAGGTAGAGGGTGCGGCCCACGGTGGTGGCGTACTTCTCCAGGAAGCGCTGCCTGTCGAGGATGCCCATGCGCTGCAGCGCCTCGGCCGCGAGCTGCATTTCGAGGGAGTCGGCCTTGTTGGCCGTCTTGGTGCGCAGGCGCGACTGCATGTGCTGGAAGAAGGCCCACACCTCGGCGGGTTGAATCTCGCCGCGCTGGAAGAGAGTGCCCACGCCGGGGAGAGACTGGAGGTAGCCCTTCACAGGACACCGCCTTCCTCGGCGCCCGCGTCGACGGTGCCGGCGTCGAAGGTGCCCGCGTCCACGGTGGTGGGCAGGCAGGTGTGGCCGGCGACGTCCTCCTCGCTGACGTAGGCGCAGGTGAATGCCACGCTGCTGTGCTCGCTGACGGCGTCGCAGTCGGCCAGCACCTGCCAGTTGCCGTCGCCGTTGCAGATTTCGGCGACGTTGCCAGCGCAGCGCGTGGACACCGGAGCGCACCCGTCCGGCGCTCGGCAGCGGGTGAGGAGGGCGGTGGCGAGTAGTGGGGCGAGAAGCAGTGCTTTCATGCGAGTCCTCGGGCTTGGGGCCTGTCGTTGAAGGTGACGAGAAGGAGGTTGCGGCGAGGCCTCCGGCGGTGGAGGCCGAAGCCCGTGGGGCGCGCCTCCGTGACGTACAGCCCGGGAGGCGTCCTCACTGCCTGCACGAGTGCGCCCATGACGTCGTAGAGGGCCCCCAGCCTGTCGCTGGGGCGGATGAGGGCGTCGCCCGTGGCCGCGTCGACGAGGCCGAGGCGCTCGAGGTCGCGGAAGTGGAAGACGAGCTCGAAGCTCGTCCGGGGGCTGTTGCCGGAAGGAGTCATGCGCAATGACTCAAAGGCATCCGGCTCCACCTGGCAGGGGACACGCACGGGCGGAAATTCGCGGCGGAAGGCTTCGGACAGGCCGTCGTCGTCCGCGTCCACCAGCACCGGCTCGCGGAAGTCCGCGTCGTACCCGCTGGCATGAGGGCCCGGGCCGGGCCCCGCCATGGCGACGGAGTCCAGGCGGTGCAGCTCGGCCAAGAAGGGGAAGATGAGCTTGCCCCGCATTAGACGGCCCCGGGCAAGGAAGGCTTCACGTAGGGGGCAAGGAAGGTGTCCACCTCCGGCTCGCCGGTGAGAGGCCGCACCGCAGGGCGGATGCTGTCCAAGCGGTAGCTCTGCTCGCGCGTCCTCTCTTCCACCACGCGCCAGCGCGTGCGCTCCTCCAACGAGTCTTCGTCCGCCAAGGGCGAGAGGCTGCGCAGGACGAGGAGCATGCACGCGCGGCGGATGGCGAGCGGCGTGCGCCCCTCCGGCGTCCCGTCGGCCTCGGTGTAGCCCCAGCGTGCGCCCACCGTGATGTTGCCCTCGCCGCGCGGGAAGACGCGCCCGTGGCGAAAGGTGAGGCGGGGCCCATCAAAGCCCGGGCCCACCGGAGCACCCACCACGACCAGGTGTTCCCGCGAGAAGGACACGTCCTCCCCGTACAGCGCCAGGCGGTAGAGGCGGATGGGTGGTACCGGCAGCCAAAGGGAGGGGGTGCCACGCCCGTCGAGGTGCAACGTCGCCGAGCGCGGCTCGAAGTGCCACCCCGTCACCTTGTCGATGGTGCGCATCGCCTCCTCGAGAAGGACGGCCAGGCGGGTGTCGCCCGCCATGGCCGCAGTGACGCCCTCGGCGCGCAAGTCGGCCACCGTGGCGTACACGTCAGTCCTTCTCCCGCTTGCCGCGGCGCGTGTCCTTCTCCTCGCTGGCCTTCGGAATGTCCTCCGTCGTCAGCGTGCCGGCGGGCCGCGCCGCACTCAGCTTCAGCTCGTCGCTGGCGCTGCGCTTCACGCGGGCCTCGTCGGCCTCGGTGGCATCGAGGGCCTTCGCCTCGGCGTCCGTGCTCACGTCGAAGGCGAGCGGCGAGTACGCGTCGCCGGGCAACTGGCGCACGGTGCGCAGGTAGTCCGCCACCGGCTTCTCCACCCGGTACCAGCCGCGCTCCTCTTGAAACTTGATGCCGGCATACGTGTAGCGCCGCAGCACGTGGCCCCGGCGCGCGTCGTAGGCCTTCAGTCGGACGAGATAGGTGTTGTCCATGGGGTGGGCCTCACAACTGCACGTTGATGGCCTTGGCCGTGCCCGACTCCTCGGCGAACTTCGCGTCGAAGCGCAGGGTGGCCACCACCTTCAGCGTGCCCTCGGAGATGTCGCGCGCAGACTCGATGCGAATCTGCCGCCAGATGCCGACGTGGATGTTCTTGGGGTTGGTCAGCAGGATGGCCGTGCGGTCATTTGTTGCACCGAGGTTCTCCGGCCAGAGAGGAATCGGCCGAACCGGGACGCCCGAGTAGAGGACCGGCGCATCGCCCTCGAGGAACTTGTCGCCGACCGCCGTGGCCCGCTCCGCGAGCGAGCTGCGGTAGTCCAGGTCCGCGTCTACCGAGGTAAGAGGAACCCCATGCTGCTCTTGTCGCGGAGGTGCTCCGAGGGCAGCGACTTGAGCAGGTCGCCGAGGACGTCCTTGCTGATGGGCGCGCCGGCCGCGTCGACGACGTTGCTGGTGGCCTGCTTCAGTACGCCATCCATCGTGGCGAGGAAGGGGTCCGCCGAGGCCGTGTCCCCGTTGACGAGGATCTCCTCCATGTCCCTGGAGATGGCGTCCGCGAGCATCTCCATGAGCGTCTGCCGCAGCTCGCCGCGCTCGATGCTGTCTTCGAGCACTTCGTCGGAGAGTCGCACTTCGCCCTTGAAGAGCTTCGCGTCCAGCTCCACCTGGGAGAGGTCCGGCTTCACACGCTGCGCGGCGGGGACGGCGGTGGCCTCCTGTCCCGGACGGAGGATGCGGCTGCCGAACTTCAGCTTGGAGAACTGCTGCTTGGGTGCCGCCATGGGAACGACGGTGCACTGCTGCAGCAGGACGGATTGTTTAATCAGCAGGCGCAGGAACTTCTGCGCCTGCGCCGGCTGGAGGACGCCGCCGCCGGCCGTGAGGTCGGCGAGGGCCAGGTCCGCCTTGGCCAAGAGGGTGCTGTTGTCGATACGACTCATGGGGATTCCTTCGGCGTTGAGGCTTCCTGGTGGCGGGTGGGGACGTCAGACGTCGTGGAAGGAGAGGGCCTTGTCGACGCTCTCCCGGTTGAGGGGCTTGTTCATGTCGAGGGGCCAACCGACGTCCTCGACGGTGGGCTTGGGCGGGCGCTCCGCGGTGGCGCTGCTGTTGGGCAGGCCGAACTGCTTCTCCACGCGCCCCAGTCGCTGGTGCTGCTCCTTCACGGAGCCCTCCAGCGCGCGGACGGCGTCGGTGAGCTTCGTCAGTCCTTCCATGACGCCGGAGGCGTCGGGGCTCGGCGCGGGCGGAGTCGGCTGAGGAGCCGGCGCGGGGTTGGCGGCCTTGGCGCGCGCCTCGACGTCCTCCTCGTCCTCGGGGTCGTCTTCGTCCTCGTCCAGGGCGTCGGCGAGCGCGCGCAGGTGCTGGGCCACCTCCACCACGCGCACGCCGTCGATGCCGTCCGTGGAGGCCAGCGCCTCGACGAGTGCCGTCACTGCTTCGAGGGCCTGCTGGGCGGAGGCGAGGACTGCGTCCTCGGCGTTGGCGGTGTCCGAAGCGGCGCCGCTATCGCCCTCGGCTTGCGTGGTGTCCTGGGGAGCGTCGTGCATGGTGTCTCCATCTCGCTTCACCAAGAGGAAGCGGTGTTTGTTGGCGGCCCTGTCCACGAGGGACACCTCCTCCACCACCATGTCGACGAGGCGGTGGACAGAGGCGGGGCCTTGGGTGGTGCTCGTCATGCGGCCTCCGGCTGGGCGTCAGCGGCAGGTGTGTCGGAAGGAGGCGTCCCGGTAGCCGGTGAGGCCTCGGGGAGACGGCGCGCGGTGCCCCCAATCGAGAAGCCCGTCAGTTGCCCGTCCTTCACCCGGCCCCAGAGCTCATCGGAGAGGACGCGCACGGCGAAGAGCCACGTGCCCTTGCGCACCTGCACCTCGCCCAGGGAGAAGTCGACGGGGGCCAGGTAGCTCTCCAGCACCTTCACGTGCCCGTTGACGCGCATCTGATGCATGAGGCCGAGGCCCCCGAACTCCTCCATGAAGCGGTGCGCGGCCTGACGAATCTCCGCGGCGGAGTAGAGGTCGCCCTGCGCGTCCACCGTCTCCGGCTCCAGGACGACACCCAGGACGTACCGCTCGTCGTCGGGCTCGACGCCCTTGAGGAGCGGCTTCGTCGCAAGGAAGGAGGTGGTGTCGGGCGACTCCTCCGGCTGCCAGTCGTCCACGGCGAAGTCGCTGCCGCCCTCCAGCGCCTTCGCGGCGGGCTGGTAGTTGCTGACGAGGAGCTGCGTCAGCACGGAGGAGCCGCCCACGCCGCGCATGGCGGCGATGGTGCGAGGCGTCCGGATGCGCTTCACCACGAAGCCGGAGCCCTTCAGCATCCCGGGCAGCTTCCCCCGGATGCCATACGTCATGAGCCAGCGACCCTTGAGTGACTTGAGGACGCCGTAGAAGCGCTCCTCGTCGAAGTCACCCTCGCCGACGTCGACGTTGTAGCCAGGGTACGGAGGGTCGAGAAAGAGGACGGTGTCCTTCCCGTCGTACTTGCGGACCACCTTCTCGTAGTCGCCGCCGTACACCTTCACGCGCTTGAGGCGCGGGGCGAACTGTTCAATCCGTGCGAGCGTCTTCGCCTCGACGCCCATGCCGTTGGGGCTGACGCTGCGCCCGCGCAGCTTCCCGTAGGAGAAGTGCGTCAGGTAGAGGAAGCGGTGCAGGCGCTCCACGTCCCCCTTCGGCTTGGAGTCGAAGAGGCTCTTGAAGGTCTTCTCGTCGCCGACCCACGGCAGCTTCTTCAGCTTGGCGAGGCCCGCTGGTGTCAGCTTCTGGAGGAGACGGTAGGCGTCGGCGATTTCGGGGTCCGCGTCGTTGATGGCCTCGACGTCCGAGGGGGCCTTCTCGAAGAGGACGGCGGCGCTGCCGGCGAAGGGCTCCACATACGTCATGTGCGCGGGCAGCATGGCCACCAGGCGCTTCGCCAGGCGCTTCTTGCCAGCGGGGGAGCCCCAGATGGTCTTCTCCACCGGCTCACCCTGGAGGGACTCCAGGACGTGCCGGGCCCGGGCGAGGGCCTTCGAGAGGGCGTCACCCATCCTGGAGGCCCTCCCGGTCGAAGCCCCACGTCAGCTCTCCCGAGGTGGGGAGATTGAGGTCGCGAGGCCAGACGACGGGCGTCGCCTCGGCCTTGGCCGTGGAGGTCGACTCATGCGTTGTCGTGTTGCCCTCCGGCGTCGGAGGTGAGGTGGGGGTAGTTGTCGAGGTGGCCGGCATGGCGTTTCGTCTCCGAAAGAGACAAAGGCCTGCGACGCGAAATCGGGGACATCACTAAGTGACGGCGAGCGTCGTGGTGCGGCAGAGGCCGTGGTACGGCGGAAAGCCCACGCCCGCGTCCGCGAGCTGCCTGTCCGAAGCGAGTGCGCGGAACTCGCCCACGTCGTCGCGTGTGCCGGCGGCGGAGCGGAGCACCTCGGCCAGGCGCGTCTCCTGGCCTCCTCGCTTGACGTAGAGGAGGGCACGCCCGGTGTCCGCGTCGAGGCGCTCGCGCACCCAGGGCAGCTCCTGTTTCACATCCTCCGGGCGCTCGAGCGACTCGACGCGCTCGAAGCGCTGGAGGGCTTCGCCCACAGAGAACGTCTTGCCGTGGAGGAAGCGGCACACCTGGGTGGTGGCCTCGTCAAGGACGGCCTCGATGCGATAGCGGCGGATGCCGGCCTCGGCGTAGCTGCTCACCTGGGCGAAGGAGCGCCCCTGGCCGATGAAGCTGGCCGCCACCGTTTCCCAGTAGAAGGGGGCGCGCTCGATGAGTGCGCCGCGCGCGGCCCTCTCCAAGGAGTCGGCGATGTCGCTTCGCGCAAGGCCTGCCTCCAGCCCCTCGGCCACGAGACGTCGGGCCTCTGCGCCGAAGGCGTCCAGCCGGCGCCCGTACTCGTCCCGCACGAAGTTGCCCTGGGTCCGGACGATGTGTTGGGCCACGCGCCTGTCCATGGCGTTGAAGCGGGCGGCGAGGGCGAGTCCCTGCTCTCGCCGGGCGTGGCTGCGCGTGGACGCCACCACCTCGTCGGCTGCGTCGCCGAGGGGCGCCTGGATGCGGGAGGGGATGACTGCCGTCCGCCGGCCTGCGGCCTCCAGGGACTGGGCGACGAGGCGCCTGCGCTGGGCGGCCGTCGTCTTCCTCCAGTCCACGTCGAGGACGGCCACCGCCTCTCGCATGGCGTCCACGTCCGCGCGCCCGACGGCGCGGCGAAGGCGCGCGGCGAGCAGGGCCACGGCGCGGTCCATGCCGGCGGCGGTGCCGACGTCCAGCGCCTTGGCAACCGGCAGCCGGAGGACGTCCCCCAGCAGGGCGTCCGCTACCTCACGTGCCTCGTGCAGGAGGAGGAGGCTGTCAGCGGGAGCCATGCACATGGAGGGCCTCCTGTGTCACCAGCTCCACGGAGCTGCGGCGCCTGGCGCGCACTTCGACTCCTCCCGGAGTGGGGGAGAAGACGACGTTGTGGCTGGCCGCGCACCTGTCACACAGGGCGAAGATGAGGAGGCCGTTGCGCCAGAGCGTCGTCGTCTCCTCCAGGGGACCGCGCCTTCGGCACATGCGGCACTCCAGGACACCGCGCTCGGCGTCGGCCTGGGCCTGGAGCACCCACGCGCGCTGGAACTGCTCAGGCGTCATGTGGGCTTCCCCGAGAACCAGGTGTCGAACTCCTCGCGGGGGACGGGGACGTGCTCGGTGTTCATGTACCTGCGGGCCAGCGCCAGGCGTCCTTCGGCCAGGCGCTCCTCCTCGGCCCGAAGCTCTTCTCTCAGCCCCAAGAGGCGCTTGGCCTCGCCCAGCAACGAGTCCTTGTCCTTCTGGGGCCGCAGGTCTTCGACGCCCGTCTGAATACCCGCGAGCGTGAGGGTGATGGGGCGCTTCACCCAGTCATCAGAAATCTTCCGGAATTCGCGGTGGAAGATGTCGCCAGCCAACTGGCGGCCCTCCTCGGGTGTCAGCACGCCCACTCGCACGAGGCGCTCAACCATCTCCGTCATGCGCTCCGGGTCTCGCGTGGCCGTCGTCTGCGACCTGAATCGCCAGAAGCGCACGCCCATGTCGGCGAGGACCTTGCGGTTGAGCAGGAAGTCGAACTCGTCTCTTTCGGGTTGGAAGACCTGATCCTCGGCAAATCGGAGCTGGGCCTCGGCCACGGAGCGGTTGAAGTCGCGACCGTCTCCACGCAGCAGTGGCGGCAGGCGAAATGCGCTGCCCACCTTGTCGATGTTGCGCTGGTCGTATTGCTGGAAGAGGGCGTCCTGCTGCTGGGCGTCCGTCAGGGGACGCAGCTCAATCTTCGCGCGGCCTCCGTCGCCGGTGCCGGCGCCGTCCGCTTCGAGGATGAGAATCTTGTGGAAGTTGGCCTTGCCCTTGAGGTTCTCCTCGATGAAGCGCTCGATGCGCGGCACGGAGGCGTCAGAGAGCCGCCCTCCGGAGACGAGGAGCGCCAGGGGTGGGACGCTCTTGTTTGAAAAGTAGAGGTAGTTGACCTCCTCCATCTGCCGGGAGCCGAGGACGGACAGCAGGGTGCCCACCCAGCGGGGGATGCCGTAGGGAGAGCGTGGCGAGTGGATGGCGAAGTGGATGAGCTCCGTGGCAGGGCCGTCTGAGGCGTCCGCGGCCTTGAGGGCAGTGACATCCTGGAAGGCGCGGCCAGTGAGGCGGGAGACGACGCGCGAGTCCCCGAAGGACTTGAAGTACACCCGCTCGCTGCCCTGCACCTGGAGGTAGCGGCGCAGGCGCCGACGGGTGCTCACCGTGTCGAAGCTGACGGCGGAGATGCGGACGCGCTCGCGCACCTCGACGGCCTCCTTGTCCAAGGGGAGGAGTCGCACCGTGTACGAGGGGACGTAGACGAAGCGGGCGATGTCGCCCTTGCCGTCGCGCAGCACCTCCCAGTACGCGTTGCCCGTCACCTCCACGTCGTGTCGTGTACGGCGGCGCAGCTCGACGAAGCTGCCGTCGAAGCAGCAGAAGTCGAAGAAGGACTCCAGGCGGGCCTTCTCGACGCGTGCCTGCTGGCGCACCTCCTCCGCGTGGACGGTGACTTCCTCGTCCGTGGGAAGGAGGGGCGTTCCCGGAGGCAGCGTGCCCGCGTCACGCGCGGCCAGGCGCTCCAGGGCCATGGCGTCGGCCACCTTCTCCCGGGCCCCGTCGGCGTCGAAATCAATCGCAGGTTCGAAGCGGTACCCGAAGCCGTCGATGTTCGTCGCATACGCATCGACGTTCTGCCTCAACGAGTTGGAGTGCTCGACGAGGAGGCAGAGGGCCTCCGGCTCATACGGGGGCTGGAGGGCGCCGGCTTCGCTGAAGGCCAAGGCGTCCTCTCCACCGGGGCGGCTGGCGGGCTCGTCGACGCGTGCGCCCACCACCACCGCCTTCAGGATGGACTGGAGGCGCTCCTCGGCCTGGTGGACCTCCACAGGCACCGTCACGGACGGTCCTCCACGTAAGCCAGGAGGCCCGTGGGGGTGTGAGAGACGGCGCGAACGCGCTGGCCGCGTGCCGCCAACTCGGCGTGGACTGCCTCCAGCAGTCCGTCGTGGCTGGAGGACTCGACGGTGAACTCCGGCCCGGGGTGTGGCGCGCCCGAGGGGGAGGCGAGGACGAAGACTCTGACGACGCTCTGCACACAGGCCTCCCGGACCAAGTGGAGGCAAGGCGCGCGGTGGGAGGGGCGCCCTCGATGTCCGAGGGCGTTGGGGGCCGCGCGCCTCACCTCCAGCAAGGACAAAGGCCTCGGGCCCAATTTCGGGGACATCCGACGCGCGCTTTTTTGCTCAGGGCCTACGCGTCAATGAGTTGCCTTCGTCGGAGGACAGAGCGCTATTGGCAACACCAGCGGGTGACGAGAGAGCCCACACGCGAGCCGAAGCGCATCCGTGGAGGCGCCTCTGCTGCCGAGACTCAGAGAGACGATTGGGAGGAACCAGCCGATGAATCCAGGCCAGGAGTGTTTGAAGCGAGACGAGGACAGGCGCGCCGCCGCGCCTGCTGGCGAAGTCTCTGCCATTGCAGCAGGCGTGACGACGTGCCCGTGCGCGTGCTCGGAGCGCGAGGACGACGCACACCATTCCAGCGACTTCCTCGTGACGGCTGAGGAGTACCCCGAGCACCCCGCTGCCCAGGCTGGCTATGAGGGCTGGGAGTTCTGCATCCACTGCGGCGCGTGGCGCGCTGACGACGATGATGCGCCCGACGCGGACTGGGTGCCCTGACGCGCGCTGCGTCCGCGCGATGAACGGAGCGCACGAACTCCGCTCCTCACGGCAGGAGCGGCTCGGTCGCGCCGTCCATGGTGAACACGTTGGAGCCCTCTTCAACGCAGAGGAGACACCATGGACGCCTACCGTGTTGCGAGGCTGCCCGCGCGCCTGCGTGGCTTCGCGCTGCCGGACACGAGCAAGTCACCCGAGGGTTATGTCGAGGCGGGCGACTATCTCGTGCTCGAGGAGAAGGCTCGCCACCCCACGCCCGACACAGACTACGCCCGGCTGCTGGTGCCGCAGTTGCGCGGGCTCGACACCTGGGTGTGCACGCGCTGGCGCACGCAGCGCTACGCGACGCTCGTCTCCCAGGAGCGCTCGCCCGCCATGGCCCGGCTGTTGTTCGACAGCGAGCCGCTCGCCGTCTTGGAGGAGCGGCTCACTACGCTCCTGGGGGCGTTCCTCGACTACAGGTATGACGGGAGCCGGGCGTACTACCCGTGGGCGCTGCCGGGCGTTCGTGTCCAACTCGCGCCGCCCCGGCTGAACAACTGCTGCACCTTCGTTGAGTCCCTGCTGGTGAAGGCCTTTTCCGAGATGCATGGCGCGGCCTTCTCGTGGGACGTGCGCCGCCACCGGCAGATGATGATTGCCTCCACCCAGGACTACTTCTCGCCCGTGACGGCTGCCGTCGAGTCCGGCATGGCCCTGCCGGCGCCGTCGGCAGACGTGCCTCCCCATCCCTGGACACTCATCCAGGGGTGGCGCAGCCAGTGGGGCTCGGGGCACACTTTCCTCGTCGCGGACTTCCACCCGGAGACGGACAAGGTGCTCGTGCTGGAGTCCAACGCTGGCTTCGGGCTCGACGGCGTCGGCTACCGTGGCCTCGGCAACCTGCGCGACGTCGGCCTCCATCCGCCTGCGCAGTGGTGGACTCGGAGCGAGGTGTGGACGTGGCGCCGCATCTGCTCGACGTACCCCTTCCGGCGGCAGGGCTGGTTGAAGGTCAATGCGCGTGGGCCGCTGAGGCACTGATCCAAGCTGGTTGCCGCACTTCGTAGCGAGGGTGTCCGCGAGGGACCTGGGAGGGGTATTGTGGCGCTTGGACGGTCTGCAACCGTTCACTCGACTGCTAGAACCGCCATGCCGAACGACCACTACGTCACCAATGCATTAACGGAACCATGGCGCGATGGGGCCTTTCTCTGGTGCTTCGATTTCGCAGACCGGAAAATACGCCGCGAGTCGGCGTCTAAGCTGTTCGCCAAGCAGGGCCTCAACTCGCCAGAGAACGAGGCTGCGCTGAACAAGTTCTGCGAGAGCCCGTTGCTGGAGTTTCGACACAAACTTCGGACCAACAAGCTCACGCCCAACAAGCTCACGCCCAACAAGGTCTCGGAGTGGAGGGTGTTCAGAGCTTTGCTTCTGTTCCCGCTGGTGCAGACCGCGCGCATCCTGCACCTCCGGGATCCACAAGCCGGCCACCTGGATAAGTTCTTCGCTCCGGGCGAGCAGGGGCTTAACGAGATGGCTAGAGAACGCCACGAGAACTCTCATGTCATGACCTTGGGGGTTCAAGATTTCCCCAATGGATGGCTCTTCTATCCGGAGATTGGCTTCTTCCAGTTCCCTGCGCCGATGCTCAATCCTTCTCCTGATTTGGGGTTGTCTGGTATAGGCGTGGCCGTGCCTCTTACGCCCTATCTGGCACTGGCCGCTGTTCCCAAAGGTGCGGACTTGGGCCAAATTGAAAAGAGCCGGGGATTGCTACAGTCGTGGTCGGTAGGCCTGAATGATGATTGCCGACGCATTGCTATTCCGTCAGCGGTGTTGCGTAAGCACCAGGACGCGGTTTGCGACGACATCGTCGCAATGCGTGAAAGGATAATTCTGCTCGAGCGTCTCAGACGTAGTGCTAACGAACTGGCGAAGGATCAGCTATGAGAAAGGCACATGCGAGCGGCCTGCTGTTGAATCACAATGCTGGCGTGCGCTTGAGGTACTCCAGGTACGCGTCGAGCGGCTTGCTGAGGGCCCCGCGCCTCGCGAGCCGAGATAGGCAACCAAGGAGATCCGAATCAAGTTGCGCCATCAAACGAGCTGCATGCAGATCTACTTCATAGTCTGTGAATAACGGAGTGTCTGCTAGTTCGCGGAGGGTTGACCTTGCGACTGGAAATGCATCTAGGCGTCCACACAGTGCTTGAACAATCGCGATGTTCCCCTCGCTGGCTCGGGCCTGGCCTCTCTTGTCTCCCCCGATACTATTCCAGGGTGGGAGTACTCCAAGAGCAAGTCTGTGCGCCTCAATGAGCTGGCCTTCGCCTGTTTGGGCATACGTCAAGCCAGCCAAGTCGTCATCATGGGGTTGTGCGCGTCGCTCCTTCCTGTTCTTTCGGAGCACGGGCTGTTCAAGAGGAGATTGCGCTAGTATCCCGAAGCCGAGTTTTTCTTTTTGTTGGAAGTACGCGGCAATCTTCCCCTTCTTGCAGAACTTGGGCGCACATGCCTTAAGGCCGGTGTGTTGCTTGAATCGCTCGGTGAAGTCTTGAGCAAGCCCTAGATAGAGCGTTTCTTTCGTTTGCGGATCGAAGAAGGAGTAGACGCCGGTTGATGCCCAGCCGTAATTGTCGTTGGCCGAGCAGATTTCCCCCAAGGCGGCTGCGATCCTAGGAGCCTCTGTCTTCTTGAAGCTGTCGAGAATTATCGTTCCGAGCATTGGGCTGTGTGCGGCGTTCGGAATCAAGGAAAGGCTTGGGTTGAACGATGAGATTATGATTAGTCGCGGAGGTGTTTTTTGATGTCGCTCTCCTTCGCCTGGGATAAGCCGAAGGCGCGGCGCACTTCATCACACAGTTTTAGAAGGAAGTTGAGTTGTTCGTCAGGAGTCCATGCCGATGAACGCTCCTCGTGCGTTGCGCTGTCTCTGACTCCTCGCGTGTACCTGACGATTGCTTGCGGATGCGGCCAAAGAAGGCTCTTTATGCCGATGACGCCGGCCTCGATGATGTAAGGCGGCCTCGCCTCCAGATGAGAAAACATTGCTAGGCCCCGTTTCATGAAGGCGTGCCAGTGGTTGACCGCCTGGTCTTCTGCGAAGTAGGCCGTTCCATCGGGCCCGGGCAGATGAACCTCAATGCCCCAGAGTTCGCCGGTGGATTCAAACCATTGTGATACCGTGTCAACATGATGAACTCCGGTCTCGTCCCGAGCCCCGAGCGGTCGACACAGTACGCCTTCTTCGTTGATGCCAGCACCGCCCTGGTGCCACTCGCCAAACGGTTGCAGACCCAGGGGAGGATTAAGATTTCGGACGGTAGTCGAGTCCGGCTTCCTGTTCTTCCATCCGGCGGGGATGATCCTCATGTATGTGCGAGGGCCCTTTAGAACCTCGACGTCGTCGGCCGCGGCCCTGAAGGGCATCCAGCTTCGATGCTGGAGGCGTCTATGGGCGTTAAACCAGACAGAGCAATCTTCGCCGTGCTTGTGCCGCTGAATCTCGACCTCGGCGTGCTCCTTGGCGATTGCGTTTTGAAGGCAGGTGGTGAGCGCGTCTGCGAGTGCATCGACGAGTTTCTGCTTTTCTTGGTCGACTACTTCTGGAGGGTCCTCTTTGGACAGCTTGTAGAGAATAGGGCCTCGGCGATGTCGGACATCGAAGGGGAGGTCTTCTGGCTTTCCTCCGTAGGATTGGTTCGCAACAAGGATGACTTGGGAGGGGCCGAGGGTTTTTAATGCATACCCAAGCTCAATTAGGACATTGGGGTTCTGCATTACTCGTTTGCCGCCTTCGGAACGGCCAATCGACGTCATGTCCGCTACGAAGACAGCGGCGTTTTCGATCTTCCGGAAGATGGTGGCGGAGATATCCACCATGCCGGGCTCCCCTTTGGTGTCGTGGTCCACCTCGGGGCGGGCGCTTTCCTCAAGGCCGAGATCGGTAGCAATGCGGTGTGCTGCTTCTTCAAGGGACTCCTTGACGAAATCTTTGCAGATGCGCGACGTGCGATCACTCTGCCATGACCAGAAGATCTTCATTGGGTGCCGTGGTCTGCTTGTACAGCGATTTTTGAGGGTGCAGGGGGCCGACTAGGGATGCGTGACATCCCCATGCTATGTGAAGGAGTGGTGCCTTGGAACTGCGGAAGAGCGTCCGTTCCATGGGGCACGAGCGCTCTAGTCTACCCGATGACCCGCACCCCAATCTCCCCGGTCCCTCGTCGCTCGGGCCCCCGCTCGCGCTGGCACGCCAGAGCGACTGCCCAGAACTTGTCCGCGTGCCCGCGACTGGTGCGCTCGGCGTCGAAGGACACCTTGCCGGAGGGGAGCACGCGCCGCTTGATGGAGTGAATCTGCCCGACAAGCTCACGCTGGCGCGGCAGGGTGACGTCGCGGCGCTGGAGGAGAATCTTGAAGTCGGTGGCCCACCTCTCCTTGGCCTCGTTGGTGAAGTCCTCCTCCACCACCTGGGGGAAGTCGCGGGCGAGGTTCTCGGCGAGGTTCATGCCGATGCCGCTGCGGTCAACGGAGAGGCGCGCCACCGGCAGGACAGAAAGAAGGCGCCGCAGGTGGGCCTCCTGCTCCGCGAAGGGAACACCTTCGAAGCTGCGCAGCATCCTGCAGGTGAAGCGGCCCTCCACCTCTTCGAAGACGGCCAGCTCGGAGCGGTCTCGCGTGCGGCCCACGTCGAAGCCCGCCACCAGTCGGCCCTGGGGCACGGGCACGTCGGACGCGTCCTGCGCCAAGGGCAGCTCGTCCGTGGTGCACGGGAGAATCAACTCGTAGGGCAAGAAGCTGTAGGACTCGTCGACGTAAAAGGCATTCGAACTCCTGCTGGAAGTCCTCCTGCGGCAAGGAGTCGAACTGCTCGGTGAGGACGGGGCGTCCGAAGCGCGCGACGCGCTCCTCGGTGGACATGAAGGGGGCCTCCATCGAGGCGCGCTTCACGTTCAGGCTGAAGAAGCGGCACAGCCACCAGGGCACCAGTTGGCGGGTGTGGTGCGGGTACTTGCGCAGCTCCTGGGTGTCTATCTCCCAGAAGATGCCTCGCCGGCCAAGCGGGGTGCTGCCCCCTGTGAGTTGTCCATGCGAGCGCAGGATGAGGGCGGTGCTGCCGGTATAGACTTCTCGGTCGTTGACTAGGTGCGCCAGCTCGTCGAGGTAGACATCGCCGCGCTTGCCGCGCGGAGGCTTGGCGGGAACGGAGATGATGCGCGAGAGGCGCCGGCCTCGGGAGTTCGACTCGAAGGCCAGCTCCGTCTTGGCATCCGTCACGAGCTTCTTCTGGTAGGCGAGCGGCAGCTCCTCGTACACCTGCCGGGCGATGAGCACCTTCTCGACAGCGTCCGAGAGGTTGTACGAAACGAAGACCGCCGTGTGTCCGTCGCGCAGGTGGCACCGCGCCAGGGCCTCGAGGGCGAAGAGGAAGGAGAAGCCCACCTGGCGGCTCTTTGCCACCCACCTGAAGCGGGAGCGGTTGCAGAGAAAGGACTGCTGGTACGGCTCCAGCACAACAGGTTCGTTGTCGTACTGGCACAGCCCGGAAATGAATCCGGACTCGGTGGCCAGCCACTGTGTGAGGTCATCCTCGGTGCGCTTGACGATGCCGAGCGTCACGCTGTCCTCCCTGCATGTTCCGTTGCTTTCTCTCGGCACCAGAGCGCGTATGGCTGCGTCCTCTTCACGACGGAGCCGCCATGTCTGCCTATGCCGCTGTTGCCCGCCCACCTCGCACGCTCACGGAGAAGGAGGTGGCGCTCCTGCTGCGCGTCACGGGGGCGCACAAGGAGGGCTTCAGGGACCACTGCCTCTACAGCCTCGCGCTGGCCTCGGGCCTGCGTGAGCACGAGCTGGTGGCCCTCAATATCGGCGACATCTTCGACGAGCGCGGACGCGCACGCCGCCACGTGCCGTTGCGCGTCTTCAAGGGGTGCCGCCGGCACCCGGGCTCCCAGGAAGTCGTCCTCTCGGACACGGTTCGCGCGAAGCTGGAGAAACTGCTTCGCCTCAAGCGCTCGCAGGGGCACGACGTGGGGCCCTTGGCGCCGCTCTTCATGAGCCGCCTGGGACTGCGCCTGTCCACGCGGCAGGTGCGCCACGGCTTCGCGGTGTGGCAGCAGCGCGCGGGCCTGGACAGGCACCTCAACTTCCACACCGTGCGCCACACCGCGTGCACCGGGGTGTACCGGAGAACGAAGGACATCCGCCTCACCCAGCGGTTCGCGCGCCAGCGCAGCATCGACTCCACGGTCATCTACACGCACCCCTCGGACGACGAGCTGGTGCGCGTGACGCAGGACTTGCCCTGCTGATGGGGCATGCCGCCTCCACGCTGAGCGCCCGCGAGAGCCCCTGCACGGGCCGGGGTGCCGCGCGGAGGCGGTGAGGGGCGGGCGTGCGCAACGCTCGCGCAGGCCGCCCCAGTCGCAGCCGCAGCAGCCACAGCCGGCGAAAGTGAACAGCGCGAGGCGTTCACTTACCGGGCGCAAATGAACAGGGGAGGGGTGTTCACTTTTTCGGAGCTGACCCTCTCGAAAAGGGCCCCAGGTACACGCCCCGGCAGCGCATCCCGCACGAAAAAACGCACCACCCCCCACCCTGGCGTCAGGGGTAGGCGGGGTAGGCGTGCTGGCGTCATCGGTAGGCATGGTTGCGCCCGGACTGGGCAGGCGGTGAAGGTGACTGCGGAGGAGCTGGGCCGCGCGACGGGCGGCAGGTGGCCCAACCAGCGGAAAGCGGCCATTGGCCTCGGCGCTTCGGCCCCTCACGAGGGCTCGTAAGCGCGCGAAACAGCGTGGGGGCACTGACGCCGAATGGCCGCCTTTGCCTATTTCCGGCCATTCGGCTCGGCCCTGGTAACGGCACGCGCGCCCAGGTGCGCGCGGGGCGGAGGGTGGGGGCGCGGGGGGCTTGGCTCGGAGTCGTGGGGCTCACGAGGAGGACAAAGGCCTGCGGCCCGAAGCGCTGGGGGACACGCGCGCACGAAACGGGCGCCACGCGGCGCCAGGCGCGGTGCGCGGGGCCAACCGGGGCCGCGCGCCAGGTGGGCCACGCGGCGGCCAGCGAGGCCCCAGCGAAGGAAGGGGCGGGTGGGCCGGGGAAGTGAACGGAGCGCGGGCGTCCAGCCCTCCGGACGGAGTGTGCTTCCGGGCGCGAGTTCAGGCCCGAACTCGTGCCGCGGCGCTCGAGGACCTGGTGGCTGTCAGCCCTAACCTCGCGAAACTACGAAGGCTGTGGAGCCAGAGGTGTGCTTCCGGGCGCCAGGTGGAGCTCCCAGGGGGACTGTCACCAGGTCTGGCCTGGCGCGGCCTGGTGCGGCGAAAGTGAACGGCGAAACTGAACGCGAAAGTGTCCGCGTTCACTAACCGCTGGGCACTTTCAGTCGGGGTCGGCGGGGGGCGCGACGTGCGTGGGAGGCGCCACGAGGGCGTTGTCCTTGGGGTGCTCCGACGAGGCTGTGTCCATGTCCTCGTCGTCGCTGCTCACCACCTCTGCGTCCACCTCGCCGCGCACGGCGGGCGTCGTCTCACGTGCAGCTCGCAGTGCCTGGGCGTGCCGGGCCTGGAGGCCCTCCAGCGAGAAGGTGGCGTGCAGCTCCTGGCGGGAGTCGGCGCCGCCTTGGACGAACTCCTTCAGTCGCACCATGGTGTTGAAGTCGGTGGGGTTGTCGACGCGGACGCGACCTTCGGCGAGGGCCTCCTCGAAGCCGAGGAGGTAGCCGTCAATCATCTTCAGCGCGTCGTCCTTCGAGACGGCGATGGCGTTGGCGCGCAGCTCGATGAGCTTCGCATCCGCCTTGGTGGCGATGCGCGTCTTGGCCTCCTCGCGGCGGCGCAGGCAGTTGTGCTCCTTCGCGTAGTTGGCGACGAGGGAGGTAGCGACGCCAAAGCGCTCCGCCAACTCGCGGTACGAGGCGTAGGACGTCATGGTGGAGCCGTCCGGCAAGCTCTTCACGTCGCCGAAGACGAGGGCGCGGTCCAGCTCCTGGCGCGGGAGCGCGGGCTCCTCGGACTTGCGGGGGCGGCCCGTCTTGCGCTTCGCGGGCGGTGGAGTCGGTGGCGCCTCCGGAGGCTCCACCACCTCGTCCGGCGGCTCGCCCGCGAGGAGGCGCTTGCGGCGGCCGAGGCAGTCGTGTTGCTGGGCGTACTTGGCGACGGCGCTATGGGCGACGCCGAAGCGCTCGGCCAACTCGCGGAGAGAGGGGAAGCGCCGCTTCACACGGCCCCGCGTGGTGGGCACCTCTTCGCCCTCCACGAGGAGCCGGTCCACCTCGTCGTGAGGCAGCCGGGGGCCTTCGGCCTTGGTGGGGCGCCCCAGCTTCTTGAGGGGCTTCTTCTGGGCCATGCCTTCCCTCAGCATCCACTGGAGGGCTGCGCTGCGGTGTCCACGGCCTGGGTGCGCAGGCGCTGCATCAGCCGCGTGCGCTGGCGCTTCAGGCGTTGGTACACCCGCTCGACCTCGGTGGTGTCGCCCTCGACGAGGCGGCTGGCGTAGGCACGCAGCTTCTCTCGCCGGACGACGGTGGCCATGAGGACTTCGACGTCGCTGTGAGGCAGCGTGGCCCGGGCGAGGTGTACCAGCACTGCGTCGCGCTTCACGAAGCTGCGCCGGACGCTGGGACGCCGGGGGCTCTCCACCGGCGTGGCGTGACGCGTGTCGGGCAGCCACTCGGCGAGCTGCGCCTGCGTGTACGTCTCGTGCTGCTCCGCGCGCTCCTTACGCAGGTGCCGGAACACCTCGCGCGCCGTCTGCTGGCGCAGGCGGACGGCCGTCCAGTCACCCCAGCGGGAGAGAGGGAAGGCGCGCGCGACGCTGAGGAAGGTGGCGAGAACGAGCTGGTCCAGGTCCTCCCGGGGCACCGCGCTGCCGAGGAGGCGGCGGCGCAGGCGCCGCAACATGGGGGCGTAGGCGGCGGCGAGGCCCGCCGTCCACGCGGGGCTGGAGGAGGCCTGCATTTCGGCCACCAGGGCCCGGGTGAGGGCTTCCCGCTCCGGGTACGTCTCCTCGCGCGCGTCAGCCATTGCAGACAGCACCGAGTCGAGCGTGGCATGACGCGCGAAGGCGGGCCGCCGCGTGCGCGCAGCCGCGAAGACGGCGTGGTGCCGAGGGGAGAGCGCCTCCACACGCAGCAGGCCCAGGAGGTGGCCGAAGAAGTCACTCACCGAGGACGGGCCTCCCACCACTCGCGCACCAGCTCGAGGAAGTCATCCAACTGCATGGTGACGAGGGGCGTTTGCCCGTCGTCCTTGCACACGGCGAGCGGCCAGCGGCCCGGCGGGCACGTCTCCACCGCCTGGCGCATGGCCTCGCGGACGTTGGTGCGCTGGTGGGCCTTGGCTTCGACCCAGAAACACGGCACCTCGACGTCGGACATCTCCTGCCCGGTGCGGTACTGGAGGCCGCGGCGGATGAGGGCTTCCGGCATCGCTTCGCGGAAGCGATGGACGAGGGCGCGTTCCCAATCTGCGCCCTTGCGACGAGAGGAGGCGCCACTCACGAGACACCTCCCGACTCCTCCAGCAGCCGCTCCATGTGCCCGCCACGGGCCATGCGCACCGCGAGGCAGCGGGCCAACTCCAGCGCGCAGCGGGCGTCCGCCATGGCGCGGTGGGGCGAGGGCCGGTGGAGGCCGAAGCGGCGGGCCAGGGCGTTGAGGGAGAGGGACTCCACCTCGCCCGTGGCGAGCAGCGGCCACGCGAGGCTCGCGGTGTCGAGGCGGTGGTAGTCGACGGAGGGCAGGGGCAGCTCGGTGCGGCGGTAGCCCTCGACGAGGAAGCCCCAGTCGAAGCTGGTGTTGTGGCCGGCGACGAGGGTGCCCGTCAGCAGCGGCGTCACGGTGGCCAAGACTTCCTCCAGGGGCAGGGCGTCCCGCCACTCCTCGTCGGAGTAGCCGCACACGGCCAGGGCTGCGGGGTCGGCGTCAGCCAGCCGGGTGGGCTGCACGCGGGCCTCGTACTCCGCCAGCACCGTGAGGCTGCGCGCGTCGACGCGGAGAATGGCCACCTCCAGCACCTCGTGACGGGAGGCGTCCAGGCCGGTCGTCTCCAGGTCGATGAAGGCGAGCGTCCGCAGGTGCGGCGGGAGGCCGGGGAAGAGCGGCGGGTGGAGGGCAGAGACAGGGGTGGTGTCGGAAGCAGGATGAGCGAGCAGCATCTATGCAACCTCCTTGGCCCAGAACCTGGGCGAGTGGTGTTTGGCGGCGAGGGAGTCCAGCTCGGCCTTCAGCAGCGCGACGCGGGCGGTGCCCAGGCGCTTGCCTGCGTCCTTCAGCAGCGCGTCGAGGGCCTTCTTCTCGACGCTGGCGAGGCGCTCCACCAGTTCCTCACGGGGGAGGCCGGTGGCGCGGGCCAGCACCGCGACGGTGGGCTCCAGCGGGTAGTCGAGGCTGGTGGTGTTGAACATGCGGTAGCGCGTGCCGGCGAGGACGAGTTCGTCCTGTTCGGCGAGGTGGGCCCGGAGGACGCCCTCCAGCTCCGCCTTGCGCGCGTTGAGAATCTTCGCGAGGTGGGCAACTTCCTGGCGCTCGCGGGCGACGGACTCCAGGTCGGCCGTGTCTTCGCAGACGACGTCACGCTGTCCCTCCAGCGCCTTGGCGTAGGCGGGGCAGTTGCTCCGGTGGTCGCAGTACACGCAGTTGGGGTTGAGGCGGGCGGGGAAGGACTCCGCCTTCTCCATCTGCTGGCCCAGCGTCTCGACGTAGGCGAGGGCGGCGTCCAACTGCTCCTCGGTGCGTGTCGTCTCCTGCCGCACGCCGTGGCGCAGCATCCACATGGAGAGGCGCACCTTCTTGGCCCAGGGCCACATGCGGCGCGCGGCGAGGGCGTAGAGGCTGAGCTGGAGGCTGGAGTCCAGCTCCTCGCGGGTGAAGAGCTGGTGGTTGGACTTGTAGTCCATGACGTGGACCGTCTCGTCGTCCACCCAGTCGACGCGGTCGATGAAGCCCAGGACGGTGAAGGGGCCCACCGGCAGGCGGAACTCCTTCTCGATGGCGAGGATGTCGCGGGAGTCCACGCGGCCCTGCTGGCGGACGAAGTCCTGGAGGATGCCGAGGCCCTGTTGGAAGAGATCCAGGCCGGAGAGGCCCGAGGTGGCCCACTCTTCACGGTAGAGCTGGAGGGCGTGCTCCTCGGAGAGCGGGCCCGCGTACTCGGTGTCGATGACGTCCTGGAGGAGTCGCTCGAGGACGGCGTGCAATGCCTTTCCGAAGCTCAGTGGGACGCCGGGCTCCGACGTGTGCTTGTCGAGGTAGTGGAGCCGGTAGGAAAGCGGGCAGGCCTCGAAGCGGCTCAGCCGGCTGTATGACAAATGCTCGTTTCGCAGGGCGCTCATGGCGTGGGCCTCCGGGCCGGTGCAGTGGCGTGTCGCGAGTCAGTCATCACGCTCTTTTCGAGAGACACATCAAGTCGAAGGGGACATGCAGCGCGGCCACCTGCGTGTGTTTCACGGGCGCGGGCCATGCTCATGGCGACACCTCATCCGCGGAGGCTTGCCGTTTCTCGAAGGACATGACGCGCGAGCCCGGGAAGGCAGACAGGACGCGCACCAGGGTGGCGGCGTGCTCCGGGGTGAGCTCCTTCCGGGCCTGGCCGGTGTAGGCCGGGACGAGCCACACCTCGCCGTAGGTTTCGGAGGCGAAGCACACCTCGGCGCCGAGGGCCTTGAAGCTGGCGATGTCCTCGTCCGTGAGTCCGCGCAGGACCTCCGCAGCCAGCTCCTTCACACCGGGAGCCGGGACTGGTGGCGCGGGCCTGGAGGCGGGGGCCAGGGCGGGCTTCTTCGAGCCAGCCTCGGTCAGCGGATGTCCGAACAAGTCCACCGCAGCCGGGGCGGACTTCGCCGGAGGCGCGGGGGAAGGGCGTGCGACTTCTTCACGAGGAGCACGGGGCTGCTGATTCACCTTCAGCCACTCGGTGCAGGTGCCCACGCCAGGCAGGGTGCAGCCTCCGCCAGGCCGGTAGTGCAGGCAGTGCTTGCCCTCGCCGCGGACATACGCTTCGCACGTCACCCCTGGCGGACGATGCTGTGCGGCGGTGGGCTGAAGGTAGTGTGTAAGGGCCATGCGCGGATGTCGGCGGCGCGTGTTTGCCGATACATCCTAAAAGCACCCCCTCCCTCCGTTTCCGGACAAGAATTCTTTTCGCCCGATTTCTTTTTCAATTTCTCCGAGCGAACGACACGCGGCCATAAGGCAGAGCAAAGGCCTCCGGCGCGATTTCGGGGACACCTCCATCGTCACTTTTTTGCTCGCGTGCTTCAAAAGCGAACGCGGGGCTGGAGGGTGGCAGTGGTGGCAGGCGCGATTCAAAAGACTGCCACGAAATTCCCCAATGAAATCGCTGGAGTGGCGGAGGTGGCAGTGGTGGCAGTGTTTTCTGGGGTAATGCCGCCTAGGGAGAGTGTTCTCCCGAACCCCTATTGAATAGGGCCATTCAAATATGCGCGCGCCCGCTACGTAGGGGTACTTTTTGAAACACTGCCACCATTGCCACTTTAAGATAAGATATTGAATTCATAGAAGAAAAGAGTGGCATATAGGGCTGCCACCACCTGCCACCGACTGCCATCATTCTTGACCTTGAGTGAAAGTGTTGTGGCTGGTTGTGAAGAGGCAGGCAAGGCGGGGCTGGACGCGGCAGGGCCAAGGCCTGTGAATGGCCGCAGGACGGCCGGAAACGGCCTCCACACGCGTCGAAGCAGGCTGGGAGCTGTCCAGGTCGGGGCGAAGGCCTTCCTCGTCACCTGCGCCCTGTCAGGGGCTGTCGCTTCCCACTGTGAGGGGCGCAGACCCCGACGGCTGCCAGACGCTCCCGCGAAGCGACGGCGATGATACAGAGAGAGAACGTGTTTCACTTGGCGCGCGTCCGGAAGTGTAGACGGTCCGATTCCACCTGCGTGGACTGTGCCCGAGTGGCGACGTGTGGGCATGAAAGTCGCAATCCGGGCGTGGCCGTGTCGCCGACCTCACCGCAGTCGACCTGGATATCCCCACTGGAAAAGTCGGATGCGACGGAAGCGCCGTTGAATGCGTGACTGTCTGGGTATTGGGAGTTTGGGCGTGGGGCTTGAGACATGAATAATAAGTATCGCCCTGAAGTGCGGAGGGGGTGTTGGCGGTATCGGAGGAGTGGGCGCGCGTTTTCTTCACGCCGTCACGCTTCCGTCACGCCCAGGATGCACGCTGTCGCACGTATTCCTTGAGGCCCTGTCGCGGCGCGGTGTCGTCCTTGGGCTGTGAAGGAAAGCTGCGTGAATTACGGTTTCGGCACGATGTGCTGGTTTGTTGTGAGCGGCTCGGCCCGGATGCCGAAGCGCTGGTGCGCCGTCCGGATTGGACTGGGCCTGTGCCGTGAAAGCCGCATCCCCGTTCTCACGGGGGCGCCCCTTTCTCGTTGCCGCGCCCCCAGTCGGAAGGGGGCCTGCCCGATACCGTAGCGAGGCCTCTGGTGCTCGGGTGCGTGGAGCGCCCGCCTCTTCCTTCGACTGACGCGCCGCAGCCACGAGGCTCCCACCGAAGGCGGGGCCGCCTCGGAGGTGCTGGTGCCATTCCTTCAACGGGGCTCGGCCTTGTCTCCTCTCTCACCCGGCACCTCCCGCGCGCCGAGCGCAGGGCCGGGACGGCATGCACCTGTGAGTCGTAGCTGGGACGCTCTCCATCAAGAGCTTGGCGTGGCCCTCCGGACTGCCGAGGCGCAGCGCGCCTATCGCCTGGTGCGACGCAACTGGGAGGCGCTCGCCGACTTCGAGCAGCCGGAGGCCCTTGTTTCATTTCTCACCGCGCGTGAAGGTGCGTCTCACATCAAGGATGGCTTGCTCGCGGGACTCGTCGTCATGGTTCAGACGGGGGCCGCTGCCAGCTTCTTCGTGGCCTTGTTGTGGCTGAGCCTGTGGCCCGGGTTGGACAGCGTGTATCGCCGGTGTCTCAGGCGAACGGAGCAACCGCCCGCGGAGGTGGTTTCCTCGGTGGCCGTGTCTTTCATGGCCCTTGTGGCACGCGTCAATCTGTCAGGCGTCCACCGCGTAGCTGGGACACTCGTGCGCGGGACGGAGCGCGACGTCCTCAAGGCGTGGCACAAGGAGCTGGTGGAGCAACGCCATCGCGCGCGCCTTGAGTCGCTGGCAGACGTGGATGGCTGGGCGCCCTCGGTGCCGTGGCTCACTCCCTTCGTCTCGCGAGCCCGTTCCTTCAACGCCGAGGTGGAGGAGCTGCGCGCGTGGCTCCTCCCGCTGACGGGGGAGGACACGGACCTGGTGGTGTCCCTCGTCCTTCTCGAAGAGGACGCTGTCGAGGTGGCAGCGAGCCTTGGGGTGTCGCCCGAAACGGCGCGCAAGCGCGTCCGGCGGGCCTTGGCTCGCCTGCGGAAAATGAAGAATAAAATCCCCGAAAAAGATTTCTTGTCCCGAAACGGCGGGTGGGGGTGCTTTTTAGAGTTTGTGGATTCTGAAACAACCGAGAGGGCGCCGGGAGGGCGCGGCTGAGGGGCGTCACGAATCGCATGTCCCCTCCGCGCGCCACCTGACTTTGGGGGAGTAACGGGGCCGCCCGCGCCCCAATCCAATCCTGCTTCAACACACCCTGTCCGCCCCAGCGGACAGCAACGCCCCTGTATTGCCTTCAACCGGGAAGGACTGAATGAAGACATCTGCGCGAAACAGCTCTGAGCACGATGAAACATTCGTGCGCTTCTTCGCTCGCATCGACGGGCACCGCCTCCGGGTGGTGAGCCGGGGCGACGCAGGGCCGGAGGCGGAGGGGCGCGCCGCGTGCCTCTGCTGCGAGTGCGCCGACGCACAGGCCCACGACTACGTCCGCGTGCCGGGCCTCTTCCGCCGCTGGGAACTCGAGCACGTCGTCGACAGCGAGGCGGACTTCAACGTCGAGCCGGCGGGCTGCACCGCGGACGGCACCGAGTTGTTCTCGGTGTACCGGCGCGAGCGCCACGCCTCCACCACGCACTGCCAGAAGGAGGAGTGAAGCACCATGGCCAACAACATGTGGGAGCAGACGGCCGCGATGGCCAAGCAGCACGAGCAGCAGGGCGGCGCCTGGCTGAAGCTGGCGAATGACGGAGACACCGCCGTCGTCGTCTTCCTCGGGGAGCCGTACCCGCGCGAGGTGGTTTTCCTCGACAACAAGTTCGTCCCCTTCGACGAGACGCTGAAGGCCCAGGGGCACAAGCCCTCGCTGCGCGTGGCCCTCAACGTCGCCGTCCACGGGACGCGCGAGGTGAAGGTGATGGAGCAGGCCGTCACCTTCTTCAACACGCTGATGGAGTTGCGCGCGAAGTACGGACTGGAGAAGTGGGCCTTCGAGGTGAAGCGCCGAGGGGCGGCCAAGGACACGAAGACGACGTACTCCATCCTCCCGGACAGGCAGCTCACCCAAGAGGAGATGGCGGCCTTCCAGGCGTTGCAGCAGCACGACTTGCCGAAGCTGTACGCGGCGGAGGCGGCGGCTGCGGCGAGCAGCACGCCAACCGGGACTTCCTCCAATGCGAAGGCGGGTGAGCCCGTCGACGTCAAGCTGGCCCAGGCGATGGCCACTGCGTTGAAGGGGTTGCCGCGCGAGGCGGTGGACCGCTTCCTCCAGAAGTTCGGCGTGCAGCGCATCCGGGACATCCCGGCGTCGAAGGGCGAACTGGCGCGCGCCTACGTCGACTCCCTCGTCGCCGAATACTCCCCGGAGAGTGTCGCGGACGTGGACCCTTTCGGGCCGTGAGCCCGCCCCGCTGAAGTCGGTTGCCGTAGCCATGCGCGAAGGGGGCTTGCTGCGTGCCCCCGACGCGCCTCACTGAGGACGACAAGAATGGTGGAAGACTTCTCCGAAATGCACGGGGACGGGGGACGTGTTGTCTCTCGCACCCAGGACTCCCGCGTGGGGGCTGTGCCGTCTGCGCCTGCGGACAGCGCGGGCACGGCCACAGGCAAGCAGACGCTGCGCGTACGCGTGGATGCGGGCTTGCGGCTCGCGGCGGGCGACGTGCCGCCGAAGATGATGAAGGGCCTCTGCCAGGCGCTCTCCCTTCCCAATCCCGCCTACGTGAAGCTGGTGCGGCTGCGAAAGCGCCCCGGGGCGGAGCCCCAGACGCTGTACTTCTTCCGCCAGCAGGAGCGGGAGCTGGTGCTGCCGCGCGGGGCCATTCACCTGCTGCGCCGGGCCGCGGACGAGGCGGGCCTGACGCTCTCCTTCGAGGACGCGCGGGTGCTGCCGCCCAATCGCCTGCCGAAGCTGCCGGCGGTGTCACTGCGCGACTACCAGGCCGCGGCCGTGGAGCGGCTGGCGAAGGCCACACAGGGGACGGCGGTGCTGCCATGCGGGGCCGGGAAGAGCGTCCTGGCCGTGGGGGCCATTGCGCGCTTGCGCACGCCGGCACTCATCCTCGTCCACACGTTGGATTTGGCGGAGCAGTGGCGAGAGCACGTGCGCGAGCGTCTGGGCCTGGAGGCGGGCCTCGTGGGCGCGGGGGAGGAGGAGGTGCGGCCCGTCACCGTGGCCGTCGTCCAGTCCCTGGCCCGGTGGGACGAGGCGAAGCTTGACGCCTTCCTCCACGGCTTCGGCCTGCTCGTCCTCGATGAGGCCCACCACATCGCCGCCAGCGCCTTCCACCGTCTGGTGGATCGCTGCCCGGCGCGCTACCGACTGGGATTGACGGCGACGCCCGAGCGAGAGGACGGGTTGACGCCGCTCTTGCGCCTGTACCTGGGCGCGCCCCTGGCCGTGGTGAAGCACGAGGACCTCGTCGCGCGCGGCGTGCTGGTGGTGCCCGAGGTGCGCGCCGTGGAGACGACCTTCGACTACCCCTACTTCCGCGCCTCGGACTACGCGCCCATGCTGGAGGCCCTGGCGGAGGACAAGGCGCGCAATGACCTCGTCCTCGGTGCCGTGGCCCGCGAAGCGTGGGCAGGCCACCTGTGCCTCGTCCTCACGGGGCGGGTGGACCACTGCGAACTGCTGGCGCATCGGCTCTCGGCCGCCGGCCTGTCGGCCGCCGCGTTGACGAGCGAGGTGCCGCGCGATGCGCGCAAGGCCCTCTTGGACCAGGCCCGCGCCGGGCGCGTCCGTGTGCTGGTGGCCACAAGCCTGGCGGATGAGGGGCTCGACTTGCCGCGCCTCTCACGCGTCTTCCTGGCGTACCCCGGCCGCGCGCGTGGACGCACCGTCCAGCGCCTCGGGCGCCTCATGCGCCCGCATCCGGAGAAGAAGAGCGCCGTCCTCATCGACTTCGTCGACGGGCAGGTGCCGCTCTTGCGGCGCCACTACGCGGAGCGCCGACAGCAGTACGCCACGGTGCTGGGAGTGGCCACCGCGGCAAACGCAAATTGAACCAACGCAGAGAGAGAGAGAGAGAGCACCTTCGATGACGACACCTTTCGACACCACTCCAAGCACTCCCAACCCTGACGCCATCCGCGCCACCTGGCGGTGGCTCGCGCACGCACCACACGGCGTCAGCGAAGTCCGCGTCATCCGCCCGGGCGGCGGTGGCATCGTCGGCCTGGGCTTCTTCGACGACGAGGAGGACTTCGTCGCGACCTGCGTGGCGGCCAATGCCGGCGGCAACGTGTACGTGGGCATCCAGCCGCGCCCTCGGCGCCTTCTCGAGCTGGCTCCCAACGTCCTGCGCCCGTTGCGGACGGGGGCGAGCAGCAAGGACATCGAGGTGGTGACGGCCACGGTGGTGGACCTGGACCCCGTGCGCCCCAAGGACACGGCCAGCACCGAGGACGAACTCTCGCTGACGCTCCAGGTGGCGGATGCCGCTGCGGCCTGGTGTGAAGGGCAGGGACTCGTCCGGCCGCGGCTGATGATGAGCGGCAACGGGGCGCAGCTCTGGTTCGCTTTGCCACCGCAGTTGCTGGAGGGCGAGAGCCACGAGCGCGTGCAGGCGGGCCTGAAGGCCTTCGAGGCCGAGGTGCGCACCCGCTTCGCCTCCGAGCGCGTGCGTGTGGACTCCATCCACGACGTGGCCCGCATCATCAAGGTGGTGGGCACCGTCGCCCGGAAGGGAGCTGGGACTGCTGAGCGGCCTCACCGAGCAGCGCGGGCGCTGGCCGACTTCGAGCGTGTGGAGGATCCGCAGCTCGTCGAGCGCTTGCAGAGGGAGCCTGCGCAACAGGCGGCGAACCCGGCGCATCCGGCTCAGGTGGCGCTGCCGCTGGCGGCCTCCACGTCGGCACCGCAAGCGACGGTAAAGGCCCGCCGGACTGAGACGGGGGAGTACGACTGGGCGCAGCCGGTGGAGATGTGCGGCCCGGTGCAGCGCCTGTGGGAGCAGGGGGCGGAGGACAGGAGCGTCGCCATCTTCAACATGGTGCGCTTCTTCGCGCACAAACAGCTCGGCCTCGATGAAATCACCGAGTTGGTCCTCGAGTACGACCGCCGGGGCCTCGGGAAGCTGAAGGGGCGAGACGGCAAGGCGTACATCTCCAAGGCTTACGAGAAGGTAATGGCCACCGCCCGCGAGGATGGCGCCGTGGCGCCGCCCTGCCACTCCCTCCAGGGCATGGGCTACTGCCGCGTCAATCGCGAGCCTGACGTGCGCTGCGAGCTCTATGACGTCGTCTTCGACATCGAGAAAGCCGTGGAGGCGCTCGCCACGGTGCCGGCCCAGGACGTGGAGTACCGCCTCAAGCCCCTCCTGGAGGCGATTGCTCACCGTCCGCCGTCCGCGCAGGAGAAGTACCTGGCGCTGCTGGAGGTGCGCACGGGCCAGCCCGCGCAGAAGCTTCGGCTGTCCATGGCCTGCGCCGTGCGCACCCAGGCCGGTGGAGAGGGCGCGGACTCCAAGGGCGGGGGGAAGAGCAGCAGCGGCGACGACACCATCGACGGCGAGGTGTTCGAGGACGCGTACTGCTACTACACGGTGACGCAGCGCGGAGAAGCGAAGGCGATTTCCTCCTTCACCTTCACGCCCAGCGCCGTCGTGGAAACCGAGGAGGGGGAGGTGTTCCTCGGGGGCATCCGCACGGACAAGGGCACCAACATGGACGGGGCCCGGCTGCCGAGGCGGGCCTTCAACTCGCGCAAGGAGCTGCTGCAGCACCTGCCCTCCGTCCACACGCAGTGGACGGGCAGCGACAACAACGTGCAGGGCCTGCTGCGCGCGGTGGCGCGGCGTGCGGTGCCGCGGCTGCCGGGCACCAGCGTCCTGGGAGACTTCAAGCGGGGGGCGCACCATGTCTGGGTGGCACCTGGGTGCACCATCGGCAAGGAGGGTTTCCTCGCGGCCTCCCCCGTGGCGTACCTGCCCAATGGTGCGTCGCTCGAGTCGCGCGTCCGCTACGAGGCCTCGGACGACGACGCCTTCCATGAAGTGGCCAGCACGGTTTTCGAGTGCCTGCTCAAAATCAACACGCCGCAGGTGGTGCTGCCCATGCTGGGGTGGTTCTTCGCGACGCCGATGAAGCCGCGCCTCATGGAGAGGGTGGGCTCCTTCCCTCTTCTTTTCCCCTATGGAACGCAGGGCAGCGGCAAGTCCAGCACCTGCACCGAAGTCTTCTGGCCCCTCTTCGGCGTGCCGAAATCAGACGCCTACAGCGTGACGGAGACGGAATTTGCGTTGGTGAAGCTGCTGTCCGCCACGCGCTCCGTGCCGGTGGTGCTGGACGAGTACAAGCCCAGCGATATGCCGCTGCCCCGTCTCCACCTGGTGCACCGCTACATGCGGCGTCTCTACCGCGGGGAGACAGAGGAGCGGGGGCGCCCGGACTTGTCTGTGACGAGCTACCGGCTTCAGGCGCCGCTGTGCATCTGCGGCGAGACGCGTCCCACCGAGGCGGCACTCGTGGAGCGCATTCTCCCCGTCAGCCCGGACAAGGCGACGGTACAGCGCCGTGAGTACCGGGCTGTCTTTCGCGAGCTGACTTCCGTCAACCTGGCCCTCTTCGCCCCTCGCTACATTCAATTCTGCCTGGGGCGTGACTTCGACAAGGACTACGGCTTGGCCCGCGCCGTCGCGGACTCCTTCGTGAAGGGGCGACAGGTGCCTCCGCGCGTCGCCGACAACGTGACGGCCATGTTGCTGGGCATTCACCTCTTCGAGCAGTTCGCCCAGGAATGCGGGTACCCGCTGCCCGCCGACTTGGGCGCCCGTGAGGCCGTGGACGCCGTGCTGAAGGACGTCCTCGAGGAAGAGACGGGTGTCCGCAACGCGCTGGATGCCTTCCTCCATATGCTGAGTGTCATGGCGATTCAGGGGGAGCTGAAGCACCGCGTCCACTATGCCTTCGACGAGGGGCGCCTGTGCCTCCACCTGGAATCCGCCTACGACGCCTACCGCGCGCACTGCAAGCGCATCGACTACCGGGGAGAGTTGGTGGACACGAAGGCGCTGAGGCGCCTCATCCATGAGAATCACCGCGCCGGAGAGTATGTCCTCTCGCCCAGTGAGCGCGTCTGCTTTGCCGGTAAGGCCGTGCGCCGGTGTGCCCTCGTGATTGATGTCTCCAAAGCCCCCTTCATCTCCGCGGAGGACTTCCCGCACGCTGACGACGCAAGTCGAGGGTGGCGTTGGCGTGGCCACGACGAAGGCAGTGCCGAGGAGGTGGCCTCGTGACGAGGGTGGAATGGATGCCCCGGCCTCCGGCAGATGCGTCCGACGCGTCTCACCACCAGCTCCAGCGCCAGGACGACGCGGTGGATGTTCTCGCCGATGCCCTCTGGGAGTTGTGGCTGCGTCGACATGCGCAGCCGCAACGACAGGCGCCCGCGTGGAGGGCGGAGGAGAGCGCGCATGGCTGAGCCGCAGACTCTCGACTTGTCTTCTTCTGGGGACAGAGCGTCCATGGCTCTCGCCCGAGGGCCTGCTGCCCGGGGCAAAGGAGACAACACCATGGCGAAGAAGGAGACTGCGCGGGCCGCGCGCCAGCAGTTGGCGGCCGTGCCACAGCAACTGGCCGCGCTGGCCAGCATGTCGGTGCCGGATTTGGCGGAGAAGTACCTGGAGCTCTACGGCGAGCCGACGCGCTCCCGGAACAGGGACTACCTGAAGAAGCGCCTGTCCTTCCGGATTCAGGAGCTGGCCGAAGGGAGCCTCTCCACGCGCGCCGTGACACGCATTGCCGAACTGGGCGACAAGCTGCCGGAGCGCTGGAGGATGCGACAGGTGGAGGAAGCGAAGCCCTCCGCGCCACATCCATCCGTTTCGGACGTGCGCGCCGCCGCTGCGGACGTACGCGCACCCGCTGCGGACGGGCGCGACGCGCGCCTGCCCCCGCCGGGCACGGTGCTGACGCGCGCCTTCAAAGGCACGCAGCACCGGGTGACGGTGCGCGAGGACGGCATTGAATACGGGGGCCAGCTTCACCGCAGCCTCTCCAGCGTGGCCAAGCTGATTACGGGCACGGCCTGGAATGGCTTCACCTTCTTCGGGCTCAAGGACGGCAGTCCGAAGGCGGTGAAGTCATGAGCGGCCCTGACTTTTTCCAGACGCACATGGGGCAGCGCTTCTACGAGGGGACGATGCCGGCGCTCGTCCGTGAGCTGAAGCGCCTCAACGACAACATGGAGCGGATGGTGGCCGTGGCGGAGCAGCTCGCCGGGCAGAAGGAGGCGCCGAGCGTCGAGCCACGGGAGCCGTCGCCCGGGGATTCGGAGGGGCCATGAGGAAGAACAAGTCGCCACCCACGGACGCGAAGCGCTGCGCCGTCTACACGCGCAAGTCCACGGCGGCGGGCCTGGAGATGGAGTTCAACTCGCTGGACGCCCAGCGCGAGTCCTGTGTCTCCTACGTGCAGCGCCAGCCCGGCTGGGTGTTGTTGGATGAGAGCTACGACGACGGCGGCTTCACCGGCGCCAACATGGAGCGGCCAGCCTTCCAGCGGCTGTTGCAGGACGTGGACGCGGGCCGGGTGGACGTGGTGGTGGTGTACAAGGTGGACCGCCTCTCCCGCAGCCTCCTCGACTTCGCGAAAGTCATGGAGCGCCTCAACGCGGGAGGCGCGTCCTTCGTCTCAGTGACGCAGAACTTCAGCACGGCGGACGCCATGGGGCGGCTGACGCTGAACATGCTGATGAGCTTCGCCGAGTTCGAGCGGGAGATGATTTCCGAGCGCACACGGGACAAGGTGGCCGCCGCGCGCCGTAAGGGTCTGTGGACGGGGGGACGCGCTCCGCTGGGCTACGAGGTGAAGGACAAGCGCCTCGTGGTGAATGAGTACGAGGCGGTGGTGGTGCGGGAGGCCTTCGAGCTGTACCTCCAGCACCAGCAGGCCTCGGCGGTGTCACGCCTCCTCAACGAGGTGGGGCGCAAGACGAAGCGCTACGAGGCTCAGAGCGGTGCCACGCGCGCGGCTCGGAAATGGACGACGCAGGATGTGCTGCGCCTCTTGAGGAGTCCCCTGTACGCGGGCTTCGTGCCGTATGGCGACGAGATGCACCCGGGAGAGCACTCGCCGATTGTGGACAGGGCCACCTTCCATCGGGTGCAGGACATCCTGGAGGGCCGCGGCCCCGGCCTCCAGTACCACGGGCGCAACCCGGACTACGTGCTGCGAGGCCTGTTGCGCTGCGGCATGTGCGGCGAGGCCATGACGCCCGGTTCCACGCGCAAGGGCACGCGCGAGTACCGCTACTACCGCTGCGTCACCCGGGACAAGCAGGGGAAGGAGGGGTGCCGGGCCTCTCCTCTTCCAGCAGCCGCCCTGGAGGACTTCGTCGTCGCCCGGCTGCGGGAAGTCTCGGTAGGTGGGGGCTTCGCGACGCAGGTGCATGCCCGCCTCACGTCGCGGCTGGAGGAGAAGCACAAGGCCCTGCGCGCGGAGCGCGCGCAGCTCCCGAAGGATTTGGCCAGGCGCGCCGGGGAGTCCGCGAAGTGGGTGGACTCCCTCTCCAAGTTGGAGGGCCCAGCCCGGCGTCTCCTGGAGGAGAAGCTGACGGCAGCGGAGGAGGAGGTCGCCGGTATCGAGAAGCGGCTGGTGGAGGTGGAGCGCGCCCTGGACGCCATGGAGGGGGAGAAGCTGGAGGCGGCCTGGGTGGCCCAGGCCTTGGCGGACTTCGACGCGGTGTGGGACGCCCTCACGGCCGCCAACCGGGGGCGCCTGCTGCAGGCCCTCATCGGCCGAGTCGTGGTGGACGAGGAGACGGACAGAGTGGACGTGCACCTTGCTCCTGCCGGGGACTCCGCGACGCCCGCGCACGAGGAGGTGGCGGCGTGAGCGCGAGTCCCGAGTCTCGACAGGCGGAGGCCGGCCTCGTCAGCGCACAGTTTCACCGTGTGCGACGCTCGAAGGTGCGCTTCCGGGAGGGGGCTCGCCCCCCGCCGCGAGAGGCGGCGCGCCGGCCAGCGCACGTCGCGCGCATGCTGGCCCTGGCGCACCACGTGGAATCCGCCATTGCTCGAGGGCTGGTGGCGAGCGCGGCGGACGTCGCAGGTCAACTCGGCTTTACCCGCGCGCGTGTGACGCACCTGCTGGACTTGCTGCTGCTGGCGCCGGACATCCAAGAGGAGGTGCTGTTCCTCGAGGCCGTGGATGGAGAGGAGCCCCTCAGCGAGCGAAGCCTCCGGGCCATTGCTCACGCGGGGACGTGGGTGGTGCAGCGCGAGCGGTGGTGCGAGGTGAAGGCTTCATTCTGAGACGGGAGTCCGAATACCAGGACTCCTTGGTGTAGCGTGAGTGCAAGAGGCTGAATTGTTGTCCGTGTTGAGGGCGCGAGGGTTGTACGCCCCGCGACGAAAGTGAGCGAAAGCACATGCAGAACGACATGAAGGGCATCATCCAGACTGCGGTGGCGGAGGCGGTGGAGAAGACACTGGGCCGGCAGGTGGAGCTGCAGGAACGACAACTGGAGCTGCTGGGGAAGATCGCTCAATTCCTGGGCATTGAGTCTGGCTCGACGCCCGCGCCGAAGCGCACGCCCGAGCCTCCTCCCGCGTCGAAGCGCCCGTCCGCGCCTGCCACCGGGCCCGCGCCGAAGCGCCCGTCCTCGGTGCGCGTGCGGAAGTGGGTGAAGCCGGAGGCCGCGGCGAAGCCCACGCGGGCCGGGCCTGCGCCCCAGAGGAGCCGAGGGCGCCCGCGTACGGCGGGACGCACGGTGGCGTCCGTCCCCAAATCCAGTCCCAGCCCCGCACCGCCTGTCGCATACGAGGTGGGGCAGGAGGTGCGCTACAAGCAGGGGCGGGGCGCCTTCAATGCGACGGTGAAGGCCGTCGACGAGAAGGCGAAGACGGTGACGTTGGCGCGTGTCTCCGACAACCTGAAGGTGGTGCGCCCCTTCGACAAGGTGACGCCAGCCTGAGTCTGGGCCGCGAAGCGCCCTCTCTGGAGGGCGCTCCTGCGGCAATTGGCCTGAAGGCGAAGTGACGCCTTCGCCCGGCACACCGCCGCTGGAAGGCGCTCGTTGCTACGGCGCGTCGGCCATGTCTTCGAGCTGCCCTTCGGCGAGGGCGCGGTAGTGGGGCACGACTTCCACCTTTAGGACGTCCCGCATCTCCTGGCGGGCGCGTCCGAAGTCGCCCTTGTCCTTGTGCTGGTACATCCGATGCAGCGCGTCCATGAGCCTATGGGAGCCTTCTCGGATGCGCCGGGACTCCTCGCTCAAGAGGCCCAACGCACCCTCCTCCGTGGCGAGCGCGCTCTCGGCCTCACTGTCGCTGATGCCCACCTCGGCGGCCGTGCGCCTCAGCAGAGCCTTCGCCTCAGTTGTAAGGGCCAAGCGCGCTCCTGTGGTGGAGACACGACGTGCCAGTTCGCGAATCGGGCCCCAGTCAACGGTTTCACTCACGAGTCATTTTTCCTTTGCGAGCAGCCCAAGCCTGCAGTCGAAGCCAGGGCTGGGGCCTCTTGCACCCAGGAGAGGGATAGGCGCTCATGGGCGGCGGCCTGTCCGCTACGAGGGCAGAGGGCTTCCCAGGCACGGAACGTCATGCTAATTCGACGGTCAAGTCAACTATACCTAGAGTGCGCTGGAGAGGCACCGGGTGGCGGAGAGGTTCGTTGCCCGTGGGGCCGCGCCCCTTCATTCAGGAGGATTCACAGCCATGCCGAAGCGTTCGGAGGATGATGTGACGACGGAAGAGCTGCCGCCCAAAATTCCCGCTCTGCCTGCGCCCAGTGCACCGCACTTCCTCTTCGAGGTAGGGGGTGTGCGCTACGAGGCAGTGCGGGAGCTGGAGGTGCGGCCGAGTGGCGAGCGGCTGCTGAAGGTGGAGCGGCGCGTGGCGGATGGAGCGCTGTCCGGTCTGTGTCTGGTCCGCCGAATTGCCAGCCCATCCACGTTCATGCAGCGCACGCGGATGATTGAGGAGGTGCAGTTGGCCTTTCGCCTCAACCATCCCAACATCGCTCAAGTCTTCCATATGGAGGTGGATGAGGAGGAGGACGCCCCCTACGCCATCATGGAGTACGTGGGTGGACCTTCGCTGGAGACGCTGGTGTGCGCGGCTCTGGTGAGAGGGAAGCCCCTCTCGGAGGGCTTCTGCTTGTACGTGGGTGCGGAGGTGGCGGACGCGCTGCACTACGCGCACACGCTGACGTCGGAGCGAGGGGTGCCCCTGGGCATTGTTCACCGCGACGTGAGCCCCCGGCACATCGCATTGGGCCTCCACGGGGAGGTGAAGGTGCTGGACTTCGGTGCGGCGTACTCGCTGCTGGTGGGACGGGAGGAATCGCCGGAGAATCTGCTTCGAGGAGACGTGGCCTATGCCAGCCCCGAATACCTCCGCAAAGAGGGGCTGACGCCGCGCTCCGACGTCTTCAGTCTGGGTGTGCTGCTGGTGGAAGTCCTCACGAGCCGACACCTCTTCGAGGTGCACGACGTCCCGGTGGTGGCGGTGAAGGAGAGCCGGTTCCGCCCGGAGTCGCAGCCCTCGTTGCCGCTGCAGCAGATGCAGGCCCTCATGGAGACGTTCGGCCCGGACGTCGTCGAGAAGGCGGTGGCCCACCTCAATGAGGACCTCAAGGCGGTGCTGCACACGGCCCTGCGCCTCAACCCCGAGGAGCGCTTCGGGACGGCGGCGGACATGCGGGATGCCCTGCGCGGTGTCATTCATGCCCAGCTCCGCGAGCCTTATGGGCGCGCGGAGGCCGCGAAGGAGTCCTCCCTTGTGGTGTCCGAGGGCGGGCAGTTGCGCGACCAAGTGGAGTTCGGCGAGGCCGGCCTCTACCCGGATGGGCTGGAGAAGCACGAGTTGGGGCTCCCGAAGAAGGAGTAGGCCGCCGATGCTCTGCTTTCGTGTGTCCCGTAATGGCCGGCACCTCACCACCGCGGGGGTGCCGGACTTCGGCGTGCTCTCCACCATCCTGACGTGGGTGCGCCGTCCTCACGACGAGTCCAACGCGAACCCGGAGTTGACGCTCCATGTGGGGGGCTCCGTGGGGAGGGAGTACGGCGAGCACCTGTCGTGGTGTGACGTCAACATCCGCGCGGGCGACATCCTCATGGTGGAGGTGCGTGAGGACTTGGAGGCCGAGCCTCCGAGGGAGCGACGCGTCGACGCGGAGGTGGGACTGGACGAGGTGGCCCGCCTCCAACAGCGGAGGAAGGGCCTGGAGGCGCAACTCGCCGACGTGAATGAGGAGCTGCGGGAGCGCGGCGCGGCGTAGCGGGGGGCCTCCTCCTTCGGCTGGGGAGGCGCTCCGTCATCGTCGGGGTCCGCTCGAGTGGGAGGCGCGTGTGCTCCGGTGCAGGGCCCCGAGGTAGGGCGCTGCCCGCAACGCCTGTTCCCTGCTCGGAGGCGCCGGTGCGCTGGCCGCAGGCTCCTGGCGCTGGGGAGAAGGCGGTGCGAGCCGTGTGGTGGCGCTCCTCCCCCCAGGGAGCTGCTTCAGCGGGCCAACTCGGTGGTGATGCGGACGAGGGCGTCCAGCTTCGCCGCGTCGAGCTTCCGCGCGAGGAAGAGAAGCCGGCGCAAGGTGACGTCATCCTCCGGCCGAGTGGGAGCCCCTCTGTCAGGCGACTCGGTGAGGCCCATCATGTCCTCCGGAGAGACCATCAACTCGATGCACAACTTCTTCAGCGTCTCGACGCTGGGAATCATGTGCCCGCGTTCAATTCTGCTGTAGACGGCGGAGGCCATCCCGACGCGCTCCGCGACTTGGACTTGCGTCAGGCTCATCTGCTCCCTGGCGAGGCGGGCGATGGCGCCAAGGTGCGTTGCAAGCTGTTCATTCATAGGTACAGGGGAGTATACCTGAGTTGCCAGTTGTCAAGGGAGCGCAATCCATCAGCGCACGTCCGGTAGGAGTTGGACGAGGGCGAGGGCCTGGTGCTCGTCCAACTGGCGCACACGGCGGAGCAGGGACTCCTTGGCGGCGGCGACGACGTCCGGTGGCAGGGAGACGCGGTAGCCCAGTAACTCGTTGGGCGTGGTGCGGAGGGCGGGGCACAGTCGGTACAGCGTCTGGACGCTGGGGAGCATTCGCCCTCGCTCGAGCCGGCTGTAGACGATGGGAGAGATGTCGATGAGGTGGGCCACCTCCACCTGTGTCAGGTTAGCGCGAAGGCGTGCGACGCGCGCGGTGTCGCCGATGATGGTGGGCAAGGGGCGGGAGGGCTCCTTCGGAAGGGCGACGGCGCGGGTGTCAGGGTGGATATACATTTCAAATAAACTATACCTTATCGTCTAGTCGGCTTCACCTTTCGGTATGACTCGGAGTTTCGGGGTTGGTGGTCGGAGGTGGGAGAAGACTTCGCGCGATTTCCCCGGGCTTCTGGTAGCGTGGGCCGGCACCGGGAGGGTGCTGAATGCGCATGGCCGTAGTCCTGCTGTCCGACAGCGTCGCCCTGAGGACGTCGCGATGAGGGACAACGGCCCCCCGGCCGTGCTGTCCCCTGGGGACGTGGTGAAGGGCTACACGGTGGTGAGGCACCTGGACCAGGGCGGCTTCGGCACCGTGTACCTCGCGACGAACGACGGGCAGCCCTGCGCCTTGAAGCTCGTGGAGCGGCAGCGCGTCGAGGGGCGGGTCGAGAGAGAAATCACCATCCTCTTGAGCGTGAAGCACCCCAACGTGGTGGGGATTCGCGGCTTCTCGTATTGGCAACTGCGGGAGCGCGAGTTCGCCCTCATCGCCATGGAGTATGTGGAGGGGCGGAAGCTGAGCGCGTGGGTGAAGGAGGAGAACCCTTCGGCCCGGCGGATTGCGAAGGTGACGCTCGACGTGGCGCGGGCGCTGGTGGCCTCGCACGAGGCAGGGGTGGTGCACCGGGACGTGAAGGACGCCAACGTCATGGTGCGCGATGCGGACGGCCTGGCGGTGCTGGTGGACTACGGCATTGGGGACTACAAGGGCGCCCCTGGCATCACCCAGTCGATGCTGCCGCCGGGGACGATGGAGTACCGGCCCCCCGAGGCGTGGCTCTTCATGGAGCAGCACGCGGGGCACAGAGGCGCCCGCTACGTGTCCGTCCCCTCGGACGACATGTGGGCCCTGGGCACTGTCCTCTACCGCCTCCTCACGGCGAGGCTGCCCTTCGACGAGGCGACGGACCCCGAGTACGTCCAGGCTGTCATTGGCAAGTCGCCTGTGCCCCCTCACCTCGTCAACCGCTTCGTCCCGGAGCGGCTGGGCATGTTGTGCATGCGGCTGCTGGAGAAGGACCCTGCTGTGCGTCCCGACGCGAGCGCTGTCTGTGCGGCCCTGGAGGAGTTGCTGGCCGAGGCGGAAAGGGAGGCGTGGGACACGCCCCTGTTCGAGGCGTATGGCCCGAACTCAGCAACCACCGAGGGCGAGGTGAACGCGCTGACTCGGTGGGCGAAGCGGCCCCTGCGCCAGATGCGCCGGGGCAAGGCGCCCGGGCCAGAGCTGCCGGCAGTCCCGGGCGAAGGCAAGCCCGCGGCCTTGCCACCCGAGGCACCGCTGGCGCCTGCGGCTACGCGGCTCATGGAGGCGCAACTGCCGGGCTTGGCGCTCGAGGCGGGGGTGGGGGCGGAAGCCACAATGGAGGCGGACGCCGCGCCGCAAGCGGCGCCTGTGCCCCCCGTCGTCGAGTTGGGGCGGCGCTCATTTCTCTCGCGACTCCGGATGGGGCGTGTGCTGGGGGTGGGGCTGCTGGCCGTCGCCCTGACTGCAGGAGCGATTCTCTCGCAGCAGCAGCCCTCGCCACCCGGGGCTCGGCACTCCTCCAGTCCCGGCCAAGAAGTAGCGCCATATACAAAGAAACCTCAAGCTGCCCCGGCCGCAGCTCCCACCGGGCCGGAGGCAACACCTGCGGCCGTCGTGCCTCCCGCGACGCTTCCCGAGGTGACTGCCACCGTGACGACACCCCAGAGTGACACCCCTTCCTCTCCACCCGTGCCTGCCAAGAAGGCCACGAGGAGCGCCCGCAGTGCTCTGGCGACGACGGTCCTCTGCGGCGCGATGGCTTGCACGGGCCCGCAAGTGCGCCCTGCTCCGGATTCCGAACCGTGCCCGGAAGGAGCCACCAAGGGCATGAAGATGCTGGGCATGGATATTGGGGACGATGCGGCTGCGAGCTTCGTCCAGGGGGAGGAGAAATACGTAACGGTGAGGGAGGGCCCTGCGCAGATTATCTTTCTGGCGTCGGGTGGTGCCACGCTGTCTGGGCGACAATTTGTGGCTGACCGTCTCTATGTCCGACTGACCCGAGCGCGGACGAGCAAGGGAAGCTTCCCCGTCTGCCTGGAGGTGCTGGACACCTCTCGCAATCGCGGACTGGAAATAGAGGGTGGCGGAGGGGATTCCGGAAAGGCTCGTGTGTACTCTGCCGTTTTCGTCAAGGCCGTGAGTGAGTTTGAATGACAGGTCGCTGTTTGACAGGCGCTCGTGAGTCGCCAGAGGCGTCGTTGCTGGATTGGTTCAGGAGAAACGTCGCGTGCATCATTCAGTGACGGCCGGTCTGTTTTTACTTCTCCTCGCAGGTGAGGGGTCGGCTCTGGCGCAGTCGCCCTCGCCCGCCGTGGGGCTGAGTGTTCGCCGAATCGAGCTGGTCTCGGATGATGCTCAGCCAGTGGCTGAAGTGGCGGTGAGCCCAGGGCTATCGACGGTGTTCCTCTTTGATTCGGAGGTGAGTCGAGAAGGGCTGACGCTCGAGGGACGCGAGCGCTTCGCGATGGTGGACGCTGGACTCAATACCTTGCGCTTGGTCCCTTCAGAGAAAATCTCCGCTGGAGAACGGCTCAAGTTAACGGTGCGCTTCCAGGATGGATCTGCCCCGGCAAGTGCGACGATTGTCCTGGTCGCACACCCAGCACGGTCGGAAGCGCTCATTGAGGTGTATCGACGCAGGAGGGGCGTCGAGACATACCAGGAGGAGGTTCGGCAGGCGCGCATCGAGGCTGAGCAGTGTAAAGAGGAGAATGTGCGTCTGCGCGCGGAGCGAAGTGCACCTGATGGAGTGACGGGACTCATTTCGACGTCGGTCCTGAACGGGCGCGGGCTTGATTTCCGCGACGTGACCAAGGGTGTGACCCTGGGCCCAGGCGGGGCGGCAGCCAAACACTATGTCAATGCATACCGCGCAGCCCGCCGGGTGGCTGTAGAGGTCGGCCTCAAGTCAGTGGGGGATGCCCAACCGTGGACTGCGAAGGGGGCAACCCTCCGGGGCAAGGCCAACGAGGAGTTGAAGGTGCTTCAAGTGTGGCAGTCCGGCCCCTTGGGCCCGGCCCCGGATGTTCAGCGAGTGGTGGTGGAAGCCGAGTCCGCGTCGGAGTCACCTCAAGGACCCTTCACGCTCAAGCTCTGGGATGCGGATGTGCGCCGCACCGTCACCCTGGGCAACATCACCTTCCCATAAGCTGGAGTGTGCGCGGGTGAATGCGCGCTTCACTGATGGCTGCGGGCGCCCTGATGACGACGCTCCTGCACCACCTTCAATCACTGCTCCTCGATGTAGGCGTTAGGCTCGCGAGCTGCGCAGGGACCTCCTGCGCCATGAAAGGCACCCGCTGGCAGTCCTCGTGCGCGAGTAGCAGTCTACGCTTCGTTGTGCAGCATGCCTGACGAACGCTGAGGAGCTCCGCCACGGTCATTCCGATTCGCGCGGTTGGCGCCGTGCGCGGAGCTGGTCCGTCCTGGTGCCGCAGTGTGACTTGGCACGATTGTCTATACCCTAACGGGCCGGGTCGCCCGTGACTCTTTCATCGTGATGACCCACCCGGTTCGCTGTCCTGTCGGACCGAACAGGGAACCTCTGTTCTAAGCGCCCCTGCTGGGGCCTGCCACGGAGGCGTCGATGGGCATGCATTGGAGTTGGGCCGTCGTCTTGCTGCTGCTGGTACCTGGGGCGGGAGGGGCGCGAGAGGCCGCCACGCCGGAGGACTTCGACGCCACCGTGCGCAGGCTGGAGGAGGCCATCTCGGACACGCCTTCCGGCGAAGACGCGGGTGAGGCACCGTCCGAAGAGGAGGCTTCTGTTACCGCCACGTTCGACTCGACACCGCCGTGGACGAACCTGCTGCGCATGGATGCGGCGACCTTGACGTTGCTGCCTCGGAAGGGCACGGGCACCGAAGAAGGCTTCGTGCAGGTGGAGCCCATGGTGGCCTTGGGGAGGGGGGAGTCGTTCCGTCTCATTCTCGGGGCGCCGGTGCGGCTGAGGCTGTGGGGCGGAAGGGCAGGCGCGGGCCTCGTGAGGAAGGAGGACTGGGACACTCTGTCCGACTGGGGGCAGGTGGTGCGCCTTTTCATGGTGGGCGGGGACACGCCCGACTCGGTGTGGCTGGGGATGATGGAGGGCTACTCCCTCCTGTCCGGGCACCTGGTGCGGCGCTACGGCAACCGCGTCAACCCCGACTACCACCCGGCCGGCGTCATCGCGACGGGGACGCTGGGCCCGGTGTACGCGGAAGCCTTCGCTTCGGACGTGCTGAGCGCGCGCCTGGCGGGGGCTGAAGTCGCCCTGGACGTGCAGCACGTCCTCTTCGGCCGGCCCCCTGTCCCGGGGCGGTACACGCTGGCGCTGTCGGTGGCGCACGACTGGGGGCGGGTGGGTGGCACCGCGAGACCCATGACGCTGGCGCACCTGGACGCCACCGCCGTGGTGCTGCGGCGCGGGCGCAAGGGGCAGAGGGTGGAGGCGCACTTGCTGGGCGGGTGGGGTGGACGCCCGGGCGAGGGTGGAGCCTGGGGTGCGGTGGTGGGCGTGGGCGTGGATGCGCTGACGTCGACGGTGGACATGCGCGCACGCCTGGAGGGGCGCCTCCAACGTGGAGGCTTCCGGCAGGGCGCCTTCGGCCCGGACTACGAGTTGGCGCGCTTCCAGGTGGCGGGCCCGGCCTCCGTGCCGCTGGCGGAGGCGTCCTTCCCGGAGGGGGCTTCCGCCTACGGGGAGGTGATTCTCAACTGGGACGCGGTGCGCCTGAGCGGGATGCGCCAGCGACACCTCTTCCTCTCCCTGGGCGTGGAGGCCTTCTCCTGGGGCCGGGTGGACGTGGACGGGCGGGTGGAGGCGCAACTCTTCCACCGCGACCTCACGGTGGGCGTCGGCGGACTGGCGACGGCCATGGGCCAGCCGGGAGCGCGCTATGTCGTCTCGGGAGAGGCCCGGTGGCGCTTCTTGGGGGGCAACCTCTACGCGCTGGGGCAGGGCGGCACGCTGCTGTTTCCCACGCCGGAGGGGACGCTGCGGCCTGGGGCCTTCGCGGCCGTGGGGCTGGGGGTGGACAATGCGCGCTGAGCGACTGCTGCGCGGCGTGGTGGGCCTGGTGCTGTCCCTGGCCCTCCTGACGTCGGGGTGTGCCTCGCTACCCTCACGGGCGGGCCCTGGAGGCACCCTGGCGTCCGTCTCGGGCGCGACGCCCCTGGTGGCCTTGGGGCGCAGTGCCGTCGCGAGTCTCCCCGAGGACGACGCCCACGAGGACTTCGACGCGGAGTCCGCGGACGGACCGCTTCTGCACCGCCGCCGGGCCACGCCGTCTCCCCCGAATCCCGGCGGGGGAGAAACGGCGCCCCTGCGTGTGGTGGGGGCCCTGGCAGGTGTGTGCGGGGACGTCCCCTCGGGCTGGCCGCACCTGGACTCGGAGGACGAGGTGCTGGAGCCCTTCTTGGCGTGCACCACGCCAGCGACCTTCCTGGCCTTGCAGCGCCAGACGGACATGCCCCGGCTGGTAGAGGCCCTCTCAGACTGGAACGCCGTCCGGCTGGGCGCCCTGGGCCCCCTGGAGGCCGAGGCTGCCCGCGTCCTCCTCAAGAAGCGCGCGGCCTTCCTCTCCACCGCCGTGGAGAAGCACGGCGTGGCCAAGGCGGAAGTCCTCGCCCTCTTCGTCCTGCACACCTCTCACGACGATGAGGTGCGGCAACTCTTGCACCTGCTGGCCGAGGACAAACTGCTGAAGCTCTCCCTGGGCGCCATGGAGGTGGTGCGCGAGGAGCTGAAGCAGCGAGGCATGGCCCTCACCGACTTCCCGGAGCGGGACTTCCGTGCTGGCGACATCGCGCGGGGACTGGGGAGGGCCGCGGATGACGTCAGGGCCTCCATTTCAGTCGTCGGTGGGCTCCGGGGCGTGGAGGCGTCCTACCTGCCCGCGCAGCTCCCACCGCTCTACCAGGAGGCATACCAGGAGGTGGAGAACGCCCAATTCCTGGGGGCCTTCGCGCCCAGCAACGTGGCCCTGGCGTCCTTCGACCACCTCACCTTCGGGGTGCCGCTGGGCTTCTACCACCTGGTGGCGGGGACGGCGCAGGGCGGGGCCTCTCTCGCCAAGGGGGAGTACGAGGAGGCTACGCGGCAGTTGGCGCCTGCGGCCCTCATGGTGGGCCTATATGCGGGAGGAAAAGGGGCGCACGCGCTTCGTGAAGCGGGCGTCTCCCGGTTGGAGCGCGCTCGCCTCCAGGCGGTGGTGTCCCGCGTGGAGTCGCTGAAGGCGGTGCTGGAGAGGTTGGAGGCGCGCGTCGGGGAGAGCGTCGTGGGGGAGTTGGCGCGCTATCTCCAGCAGGACCGGGACGCAGCCATTCTGGTGGCGGAGTGGGGCGAAGCCGGCGCGCTGGCTCTCCACGAGGCACGAGGCAACGTTGTCCAAGCACAGGCCACATTGGCCGTACGGTACCGAGAGCCCCCGAATGCCGCGTCCACCGGAGCGGGCTCCGGGAGAAAGGGCGGTACTCGGCCCTCCATGCCACCCGAGGCGGCTGGGCTCCCTGCCGAGGTGGCGGAGGCGAAGTTCAAGCAGTTGGAGGCGGAGTTCCTGGGAGAGCGCCTGTCGATGGAGGTGGCGGAGCTGACGAAGCACCGCGAGGCTCTGCGGAGGGCTGCTCCAGCCGAAGTCACCGCGGAGCCACTCTGGGCCGACTACGTGGCGTACCTGGAGACGAGGGCTGCGGAACTCCAGCAGGGAATTGCGGAGAAGGGGCCTCTGAAGTGGGCCGGCTATCAACTTCTTCGTGACAGGTACGCACGGGGCTTGGCCTTCGAGCAGAAGATGGTCGCCATCCTGGAGGCGGACGCGGCCCTGCCGCGGGCGCAGCGGAAGTGGCTCAGGGACTTCGACCAGCCGCGCATTGAAACGCATGTGGGAGTGGCGAAGGTGGACATCCGTTTCGCGGATGTGCTCGTCATCGAAGAGGGGCCAACTGCTGGTCCGATGCCCCGTGTGGAGACGTTCAGTCTCAAGAGTCGGGACCTATCTCAACTGACGGACAAAGCACTCCGGGCCCAGATGATCGCGGATGCTAGCGCCGCGTTGACGTACTACGGTGAGACGTTGAGTATTCTGAGGACCAAGATCCGGCAGCAAGCGAGAGTCCTGAGGGTCCGCCTCGTCTACGAAGGGGGGGCCCTGAAACCCTCGAAAGTCGATGTGCTGAGGGAGTCCGTGGGTATTGCTGAAAGGAAGGTAAAGGGTGTGGAGGTGTCATTCGAATGAAGGTGCTCGAACTTCGCGAAGTAGCCTCGGAAGACATCCTCCGCCTTTCTTTCGAAGGTGCCTTCGGTCATCAGGATGGTCTGGAGCGCGCCCTAGAGCCATTCCTTCTGGCGCTTGAATCTTATGCATTCGATTGGATGCCCGAGGTTGTTGAGGGGAAGCGGCGGCACAAATATTCGCGTGCCGCATTTTGGAAGGCGTTTGCCGAGGAACGTGATGAGAGCAGCGCTGTAGTCGGGCTCTACCGCGCGAATCGTCCCTCGTTGGACATGACGTTTCATTTTTTTCTTGAGCCATCTGAATGCAGTCTTCACATATGGGTCGCGGTCCAGCCGCATTCTTTCTTTGGGCCTGCCGAACGCTGCCAGAATTTCGTGCAGATGATCCGTGCCTGGGCCTCAAGCTGCTCTGTAGTCAATGCCATGGCCCACAGCATGGCCGACAGGCAGCTAGCGGATTATCCAAACTTTGGTCGCGATGATGAAGCTACGAGGCGAGATGGGTTCGACAAGGTCTACGAGCTGTTCTGGCTGAACGTCTTCGGCCCCAAGCTCGTAGAAAGCGTAGGCCGGGAGCGGATGCTCTCGACGCCTGCGCACCTCGTGGAGGAGCTTCCCAACGGCTCAGTCCTCCTGGTGCTGCGGCCCACCGCTGCGGACTTCGCCAGTGAGGAGGCGCGCGTGGCGCAGGCCCGCGCCCATGTTCACCTGCGGCCAGACCTCGACTTCGACACGGTGCTTCGCACGCTGAGGGAGCGCAGCGCTGCGCTCGTACCCGTCGAGCCGCGCTTCCATCCCGACGTGGCGCCGTTCCTCTCTCGGCTGCCGGACGAGTTCGCCATCAGCGAGCGGCAACGGAAGATTGCCGAACTCAACGCCTTCCGGCCGCCGGTGCCGGAGGAGTGGCTTCCGGTCGGCCTGCCCGCAGATGTGGAGAATCCAGAGCGCGTCCTCGAATCCTACGGAGACTTGTCCGAAGGTCTCGTGGCTGCGCTTCACACGAAGGTGCCCAGCATCTTCGACGCGACGCCCGAGTCCCTCACGGACCTCGACTTCTACTTCTGGCGGGAGAACTTCCCGGAGCGGTACAAGCGAGAACTCATCGACGAGCACACTGCTCCGGCTCTCGGGGCATTCCTGGGCGGCGTGCTGGTGCGGCGGCTGGGGGGCACGTGGGTGCCGCGGCAGAAGCTGGAGGAGTCCCAGGTGCGGGTGGGCAATCGTGTCTGGCTGCCCTTCCTCCGTGCCCGCCGATACATGCAGTCCCGGCAGTCGCTGTTGGACTACTCACTCACCCAGTTCTTCAAGGAGGCTGAGCGGTACCGGCCCTGACGGCGTCGCGGACCACTAGATGAAGACCTCAAGGACGTCTCGGGCTCGGCATGCTCACCTCTGCCGGCACTGCACCCGCTCGGAGGAGAGCCTTCGTTGGAGGTAGTCGACATCACGACCATGCATCGAAGCTGTTCTTCCCCGATATCGGGCAGTACACTTGCGCCAGGAGATCACTCGTGGCGCTTGAGGAAGAAGTCACCAAGATTCGCAATGCGGCTTTGAAGGCCGGCAGGGGCCCTGTTCCTGTGACGCTCCAGGGCGTCACCAAGGAGCGGATTCGCGAGGTGCTTGCCGGCATCGATAGAGTCTCCGAAGAGTTGGTTGATGTCGTGTTCGCTCTTCTCGACGACCAGCAGCCGAGCTGGTTCAGCAAGGCGCCGTCCGGTGCCAAGTTTGCTGATGGCGCTTCAACGGCCCACCTGGCGTGCCATGTAGGGATTCTTCAGCGCGGGGACCGCAAGCTGGACCGAGAGGGACGCGACTATTGGATCAAGCCGCTGCGCGAGGTGGGCGCCGTCAACGCGGTGACGCTCGATCCGGCTCGTCGAGAATTCGTCGCCGGCCATCCTGTCGCGAAGTCCTCAAACTCCGCGTATCGCCTCGCCGAGGACTTCAAGGCGCTTCTCCAAGTGTCGCCGAAGGAAGCGAAGACGATGCTCGGCTCGTGGATCGCTGAGGATGCTGTTCGTCGCCGGCTCGATCTCCAGGCCAAGCTGGCCGAGCATGTGCGCGCGGCGACGGACACCAAGCACAGCGACCTCATCAAGGCCTCGTGTGAGTTCTACGCGCCAAAGTTCCTCCCAGGTTTCGAGGTTCTCTATATCGACGATGGCGACGGCGACCGAGTCCCCGAGGACGCGAAGAAGCGCATGGCAAGTGCCGGCCTTGAACTTCGCCTCGAAGATGCGATGCCGGACGTGCTCCTCTACAGCCCGGGCACCGGCGCCTTCTGGATTATCGAGGCGGTGACGAGTGACGGCGAGGTCGATTTCCACAAGGTCCAGCAGGCGAAACGCTTCATCCATCGCGGGCGACCCAATGCGTCGATCGGCTTCACGACGACGTACCGCTCATGGAAAGACGCGGCAGCAAGGCAAAGCAAGCACAAGAACCTCGCTCCTGGGACCATGTTGTGGATCCTTGAGGACCCCTCGCGACAGTTTCATGTTGAGAGTTTCGAGTAGCGGTCAATCGAGCGGGTAGCGCTCGCGAATCGAGGCCTCCAGTTCGGGCGTACCGGGCACCAACCGGAGCTTTCCCAGCTCTCGGAGCACATCAAGACTTGGGTACCTGAGGCTCCGAAGGTCAGTCGCATTGACCTGAGTGTGTCCGTTGAATTGCCTGAAGTATCTATCGATGGGCTCCGAGTTGAGGAATGCGCAGAGACCAAAGGCTTCCTCCTTGCTCAGCCCCTCACCACCTCGATGAAAGTAGTTGAGGTGGTTCTCGAAGCCGACCTGCGGCGCGGTCATGACCTCAGGGTCGTAAACGGCCGCGACCAAGCGCCTGCGCTCCTCCTTTGATGAGAAGCGCTTTGTCACAACGTAGTATCCGCGAGGAACCAGCAAACTGTGGGTTTTGGCGCAGTCTTCGAGTGCATTCGGCTTGCGGGCGTCCAACTTCGGCCAAGAGATCGTGCCATTGCTGAAGTGGCACGGATAGATCAACGGTACTGTCGTCTTGCTGGGAACTGGCCGCAGATAATCCTTCGCGCGGAAGTCGACCACGCGTCCGGTGGAGACAGTCAGCCCGATCGACTTGAGGGTTTCCGGTAACGTTGCCATCCATCGTGCCGTTCGGTCATCGTCGGCATCCGTAGGGAGGTGGATGAACTGATCGTCATTGGCAGCTCGAACCACGTCGCGATAGGGCAAGAGCCGCTCGACTACGTTTCCATCGGGGCCACCGGAACTCGACGAGATGATGACCTTGTGCGGCTTCGCTTTGCTCTTGCGAACGTGGATGATGACGTTCTCTTGCAGTACGCCATCGTCACGAAATGCGTCCTTACGTGAATCGAAGACGTGGATGCGAAGGATCGCTGTCTCCGAGAGTAGTGTGTCGCGAAAGGTGCGGAAGTACGGCCCGTTGCAGAATGATCTCGGGATGATGGCGACGATCTGCCCATCGGGCTCCAATAGGCGAACGGTGAGCGCCACGAAGGCTGCGTAGAGATTGGTTGCGTCGAGGCCGACGCTCCGAACCAACCGGCGCTCCCTCGACGCCGTTCCGATTTTCCGATACGGCGGGTTCATGATGGCTGCATTGAACAGGCCGACTGGCGGCGATGAGAAGTCGCCCCTCAGTTCATTCACGGCAGCTTCGAGAAAGTCTTCATTTCGCACACGTCCCGTAAATCCGACGTCGTGCTTTCCGCATGTTGCCCGGCAGTTTGCGTAGGTCTCGCGCAGGTGTGGCGCGAGAACTTCGTCAACTTCGTATGCCGTTGCGACAATCGCCTGGCCGCCTCCGCGTAGGCACGTTTCTGCCGCAAATGCAGCGGTGAGGCCGCCCACGCCTGCTCCTGGATCGAGGAGCCGGATGCGTGCCGGCAACTCAGCGAACATGCCGGCCATGAGGCGCGCGACCGGAGCTGGAGTGAGGAACTGGCCGAGGTCGCTTCGACTTCCTTGAACGAGTTCGGCGGTCGCCGACTTACGGCGCGAATCCGCGTCGGAGAGAAGTTTTGAAAGAGGAGGGGGCGGCGTCATGGATCTCTGTCGTTAAAACTAAGCCCACAGTCGCGTTCTGTGCGCACGAAGTCCAGGCGCTCCCAGGCCACTTTCCCTCGGCGAGACTCGCTGGCGCCGACAGGTGCAGCCGATGGACCGTGAGCCTTCGCAGGTCGCGCGAGAGCCGGTGAGTTGGATCTGCGCCGCGCGACGAATTCGTGAGTACCCGGTAACTGCCAGCCGCGTTTAGCTCTCTCGGTTAACAGGTGGCCCATTTCGGCTTTCTGAAAGAGGGAAATGGCGCAACCCTGGAAGGTACGACATCGAAAGCCCTGGATTGTCAGAATCGGTGGCCCGAAGTGGTTAACAAAACTGTTAACCACTCTCGGCCTCTCTCTCCCCAAAACGGGTGAAAGAGCGGTCCAGAGAGCCCAATCGGCGGCGGAGAAGAGGGGGCATCTCGCTCTGCGGGGTAGAGAGCCAAGAGCGCCCTCTTCAGCACCGCGAGCCAGAATCCCTTGTGATTCAGGGGCTTAAGCGCGAAGGCCCCGCGATGTCATCGCGAGGCCCTTGTTAAACAAAAAGGGCCCTACCGGTTGGTAGGACCCTTCAAGTAGCTCCCCGACGTGGACTCGAACCACGGACATGGTGATTAACAGTCACCCGCTCTACCAGCTGAGCTATCGGGGAATATGTCCCGTCGCGGCGGTGCGTTGCCGTGACGGATGCGACTTCTAGAGAACCGAGCCTGCCCTGTCAACTGTCCTGTTCGATCCGATCTCCCGGCTTACTTCGCAGCCCTGGTCAGCCCTCCAGGGACTGAGCGCCGTCGTGTCCGAGGCGCTTGCTCGCGTCCTCTCGGGCGACCCCGCCGAGCGCGTCCTCGACCGGACCCTGCGTGCCCACCGCGACCTGTCCCGTGAGGGACGCCAGGCGCTGAAGGAAGCCGTCTTCAACGTGGGACTCTGGCGCCGCCGCCTGGGGTTCCTCCTGGACTCGCCGGATCCGTTGCCCTCGCAGCTTCTCTTCGCGCTCCTGCATGGCCTCGTGGGTGTTCCTGCTTCGGATGCCGCAGCCTGGGCGGGGCTGGCGGCTCCGGTTCCTCTGCGGACCGGAACGCCTCCGTCAATGGCGCTCCGGGCCTCGTTGCCCGACTGGCTCGCGGACCACTTCGTCCGTGAGTTGGGGACAGAGGCGGAGGACTTCTGCGCCCACCTCAACGTCCCGGGCCCCATCACGCTCCGGGTGAATCCGGCCCGTATCTCTCGTGACGCGCTTTCCGCGCGCCTGACCTCCGAGGGCGTCTCGACCCGCCCTGGCTCTTGGAGCCCGGTGGCCCTGCATGTCGACGGCCCCCGGCCGAACCTCTACGCCTTGCCTTCCCTCCGTGAAGGCCTGTTCGAGGTCCAGGACGAGGGCAGCCAGCTCCTGGGGCTCCTCGTGGAGGCCCAGCCCGGAGAGACCGTGCTCGACCTTTGCGCTGGGGCAGGGGGTAAGACGCTCCAACTGGGCGCGGCCATGAAGGACTCCGGCCGGCTGCTCGCCTACGACCCGGATGCGGAACGGCTGGACCGGCTCCAGCAGCGCGCCTCCCGTGCCGGGCTCACCCGCGTCCAGGTGCTCCGGACGCCTCCGTCACCGGGCCTCAACGCGGACCGTGTCCTCGCGGATGCTCCCTGTTCCGAGTTGGGCTCGCTCCGCCGGGGCCCGGACCTCCGCTTCCGGCTCACCCCGGACTCGCTCTCCCGATACACCGCCATCCAGCGCGACATCCTGGCCCGCGCCGCGGACGTGGTGCGCCCTGGTGGCCGGGTCGTCTACGCGACCTGCACCGTCAACCGCGCGGAGAACCAGGACGTGGTCGCGGACTTCCTCCGCTCCCGCCCTGACTTCCGGGCCGTCACTCCGGGCGCTGGCTGGCTTCCGGACGCGTGCCTCCAGGATGGGTTCCTCTTCGTCACCCCGCACCGGCACGGCACGGATGCGTTCTTCGCGGCGGTGCTCGAACGCGGCGCGGTGGGGTAGGGCGGCCAGCGGGCGGACGAGCGCTCCACGGGGCCTCGTTCCTCCGTCCTGCGGTACTCAACGCTTCGGGCCCCGGGCTCCCTGAAACACCCTTTCCCCCTCGCACCGGGTGCTATGAAGCGCTGCGTGCGTTGGCTCAAGCCCCTTCCGCTCCGTCCCCGCGACACGGTGCAAGTCGTCGCCCCCGCGGGTCCCTTCGAACAGGCCCCCTTCGAGGCCGGACTGCGCATCCTCTCCGAGCGCTACTCCCCGGTGGTCCGGCCCGATATCGGCGCCTCGCACCGCTACCTCGCCGGGGATGACGCCCGCCGCCAGGAGGAGCTGTCACACGCGTTCCTCGACCGCGCCTCCCGCGCCATCTTCTGCGCTCGGGGCGGCTATGGCAGCTCTCGCCTGTTGCCGGAGCTGCCCATCGACAAGGCCGGCCCTGTCGCCTTCACCGGCTTCTCCGACCTGACGTCCATCCACTGCGCGCTCCAGGCCCTGCACCGCGTCTCCATCCACGCGCCCGTGCTCACGCAGCTGGGCCGCCAGTCCACCCAGGTCCACGACTACTTCTTCCGCCTGCTCGAATCCGCGGAGGCCCCGCCGCCCCTCACCGGCAACGCCACCTACGTCCCCGGCACCGCCGAGGGCACCCTCGTGGGCGGCAACCTGTCTGTCTTCTCCCGGCTCCTGGGCACGCCGTACATGCCGCCGCTCGATGGCGCCGTGCTCCTCCTGGAGGACGTCACCGAGCGCCCCTACCGCATCGACCGCATGTGGACCCATCTGCGGCTCGCCGGTGTCTTCTCCCGTGTGCGCGGCATCGTCCTGGGTGACTTCACCGCCTGCGAGGAGAAGGACGCGAACTACTCCAGCGCGGACGTGCTCCGTGAGCTGGCGCGCGACGCGAAGCTGCCCTGCGCCGCGGGCTTCCCCATTGGCCATGGCGCCATCAACTACCCCGTGGCCCTGGGCACGCACGTGCGCCTGGACGCGGACGCCGCGCGCCTCACGTTCCTCGAAGGCGCGGTGAGCCCCGGATGAGTCAGCACCCCATCGCCAACCTCCAGGCCGTGCTCGATGACGGCGTGGAGCTGGGCATCTTCCCCTCCGCCCAGGCCGTGGTGCTCCACAAGGGCGTGCAGGTCTTCGGTGGCGTCGCTGGCAACGTGAAGGGCGATACGCGCTTCGACCTCGCGTCCCTCACCAAGGCCATGTCCACCACCGCGCTCTTCCTGCGCCTGTGGACCGAAGGCAAGGTAGGCCCGGACACGCTCGTGTCCCGCTACTTCCCCGGCTCGCCCGCGGGCGATGCGGGCGTCACCGTCGCGGACCTGCTCTACCACCGCTCCGGTCTGCCCGCGTTCGTCCCGTTCTTCGCGGACGCCCTCAAGGCCCACCCGGAGTTGCTCGACGCCGGCTGCCCTGCCTCCGTCCGCGCGCAGGTCCACGCGGACGTCCTCCACACCGCCGCCGCCACGCCGCTCGACGCGCCCGTGCGCACGAAGTCCGTGTACAGCGACGTGGGCTTCATCCTCCTGGGTGACATCCTCGCCCGCGCCGGTGGCGCCCCGCTGGACGTGCTCTTCCACCGCCACGTCGCGGAGCCGCTGGAACTGAAGGCCCGCTTCCACCGCCTCAGCGATTTCCCCGCCGACGGCGCCACCGCGCCCACCGGCGCCATGCGCCCGCGCGAGCCCGCTCCTGGCCAGGAGTCGCTGTGGAAGGACGTGCCATCGCAGCCGTCCCGCCCCGCCGAGGTGGATGACGACAACGCCTGGGTGCTGGACGGCGTCGCGGGACACGCGGGCCTCTTCGGCACCGCCGTGGACGTGGCCCGCTTCGGACAGGCCGTGCTGGAGGGCGCCGCGGGCACGCATGCCGCGATTGCTCCGGGGCCCTTGTGGCACCGCGCGCTCGCCACCGACCCCAAGGTGGAGGGCAGCACGCGCTCCATGGGCTTCGACTCTCCGTCGAAGGGTTACTCCAGCGCGGGCCGCTTCATTGGCGACACGCCTCCGGGCGCGGTGGGCCACCTGGGCTTCACCGGCACCAGCCTCTGGGTGGACCTGAGGCGGTCGCTCGTCGTCGCGCTCATCACCAACCGCGTGGCCCAGGGCCGTCAGGACCTGCGCATCCGCGACTTCCGCCCCGCCTTCCACGAGCTCGTCGTGGAGGCGCTCGACCTTCACGTCCTCCCCTGAGGAAACCGCAGCATGGCTGACGACAACGGCAACGTCCTCGACACACTCGACCCGCAGTCCGTGCGCCGCATCCACCTGGTGGGCGTGGCCGGCACGGGCATGGGCTCCTTCGCCGGCATGCTCAAGGCCGCCGGCTACGACGTCACCGGCAGCGACGAGAACGTCTACCCGCCCATGAGCGACATGCTCCGCACGTGGGGCATCCCCGCCAGCAGCCCGTACTCGCCCGCCAACCTGGACGCGGCGAAGCCAGACCTGGTCATCATCGGCAACGTCATCCGCCGGGTGAATCCGGAGGCCACCGCCGTGCGCGAGCGGGGCCTCAAGCAGATGTCCTTTCCCGCGGCGCTGGGCTCGCTCTTCCTGGACCGCTCGCACTCCGTCGTCGTCGCCGGCACGCATGGCAAGACGACGACGTCCTCGCTCATGGCACACGTGCTGGTGGCCGCGGGCAAGGACCCCAGCTTCCTCGTGGGCGGCGTCACCCAGAACTACGCGGGCAACTACCGCGTGGGGAAGGGCCCGCACTTCGTCGTCGAAGGCGACGAGTACGACACCGCCTACTGGGACAAGGGCTCCAAGTTCCTCCACTACCGCCCGCGCACCGCCATCGTCACCAGCGTGGAGTTCGACCACGCGGACATCTTCCGCGACCTGCCCCACTACGAGGCCACGTTCGAGAAGTTCGTGCGCCTGGTGCCGAAGGACGGCCAGTTGGTCGTCTGCGCCGCGTACCCCAACGCCGTGCGCATCGCGCGTGAAGGCACCGCTCCCGTCAGCACCTACGTGGCCAAGGAGGGCGCGGACGCGGACTACACGCCGAAGAACCTCTCCTTCGGTCCCGAGGGCGCCCGCTTCAACGTCGTGGAGAAGGGCCAGGACCTGGGCACCGTGACGCTGCCGATGTCCGGCGCGCACAACGTGGAGAACGCGCTCGCGGTCATCGCCGCCGCGCGCGGCCTGGGCCTCACCTTCGCTGAAATCCAGCAGGGCCTGTCCACCTTCCAGGGCGTGAAGCGCCGGCAGGAGGTTCGCGCGGAGGTGGACGGCGTGCTCGTGGTGGACGACTTCGCGCACCACCCCACCGCCGTGCGCGAGACCATCGCCGCCATCCACCACCGCTACCCGGACCGGCGCCTGTGGGCCATCTTCGAGCCGCGCTCCAACACCAGCCGCCGCAACATCCACCAGGAGGACTACGCGCACGCCTTCCCCGGCGCCACGCGCGCCAGCCTCAAGGTGCCCGAGCGTCACGACAAGGTGCCCGAGGGCGAGGAGCTCAACGTCCCCAAGCTCATCGAAGCGCTCAAGGGACAGGGCATCGCCGCGGACGGCGCCACCGACGTGCAGACGCTGGTGGACCGCGTCGCTACCGAGGCGAAGTCCGGTGACGTGCTGCTCGTCATGAGCAACGGCGCCTTCGGAGGCTTCATCGACAAACTGCTCACCGCCCTGAAGTCCCGGGCGGGGAAGGGGACCTGAGTCATGCGCCGTCCATTCCTCCTCTCGCTGGGTGCCCTGGCGTTCGCCCTGGGTTGCTCCGCGGCGCCCACGCCGCTGCCTCCGCTCACGGACCGCACCGGCGGCGGGACGCGCTCCAGCAGCTCCGCACTGGAGTCGAACCGGGCCTCGGGCCAGCCTCTCGTCTTCCAGGTGAAGCGCTACCCGGACAACAGCCCGTACGACTTGAAGAGCGACCGCGGGCAGGTCGTCCTCTTGGACGTGTGGGCCACGTGGTGCGAGCCCTGCAAGGACGCGCTGCCCATGTACGCGCAGCTCCAGAAGGAATACGGCTCGCGCGGCTTCAAGGCCTACGCCCTCAACGTGGACGAGGACGTGCGCGCCATTCCTCCCTTCCTGGAGGAGGCGAAGGTGGAGCTGCCCATCCTCCTGGACGCCAACGCGCTGGTGTCCGAGCGCCTGCTGAAGGTGCGGCTGATGCCCACCACCTTCCTCATTGATCGCAAGGGTGTCGTCCGCCACGTGCACGAGGGCTTCGCCGAGGAGTTCCTCCAGAAGTTCCAGACGGAAATCGAGCAGCTGCTCGCCGAGCCCGCCTCCTAGAGCGCACCCGAGGGAAACGCATCCATGGCCCACGAACCGGAAACGCCCGCCGCGCTGCGCCGCACCGCGGAGGAGGGCGCCCGCATGGCCGGCCGCATCCTCCGCGAGCGCTTCCCGCAGCACCGCACCATCGAGTTCAAGGGCGGCATCGACCTCGTGACGGACGCGGACCGCACCTCCGAGGCCGCGCTGCTGGACTTCCTGCGGCAGCGTTACCCTCGCCACGCCATCCTCGCGGAGGAGAGCGGCGCCACGCAGGGCAGCGACACGTTCCGCTGGGTGGTGGATCCGCTGGACGGCACCACCAACTACTCGCACCAGGTGCCGCACTTCTGCGTCAGCGTGGCGGTGGAGGGCCCGGAAGGCACCGTGGCGGGCGCCGTCTACGACCCCATGCGCGACGAGCTCTTCTCCGCCGCGAAGGGGGAGGGCGCCACGCTCAACGGCGTGCCCCTGAAGGCCAGCCCCACGGCCACGCTGGAGCGGGCGCTCTTGTGCACGGGCTTTCCCTACGACGTGCGCGAGCGCCCGGACCTGCCCGTGGGCCTCTTCAGCCAGCTCATCCTCCTGGCGCAGGGCATGCGCCGCACCGGCAGCGCCGCGCTGGACCTGGCGTACGTCGCGGCCGGCCGCTTCGACGGCTACTTCGAGTTCGGCCTCAAGCCCTGGGACATCGCCGCGGGCGGCCTGCTGGTGGCGGAGGCCGGCGGCGTCATCGTGCACATCGACGGGCGGCCCTTCGACGTGCTCAAGGGCGACGTGCTAGCGAGCGGCGCGAACCTGGCGCCCCAGCTCATGACCCAGGCGAAGCGCTTCCTGGATGAAATCGGTTGGACGTCGCGCGACTAGAAGAAGCTCTCCGGCACGAAGACGATGTCGCCGGCCTGGAGCAGGAAGTTGCGCTCGCGGCCCACGCCAATGTCCTCCACGGGCACGCGAATCTTGCGCTCCTGCCCGTCCACCACGCGCGTGACGAGCGTGTTGTTCTTCGCCGCCAGCTTGGTGAAGCCACCGGCCAGCGTAATCGCCTGGATGATGGACACCTCGCCGGTGACGGGGAAGGTGCCGGGCTTCTGCACTTCCCCGAAGACGAAGATCTTCTGCGAGTTGTACTCCCGCACCAGCACGGACACCTGCGGGCGGCGCAGGTAGCGCGCCAGGCAGTCTCGCAGCGCATCCGCCGCGGCGCTGGCGGTGAGGCCGGACAGCGACACCTTGCCGCACAGCGGATAGTCGATGGTGCCTTCCGGCGACACGCGCCAGGTGCCGGAGTGCTCGGGCTCCTGGAAGACGCGCACCTCCACCACGTCACCGGGGCCCAGGTTGCCGCCAGACGTCGCCGCGGCCTCCGCGGACGATGCGGGCGTGGGCGGAGGGGGCGGCGGGCGCGTGTCCGCGTGGCATGCGGACAGCACCGCGAGGAGGACCGGCAGGATGAAGCAGAGCCGCGAGGAACGCATGGGCGCGGGAGGCCTCAGTAGGAGACGGACACCCGCGCGTAGCCTTCGTGGCGGGTGTAGTTGAGGCCAGCGGCGCCCAGCGACGACGAGCGGGTGCCCAGCATGTAGCCCACCGCGCCCACCAGCCACGGGCGGATTTGATACTCGGGCCCCAGGTCCAGCGTCACCAGCGTGTCGCCGCGGCCGCCCGCGAAGGAGAGGAAGTCCAGCGCGCCCGTGGCGTGCAGCGCGAGCCGGCTGCCCATCACGGTGCGCCCTTCCGCGTAGACGCGGTCGTCGCGGAAGGTGCCGTAGGCGGCCACCGGTTGGAAGGCGCGCAGGTAGCCGCCCTTCACCGTGAGCGACGGGCCCACGAGGTACGTGCCCTCCACCTGGCCCACCACGGTGCCGCCGCCGCCCGAGCCCAGGTTCTGGCTCCAGCCGGCCTTCGCCGTCAGGGTAATCCGCGGGGAGATCAGACCGGACACACCCGCCATGGCGTGCAGGATGGCCGCGCTGGGCGTGGTGGTGTCGTTGAAGTAGCCCCGGTACTGCAGGCCCGTGTCCACCACCACCGCCGTCTTGGGCAGGAAGCGCCAGCGGCCCTCCGCGCCCAGCCGCAGGTTGCCGTAGTTGAACTGGCTGGCGGCGAGCGGATCACACGCGGCGTCGGTGCAGCCGATGGGCGTCATGCCGCCCAGGGGCTCGAAGAACTCCATCGCGTACGCCAGCGCAGGGGTGACTTCCAACGCGCCGCCGCCGGGCTTCCACTGCGCCTTCACGCGCGCCTCGTTGAAGAGGCTGAGGATGCCCGCGCCCAGCGCCGCCGTGCGCGTGCGGTCCGAGCGCGTCAGCTCGTCGCCGACCTCAAAAGACAGCTCGCTCTCCTGGTTGAACCGCAGCGCCAGGTCCGCAGCGCCCTCCAGGTGAGACGCCGCGCCGGAGCCCGCCGTGAGCAGGCCCGTGTAGGCCACGTAGTCCAGGTTGCCGCGCAGCGCGACGGCCAGCTTGGGGGACGGCACGTCCAGCATCAGCCCGGGGCGGACGTGCAGCGCCAGCTCTCCGGACAGGTCCGGGGACAGGGGGCCGGTGCCCGCTTCGCGGAAGTAGCCCACGCCGCTGTCCAGCCGCGTCTCCAACTCCAGCGTCGGGTGCAGTCGCCCGTTGCCCACCTTGAGGCCATTGCCACCCGGAGGCCGCCCGCCCACGAAGGCCTGCGCCGACGCCGTCAGCGGCAGGAGCGCCGCGAGCGCCAGGGCCCCAAGGGCCAGACGGAATGTCCCAGGCTGCTTCATGGTGTCAGACGGGCTCCACGCGGTGAGACGGGGGGCATAGCACGCAGGTTCCCGCGCCGGAACAAACGGTCCGGGGCCGGGACCGTGGCAGGTGGGAAGGGGCCAGCCACTCAGTCCACGGGGCTCGCGGGCGGGGGACGGACCACCAGATCCGGCGGCGGCGGGGGCCGCGTGGGGTCACCGCCGGGCAGATTGTCCGGCTCCTCCACCTCCACGAAGAGGTTCTCGTCGGTGCGGAAGGCGAGCTGGCCGATGCACTCCTCGGCCTCCGAGCGCAGCTGGCCCACCTTCTGCTGGGCGATCATCACCTTGGTGAACTCGTGCTCGCCGGGCGCCGCCTCGCTCTTGCTGACGGCCTCCTGGAGGGCCACGTCCGCCTGCTCGGAGATGCGCAGGAGGCCTTTGATCTGCGTCAGCTTCTCGTTGGCGCAGTTGAGCTTCACCACGTCCTTGGTGCGTCGCGCCTCTTCGACCTTCTCGAACACCTGGCGGAGCGATTCCCGCATGCCGCCCAGGGCCTGCGTGCTGCGCTCCAGCTTCTGGCTGTCCGGCACGTCACCGGCCTTGTCCAGCGCGGGCGGAGCGGGGCGCGGCGGCGACGCGGGCGACTGCGCCAGCGCCATCCCGGAGGTGACGAGTCCTCCCACGACGGCGAGCATTCCCAGGGTGCGCATGCGCCTCACGAGTCCTTCCGGCCCTTCCCAAGCTGCGAGAGTCGAGCCTAGGAGTGAGGGGGAGGGGTGTCAACGCAATGCCCCATCGCCCCGGAGTCCGGCTTTCCAGCTCCGGAAGTCAGTCCTGGGGGGCCAGGCGGGCGTTGGCCTCGCGCAGGCGGGCGGACAGGCTGCGCGCGATGTTCACGACGATGAAGGTGAAGCCGTCCGCGTGCGCCAGCCGGAAGGTCCGCAAATCCTGCGCGGTGAGCTGGAGCAGCTCCACTTCGCCCAGGGCGCGCACGGTGGCGGAGCGGTGGTCCTTGTCGATGAGGCCCATCTCCCCGAAGAACTCCGGCGGGCCCAGGACGGTGAGGGGCTTCACCTCGTTGCTCACACCCCGGCGCACCACCTCCACCTGGCCGCGCACGATGACGAAGAGGCTGTCACCCAGGTCGCCCTCTTCGAACACCACCTCGCCGTGCGCGTAGCGGTACAGCCGTGCCAGCTCCGCCAGCCGAGCGAGCTCGGCGGGGGCCAGCATCTCGAAGAGAGGGGATGTGGCGATGACTGCCAGCTTCTCCATGTGCTCCCCGCGGGTCCGGTGACCCCGGAAGGTCCGGACGGTCGAGCCTATTCCCCTGGCGAGAAGATGAACGGGTAGCTGACGGGGACGTCGTCACTCGGTTTGAAAGGGAACGTCCAGGCGCGCATGGTGGTCTTGATGCAGTTGATGACCTCGTCGGAGCGCAGGGTGGATTCCTCCACCTCCACGTTGCTGGCGCGGCCGCTGGGCGTCAGGTCGAAGCGGACCATCACCCTGCCCTTGAGGGAGGGGTCGCGCTTGAGCCCGTTCTCGTAGCAGCGCTGGATGGAGGCCTTCCGGCTCTGGATGAAGCGGGCCAGTTCCTTGGGCTTGACCTCGGAGCTATCCACTTCCGGCACCGAGTCCACGACCTGGGGCACCTTGACGACCTGCTTCTGGCCGGTGTTCACGGTGCCCGCGCCGGACGTCTGCGTGGCGCCGATGCCCGCCATCTTGCCGCCGGTGTCTCCCTGCGGATTGGCGATGCCGTTGCCGCCGCCAGAGCCCGCCGTGAGCGCGCCACCCGCCGTCGCGCCCGCGAGCGCCTCCGCCACGTTGGCGCCGCTGCCGGAGTTCCCGAGCACGTCCGCGATGGCGTCTCCGCCGCCGGGGCCCGTGCCGCCCAGCAGCTTGAGGATGCCGGTGTTGCCCACCTTCTCCGTGAGCTGCTGCCGGCGTTCCGCGCTGTTGGCGGGAGCGGACGGCGAAGCGGTGGTGGGCGTCTTCTTCGGAGCGGTCTTTTCCTCTTCCGGCTTCTTCTCCCCGGGCGCGGCCGTCTCCTTGGGCTCCTCCTTCTTCGCGGGCTGGGGCGGAATGATGGCGCGCACGAAGCGGTCTTCCAGCTGGTCCAGCTCCACCTCCGCCTCCACCGGCGCGGGCTGGGCGATGATGAGCGCGACGCTCAGCACGTAGAGCACCAGCATGGTCAGCAGGATGCCGAAGAAGACGCGGTCCACCGTGCGCCACGTGCTGGCCTTCAGCTCCGGGGGGAGGGTGGGCTTGGAACCCGGTGCGGGCGCGGGGATGAAGTGGAAGAAGAGCGTGGCGTCCGGCAGGTCCACCTTGCCGCGGGCGCTCTCCTGCAACGGCAGGTCGAAGGTGTCGTCCGCGCGGCGGGTGGCGAGCCCCTGCTCCCGGAGCGCGTCGAAGTCCACGTCCGACGAGCCCAGGTTGATGCGGCCCTGCATGTGCTCGTCGATGATGAGGTGGAACTGCTGGCCGCGGTTCTCCAGCACCTTGAAGCGCGGCGGGCGCGCCTCGGACGGGGGCATGACGATGGTGTTGCGGGCGTCATCGCCAATGGTGACGGAGTCGTGGAGCAGGTGGTGCTCTTCGACGATGCGCCCGTCCTGGATGACGCCGACGCGCAGCAACTTGGGGCGGGTTTGAAGGGCCATGGATCTAGAACGGGTCCTGCTGCACGCTCTGGACCACCTTGGGCACGAAGCTCTCCGTGCGGTTCAGGTCGTCGAAGCTCGGCTTGGAGCGGTCGAGGAAATAGAAGGCTTCCGGCTTCTGGATGCGCCCCTCGACCTTGATGGCCTCCAGGCGGATGGCCTTGGCTGGCTTCTTCGCCGCCGGAGCCTGGGGCGCTGGCGTCGCGCCGTTCGCCGCCTTCTTCGTGGACGCGGAGTCCTCCGCCCAGGACGGACCGGAGACGGCGACGAGCAGCAGGAGGAGGGCGGGGCGCATGGCGGAAGGTCGGGCTACTGGACGTCCTTGGACACCTTACCCGAGGCGCCCGGCCGCGTGGCAGGGGGCCCGGGGGGCGAGGCAGGGGTCGGGTTTGCCTCGGGGGCCTTGGCGGCTTCGGCGGCCTTCTTCAGGCCCTCCTTGCGCTCGCGCTCGCGGCGGCGGGTCTCCCGGTCGATGCCCTTCTGCGCGTCCTTGAGGTACTGCGCGGTGCGCTCGTCGGTGCCGCCCTTGGACTTGTACTGCTCCAGGAAGGACGCGGCCTTCTGGAGGCGCTCCAGGGCGTCCATTCCGGCGGGCTCCAGGTCCAGGTGGAGCAGGGCCAGGTTGAAGTACACGTCCTTCGTGTCGGGCTGGAGTTGGAGCACTCGCTCGTACTCCGCCAGGGCGCGGGGGAAGTCCCCTTCGCCGCGGTACGCGTTGCCCAGGTTGAGGTGGGCGGCGGCGAAGTCCGGCGCGGCCTTCACGGCGGCTTCCAGCTCCACGCGGGCGCCGGCGTAGTCCTCGCCCTGGTTGAGCAGGGTGCCCAGGTTGTTGCGCGCCTCGGCGAAGTCCGGCCGGAGCGCGATGGCCTGGCGGAAGCGCTCCAGCGCCAGGGGGCGCTCCTTGAGGCCCAGGTGCACCAGGCCCAGGGCGTTGAGGGTGGCCGCGTCCTGCGCGTCGATGGCGAGCGCGTTGCCCAGCACCATGGAGGCCAGCTCGTACTTGCCCTCGCGGGCGTACACCTGCGCAAGCACCTGCATGGCGGGCACGTGCTGCTCGCTGACCTGGAGCGCGCGGCGGGCCTCGGCGACGGCGGCGGGGTGCTTCTTCTGCAGCAGGAGGTTCAGCGCCAGCGCCGTGCGCCGCGCCACCGAGTCCTGCTTCGTCAGCGCCTCGCGCAGCTCCGCCTCCAGCGACGCCGCGCGGCCCGTGCGCGCCGCCAGCCGCACCAGGCAGTCCCACGCGGCCTCCTGGTCGGCGTCCAGCACCAGCGCCTGACGGTAGGAGCGCTCCGCGTCCGGGAAGCGTCCCTGGCGCTCCTGCACGATGCCCAGGTTCGTCCACGCGGGGCCCAGCTTCGGGGACTTCTCCAGCAGGGCCTTGAGCGCGGCCTCCGCGATGGTCAGCTCGCCGCGCCGGGCGATCTCCACCGCGCTGGTGAAGTCCCGCTCCGGTCCGGCGAGCGACTTCGCGACCGGCGCCGGCTCCTTCGCCTGGGGTTTCGCGTCGCCAGCCTTCGCGTCACCAGACTTCGCTTCGCCGGGCTTCGGAGACGTGCTGATGGCCGTGACGGGCCCGGCTTCCGGCCCGGTGAGCTTCGAGTCCTTGCGCGTCTCCGGACCGGAGGCGCAGGCGGACAGCCAGAGCACGAGCCCGGTGAGCACGAACTTGCGGCCCGCGTTCATGGCGTGCCCCCTTCCGTGAGCCGGGTCGCCTTGTCCGGGTCGGCGCGAGCGGGCGTGGGCGGCGCGGCGAGGCTGCCCAGCAGGCCATCCGGATACACGGTCTCCGACGCGAGCGCGCCCCGGGCCTCCTTGAGGACGGGGTACTCCTTGGGGCGGAAGCGGTTGAGGGACTCCAGCGTGCGGCGCGTCCACTCGTTGGAGACGCGGTTGTTGCGCGCCTCCTTGAGCGTGGCGGCGTAGCTCTCCACCGCGCGGTCCTCCAGCGCCACGGTGCGCTGCGTGAGCATGTCCTGGTACGTCAGCACCGCGTCGTCCCCCAGGCGCTTCACCTCCGGAGGCACCGGCGCGTCCAGCAGCGTGACGGCGAAGCGCTCCAGGGCGTAGCCGCGCCGGTAGAACGACGCCAGCGACCACTCCAGTTGCTTGTACGGCAGCACCTTGGCGTACGCGGCGTCCACCGCCTTCACGGCTTCGGTCTTCTTCGTGAAGCTCTTCTCCAGCGCCTTGCCGGAGCCGCTGAGCTTCAGCGCGTCGAAGCGCTGGAACTCCAGCTCGGCCAGCTGGAAGCGGCTGTAGGCGGCGGCTTCCGCGGCGCGCGGCTGCGTGTCCGGCTTCAGCTTGCGGCGGTCGAAGTCATCCGCGGCGGCGGCGTACGCGCGCTCGGCCTCCTTCGCGTTGCCACGCTTCTTCCAGGCGTCACCCAGGCGGCGCTTGGCGTCCACCACCAGCTCCACCTGATCCGCCTTGCTGGCGAACTTGCGGACGAAGGCCTCCAGCGCATTGATTTCGCCCCGGGTGTCGCCCTGCTTCTCCAGGATGCGGGCCGCGCGGTACTGGTTGTCCGGCGCGTTCTTCCCATGGGGATACAGCTCCACGCACCGCTGGAAGGCAGCGGCGGCCTCCGCGTAGCGCTGCTGTCCTTCGAGCAGCGATGCCGCGTTGTAGAGCGCGGCCTCACGCTCCTCGGCCTTCGGGTAGTCCTTCACCAGCTTCTGGTAGCTGGTGACGGCCTTGTCGAAGTCGTAGGACTTCTGTGCGTTCAGGGCCACGCGGAACAGCGCGGTGTGCGCCCACGGCGACTTCGGGTAGTCGCGGTAGATGCGCTCGTAGAGCTTCATCGCGGAGTCGAAGCGGCGCAGTTCCTCGTACGCCACCGCCGCGTTGTTGAGCGCCTTGTCCGCGAACTCGTGGCGGGGGGCCTCCTCCACCAGTTGGAGATACTTCTTCGCCGCCTCGTCGTAGCGCTTCTGCGAGGCCAATTGGTCCGCCAGGTTGAAGCGGCCGGCGAGCTTGAACTTCATCAGCTCGCGGTACTGCTCGCTGGACGGGTCCACCACCTGCGCGTTGCTGGCGAGCCGCGCGCTGACCTCCTCCACGCTCTTCCAGTCCTGGTCGACGAGGAAGGACTCGATGATGAGGTTGGTGGCGTAGCCGGCCACCGGGTTGCGCGGGTACGCCTGCACCACGCGCTCGAAGCGGGGGCGGGCCTGGGCGAAGTCGTCGTGCGTGTAGAAGAGCTCCGCGGCCTGGTAGGCGATGCCCGGCGCGGCCTCCTCCTTGGGCAGGAGCGCCACGTACGCGTCGGACGCCTTCACGAGCGCGGCCTCCGTCTCCGCCAGGGCCATGGGCGCGTGCGTGCTGTCCTTGGGGCGCTCGCTGGCGCGCAGCGGCTTGCGCTCCGGCACGCGGCCCGCCTTCACGTCCTCGTCCAGCTGCGCCTTCCAGGCGAGCACCGCGTTGTGCGCGGACACGTCGCGGTAGGTGTTGTCCTGGTTGGAGTCGCGCACGGCCGCGTACTCCTTCGCCGCCGCGCCGTACGCGTCCGAGTTGAAGAGGGACTCGGCGTGGAAGAAGCGCATCGCGTACGCGGTCTTGCTGCGCGGGAAGCGCTCCAGGTACGTGCCGTACGCGCGCGCGGCGGAGGCGTAGGTGCTCTTCGCCTCCGCGGTCTTGCCCTCCTTCTGGAAGGCCTGCGCCTGCTGGTGCTGGTACGCGGCGGCGGAGTAGAGGCTCTGCTCGGCGAGCGTCTGCGCGTGCGACAGCGCGTTCGGGTCGTCCTTGTTCTTCTCGTACCAGGCGCCGCCGGGCAGGTAGCTGTTGGCCAGCTTCTCCGACTCGCGCGCGTACAGGTCCATGCGCCGGTCGCGCTCGTAGGCCTGGACGATGCGCTGCTGCAGGCGCGGCGCATCTGCGGTGAGCGGGTCGGTGGACAGCACCTGCTGATACGCGGCGATGGCGTCTTCGTTGCGGAGTTGGTCGAAGTAGACGTTGCCCAGCCGGCGGTACACCTCCGGCTCGTAGGGCCGGCCGCCGCGCTTCGCGAAGAGATCGCGAGCCTTGGCCACGCCGCCCCACGTCTCGTCCGCCAGCGACAGCGCGATGTACTGGAGCGCCTCCGAGCGCAGGTCGCCTTCGTCCGCCTTGCTGCCGGACTGCTGGTGAGACTGGTAGTGGTCGAGGAGCAGCAGGAAGCTGTCCACGGACTCCTCGAACCAGTCCATGCGGTAGTACGTCCAGGCCAGCTTGTAGCGGGCCTTGTCGTAGAACCGGTGCCCCGTGTCGCGCGTGGCGGCGGTGTACGCCTCCGCGGCCTTGCGCAGCGCCTCCGGGTCGGTCTCCTCCTCGAACCAGTACTCGCCGATGCGCGTCCACGCGTCGGTGGCGAAGCGGCTCGTCGGATAGCGCGTGGTGAGCTGCTGGTAGGTGGCGAGGCTCTCCTCGTCCTTGTGCTGTTCGTTGAGGCAGTACGCCAGCAGGTACAGGGAGCCGTCGTTGAGCTTGTAATCCGGGAAGCGCGCGAGCAGCGAGCGATACAGGCCGATGGACGGCGTGAAGTCCACGTCCGGCTCCGGCGGCAGGTCCGCCATGGCCTCGTCGGACATCGTGCGCACGCGCTCCGCGTAGTCCTTGCGCGCCAGCTGGTGCTCGTCCGCGGAGCGCTCGTAATACAGCTCCGCCAGCCGGAACATCACGTCCGGCGTGGCACGAGGCTCGTCCGGGTAGCGGCGCAGGAAGTCCTCGAAGCGGCCGATGGCGTCCAGCCGCTGCGTGCGCTCCTGTGACTCCAGCGCGGTGAGCGTCTTCTCGTAGGCGTTGTTGAGCGCCGAGCGCTTCTGCTGGTAGCGCCGCTCGATGAGCTGCTTCACCTCGCGGTGGAAGTCGCGAGACTCCGCCTCGTAAGCCTCCAGCGCGCGGCTCACGTCGCGCAGCAGCTTCTCCTGCTCGGGCGTGTGACCCAGGCCGTCCAGGTAACGGGAGGTGTTGGGCGCGGGCGGAGCCGGAGCCGCTGGCTTGGCCTTCGCGGGGCCTGAGGGTTCGGAAGGCTTGGAGGCCTTCTTCAATGCCTGGCTGGGAGCCTTGGCCTTCGCGGCGTGAGCGGCCAGCGGCGCGAGGGCCAGGAGGAGGGCGAGGGCAGGGCGGCGCATGGCCTTCAGTCCCCCCCTTCCGACGACAGGACGTCCTTGAACTCCAGGTCGAGCGCGCGCAGTGCGTCCGACTTCTCCTTGGCGACCTTCTGGATGTTCGTGGCGTTGTCCTGCGTGCGGCTGAAGGCCACGTCCACCGTGCCGGTGTCGGCCTTGAGCACCAGGTCGTAGAACTGCTGCCGCACGCGGCGGAAGCTCTCGTAGGCGATGCGGCCCACCAGGTTGCGAGCGTCACCAGACGCGGCGGCCACCTCCTGCTCGTAGCCCTGGAGCAGCGCCTGCTCCACGCGCACCTTGTCGCGGATGGACTTCACGCGAAGCTCCAACCGCGAGCGCAGCGCCACTCGCGCCACCGCCACGCGGCCGCGCAACGAGTCGATGCGCGAGCGCACCGCGTGCATGCGCAACAGCACGCGCGTGTCCTCACCGGACAGCCGGCCTTCACCGGCGCGCAAGACGCCGTGCTCCTGCTGGAGCGCGGCGGAGTAGCGGGCGCGGATGGCGGCCTCTCCCTCCAGTGACGTATCCGTGGACTGGCGCTCACTGGCGAGCCGGGCGCGGGTGCGGTCCAGCTCCGCCTGCAGGTCCTTCAGGGTGGCGATCTCCGCCTGGAGCTGCACCAGGAACTCGCGCTCCTCCGCGGGGTCCGCCTGCCGCTCGTCGCGCGTGTCCTCCACCCACTTGCGGATGGCGGCGGCGTTGGCGTGCAGGCTCTGCAACTCGTAGCCCACTCGGAAGGCCTCGCGGTCGACCGAGTCCACCTTCGCCTGCATGCGGTGGCGGCGCTCCTCCAGCTCCTTGTTGGTGGTGGGCAGCGCCGCGAAACGCAGCCGCTGGGCCTCGCGCGCGCCCTGGGCGACGAGGAGCTTCTCGCGCTCGGCGGGCGTCAGCTTCTCCTCCACCAGCTCGGCCTCCGCCTGCACCAGGGACTGCTCCACGGCGGTGAGCGCGGTGTCCACGGCCTCCGTGCGGACGTAGCCTTCCTGCAGCTCCGGGAACGCCTCCAGCCCGCGCGCGTCCAGCGCTTCCAGGATGCGCTCCGCGATGGCCTTCGCCTCGCCCGCGCCCTGACGGCCGCTGTCCAGGTCGCCCACCATCCGCACCGCGTCCGCGACCTCCTTCTGCGTGGACGCGTACTTCAGCGCCAGCGGAGGCAGCAGGGTGCTCACGTCCAGCGAGCGCTCGTTGCGCGCGAGCAGGTTGTCGAAATACGCGACCGGGTCCTGATTCACGCGCAGGAGCGCGTCTACCTTGTCGCGCGCGGGCGTGAACATGCGCGCCACGCCGTCATATGTCTCCAGCGCCTCGTCGTACTGGCGCAGCTTCTGGAGCAGGTGCCCCTGGAGGATGCGCGCCTCGGGAGCGAGCTGCGAGTCCGGCGCGACGAGCAGCAGGATGTCCGTGGCGTTCTTCGCCTGCGTGAAGTCCTGCTTGCGCACGTACGTCCACGCGACCTCCAGCAGCGACTCCGGGAAGCGCTCGCTCTCGCGCGGAATCTGGCCGTAGTGGTCCAACGCTTCGTCGAAACGGCCCGTCTCGTACATCAGCCGGCCCAACGACAGGAACGCGAGCTCGCGGAAGCGCTGGGCCTCCGCCTCCTCGAGGCCGGTGGACACCACGGTGTCCGGTCCGGTGCCCACGATGCGCTGGAACTGCGCGATGGCGGCCGGGTAGTCCCCGCTCTGCACGCTCAGGACGCCCAGGTGGTAGACGGCCTGCACGCGGAAGGCGCCGGGGCTTTGCGCCAGCGGGGCGAACAGCGCGCGCGAGCGCTGCTGGTGCTCCTCCGGCGTCAGGTCCAGGCGCTTGAAGGTGCCGCGCGCATGCACGTAGGCGATGTCCGGCGCCAGCACGCCGCCCGACAGCTGCCGCGCCTTCTCCACGTACGCGTCGATGCCGTCGAACTGCTGGAGCCTTCCCGCCACCGCGAGGTAGCGGCTTACGGCCTCCTTGTAGCGCTGCGGCGTCAGGTTCAGCGACAGCACGTCGCGCAGGTACACCCGCGCGCCGATGTCGTTCTTCTGCTGGTAGAGCGCGTCCGCCAGATAGAAGACCGCCTCCGGGTAGCGCGGGTTCGCCTTGAACGCCGGGTCGCTCACCAGGTCGTAGAAGAGGACGGACGCGGCGGCCCAGTCTCCCAGCAGCGAGTACACCTCGCCCTCGGAGAAGCGCTTGAGCTGCGAGTCGGCGCTGCTGGGCTCGGGGCGCTCCGTGAACTGCGTCTCCACGAAGCGCAGTGACTGCTCCGCCGTGCGCAGCTGCGCCTCCACCGCTTCCACCGAAGCCGCGCGCGAACTCAACGACGCGGACATGGGCGGCAGCGCGGCCCCCGGCTTGGAGGCCTGGGGCGCCGGAGCGGGCGCGGCCCCGAGGGACAGCGCGAGGGCCAGGGCGTGCAGCGTCGCGGTCACGGCCTGACGCTCCCTACTTCAGCTCGCTGGAGGTGGTGGCCGGCGCGGCGGGCGTCCCCGGAGCGCCTTCCGGCTCGGAGCCGGAGCCGGCGGGACGGTTCGCGCGCGTGTCCTTGGCCACTTCAATGTCGTAGCGCACCGCGGGCCGGTCCTTGAGGTCCGTGGTGAGGCCGCCCTTCTCCACGCCCACCACGTTCACCGTGGTGACCTTTCCGGACTCCGCGTTGAAGGTGTAACTGGATTGCACCTTGAACTTGTAGCCTTCCAGGTAGCTGAACACGCCGTAGCCGCTGCCCCGGTAGACGAGTCGCACCGCGAGCTGGTGCTGGCCCGGCACGATGCGGCCGTTGAAGACCTCCAGCGACTGGTGCCGGTTCAGGTCTCCCTGCGTGTCCACCTGGGTGAAGATGGGCGCGCCGTCCAGCGCGTACACCACCGACTCCAGCTGGAACGCATTGCCCATCTCGTTCTTGTGCACCAGCACCGCGCGGGCGCCGGTGGACAGCTCGCCGCCCATCACCGACTCCTGGAGCAGCAGCAGGCGCGCCTTGGAGCGGTAGATCTTCTCCTTCAGGTCGACGACCTGCTCCTCCAGCGTCTTCACGCGCGACGTGAAGGCCTCATCCGCCGTCTGGTCGCCCGCGGGTCCCTGCGAGGCGGAGGCCTGTGGCGTGCCCGCGGCCGGGGATGCAGCGGCGGCGGGAGGCGGGGAAGCAGGGGAGGGGGACGCACCTTGCGCGAGCACCGGCCCAGACAGGCCAGCGCTCAGGAGCGCGAGGAGACGGAGGGTGGCGGTTGCGACGCGCACGGTACGACCTCGGAAGGCGGCTCTGCCCGACGGCACGAGGTCATACCATCGTTCGCCGGGGGCTGCCCGGTGGGGGCCAGCCCGCCGGGCAGGACAGCAGGCGGAGTGTCAACCGCCCTTGCGCAGCTCGGTGAGAACCAGCTTGGCCACGGCCTTGAGCGTGTCGAACACGCCCACGCCCGTGGGCGCCACGGCCTGGTACTCCGGGATGTTCCGCGGGTTGAGCGCCTTGCGCATCTCCTCCACGGTCACCGCGTTGGGCAGGTCGCGCTTGTTGTACTGCACGACGTACGGAATCTTGTTCAGGTCGTAGCCCTGCTCCGCCAGGTTGATGCGCAGGTTCTCCAACGACTCCATGTTGGCTTCCATGCGCTCAATCTGGCTGTCGGCGACGAACACCACGCCGTCCACACCCTTGAGGATGAGCTTGCGGCTGGCATCGTAGAACACCTGACCGGGCACCGTGTAGAGGTGGAAGCGCGTCTTGAAGCCGCGGATCTCACCGAGCGACAGCGGCAGGAAGTCGAAGAAGAGCGTGCGGTCCGTCTCCGTGGAGAGCGAGATCAGCTTGCCCTTCGTGTCCGCCGCGGTCTTGTTGTAGATGTACTGAAGGTTGGTCGTCTTCCCGCAAAGGCCCGGCCCGTAATAGACAATCTTGCAGTTGATTTCGCGGGATGAGTAATTGATGAAGGACATGGCTTCCCGGGTTACTCGCTGAAGAGGTTGTCGATATCGTCGTCGGAGATCTCGGCGAACGGCGAACCGGCTCCGGGGCTGTCGGTCTTCTTCACGAGGCTTTCGAAGATCTTCGTCAGCTCGTCGCTGGCCTTCTTGATGCGCAAGCGCACCAGACCCAGGCTCGTGCGGTTGTCGAAGATGACGACCAGCACCACGCGGCTGCCCACGATGGTCATGTAGAGGCTGTCCTTCGCCCCTTCATGGAACTGGTTGGGGAACTCGTTCTCCCCGATCAACTTCGCCAGACCGCCCATGGCGGCCACGTTGCCGGCCGTCAGCGACGCAAGCGACGTGGTGTCGATGTTCTGCGTCTGGCCGGCCGAGGAGATGAGCTGGCCGTTCTTGTCGACGAGGAAGACCACCTTCGCGTTCGCGTCCTTGGTAAGCCGGTCGCAAACGGCGTTGATCTTGGTGAACTCCTCTTCGTACATCACCAGTTGCGTGCCCATGGGCGTATGCGCTCCTCAGCGTTCGCTCGCCCCGCGCACGGCGGCGCTCCGATGTTTCTGGAGTGAATCCCGGAGGTTAGACGAGGCGCTACCGACCGCCGTCATGCTTAGCAAAGCAGTTCCACTCCAGCAAGAAGCCAGCCGTGATCCGCGCCGATCTTGAAGGAATGACGGCATCGCGGGTTGGGACACCTGCCCCTCTTCTCTATACTCTCCCGGGCCTTGCGCCGCCCGAGCCCCCTCACCGACATCCTTCCGCGCCTCGTCGTCCTCGTCCTGGTGCTCGCCTGTACCGGGGCCGCCCGTGCGCAGGCCCCCGAGTCCGAGCGCGCCTCGTTGCGCTTCCGCTACGGCCTGTCGTCCCGCCAGGGTGAGCAGGTGGATGTAGGGCCCGGGCTCACCTACAGCGGTCTGACGCCGAACGACGTGGCGCTGACGTTGATGGGCTGGGCGGGGGAGTACCTGGGTGGCCAGGTGGATCTCCAGCGCGAGGCCTTCGAACTGCGGGACGCGTCGTCGCGCGTGACGGGCGGCAGCCTGGTGCGCGGTTCGCTGGGGCCTCGCGGGCGACTTTCCCTGGGGCCGATGCGGCTGGAGCTGGGCGCGGGCTACGGCTTCGCGCAGCTGCCGCTGTTCGGCGGGTTCACCTATGCGCCGGTGCTGCAGCGGGGCGTGCGGCACGCGGCGCTGATTTCAGGTCGGGTGCTGGTGGCGCTGCCGGCGGAGCTCCAGTTGGAGGCGCGGGGCGAAGTGCCTCTGACGATTTCCGCGCACGCGGCGGACGGGCTGAAGGCGTCGTCGTCCGGCTATGTGGTGGGCGCGGCGCTCTCGTATCCGGTGGTGCGCCGGGACGGCTGGACGGGGCGCGTGCTCCTGGACGTGCAGCAGGCGCACGACACGATGGAGCTGGAGGCCAGCGGCCTGCGCTCCGAGCAGCGGATGCGCCGCATCGGCCTGGGCTTCGAGGTGTCACTGGCCGGGGAGGGCGGGACGTCGCGGCCCGTGGGCCCGCGTCAGGCCTTCGTCGCGCTGAGCGTGGTGGACGCGGAGACGGGCGCACCGCTTCCGGGCGCGCACGTGCGCGTGCCCTCCTTGAAGACGCCGGGCACGAGCGAGGAGCTGGTCGCGGACGCGCAGGGGCAGCTGCGGGTGCTGCTCCCCGAAGGCGCGCAGTCCACCCAGGCCAGCGTGGACGGCTATGAGGACGCCACGGAGGTCGCCACCGTCAGCGGTGGTGCCACCGAGGGCGCGCCGGTCCAGCTCCGCCTGCGCAAGAAGGCGCCGAAGACGGGCTCCCTCAAGCTGAAGGTGGTCCAGGGCAAGGACAGCGCGCCGGTCGCGGACGTGCAGGTGGTTTCGGGCAAGGCGCAGCTGCGCACGAACAAGGCGGGCGAGCTGCTGCTGGAGGGACTGGAGCCCGGGCCCGTGGCCGTGTCGATGTCCGCGCCGGGCTTCCGCGCCACGGAAGAAGCCGCGGTGGTGGTGGCGGGGCAGACGTCGGAGCTGGTGGTGGTGCTGTCGCAGGACCGCAAGGGCGAGCTGGCCACGCTGGTGGGCCAGGTGCGCAGCGCGCGCAACGGCCAGCCGCTGGTGGCGACGGTGACCATTGCCCAGGCGAAGGTGCGCACGCGCACGGACAAGAGCGGCACCTTCACCGCACGCGTCCGCGGCGGCACGTACCGCATCACCCTGTCCGCGGCCGGGCACGTGACCCAGACGAAGATGGTCACCGTGCGCGAAGGCGAGCAGGCCATTCTCAACGTTGATTTGTTCCCGAGGGGCCGGTGAGTCGCGCGGCAGTGCCGCGACGCGCCCGTCCGTCGTCGTCGAGGTTTCAGTGAGTCCTGTCCGCATCCTGGCGCTGTCGCTGCTCGTCCTCCTCTCCGGCTGCTCGGGGTGTGAACGCGAGGAGGCGCCGAAACCTCCGCCAGGGGTGGATGTGGACGCGGGAGCCGTCGTTCCCATTGGCCGCCTGGAAGGGCTGTCCGGCGACGTGCGCCTGGAGCGCGGCGGCAAGGTGGGCCCCGCGGTGGAGGGACCGCTGCTCGCGGGCGACGCGGTGGAGACCGGTGAGAGCGGATCCGCGACGGTGCGCTTCCCGGGCGACCGGACGGTGGAGGTGGGCAGCGAGGGCCGGTTCGCGCTGGGCTCGGATTCGTCCGGCATCGTGATGAAGGTGGAGCGCGGCATCGTGTTGTCGCGCGTGCCCGCGGGCAGGAAGGCGGACAGCGCGGGCTCCAAGGTGACGTTGAACATCCTCACCCCCTTCGGCCTCACGCGCGTGGGGCCGGATCCGTCGGAGGTGAAGGTCGCGGTGGCGGAGGACTCCGCGCGGGTGGAGGTGAAGCTGGGCGCCATCGAGCTGGTCTCCAAGGACGGCAAGACGCTGCGCGCGGCGCAGGGCGACGCGGTGGACCTGACCCGCGAGCGCGCGCAGGTGACGCCCGCGGCCCCGCGAGTCGTGGAGCTGGCGCCCATCCCGGTGACGGTGCGCGCGATCTCGGGTGTCGCGGAGGTGAAGGCGAAGGACACGGGCCGCTGGCGCAAGGTGCGCCGCGAAGGCGAGGTGCTGGCCTTCGGCGACGGCGTGCGGACGAAGGGCGGCGAGGCGGTGCTGTCACTCAAGGACAGCGGCACGGTGCTGACGCTCGCTCCAGGCGCGGAGGCGGTGCTGGAGAGCGCGGGACAGCAGGGCACTGTCGACGAGGCGCGCGTCAACCTGCTCCAGGGCCTGTTGGCCGTGCAGCTGTCCATGGGGCGTGAGAGCCGCGTGGTGCTGCCGGAGATGACGGTGGAGTCCGGCGGTGGCGCGAGGCTGGAGATCCGCCGCACCGGCGACGGCATGCAGGTGGCGGCGCACACGGGCGACGTGACGCTGCGGCGGGGCGAGGCGCGGCAGGAGCTGCGCGCGGGTGAGCGCGCCACCGTGAGCAAGGACGGCAGCGCGAAGGTGGAGCCGCTGGAGGAGGCGGCGGTCGCGGTGGGCCCGGGCGAAGGCACGGAGGTCTTCCACCGGGGCCTTTCGGAGGTGGCGCTCACCTGGACGGGCGAGGGCGACGCGGTGGTCGAAGCGGCGCAGGACGCGGCCTTCAAGCGCCCGGTGCTCTGGGGCCGTGTGCACCGCGCTTCCGTCAACGTCTCCGCGCTGGCGAGGGGCACGCTGTACTGGCGGGCGCGCAAGGAGGACGGCACGCAGGTAGCGGCGGGCAGCGTCCACTTCGCTCCGGAGTCCCCCACCAGCTCGCTGGCGCGCGCGCGCAACGTGGTGCCGGAGGGGCCGGAGAAGACGACCATCTTCTACCAGGACAAGCCCCCGGCCGTGACGTTCACCTACGGCGAGGAACCGCAGGCCCGTAGCTATCGCGTGGCGGTGTACAAGGCGGGCTCGCTGGCGACGCCGGTGGTGCAGCGCACGGTGTCGGAGACGCGCGCGGCGCTGGAGGCGGGACAGCTGGGCGAGGGCAGCTACCTGTGGTCCGTCACGCCGCTGTCGCAGGCGGGCGCGGCCCTCAAGGGCGGGCGGATGAACAAGCTGGAGCTCGTCTATGACAACTCGGTGGTGGGACTGGTGGTGGACAGCCCGCGCCAGGGTGTGCCGGCGGCGGAGAAGGTGCGGGCTTCAGGTGTGGCGCCCGTGGATGCCCGCCTGTCCATCAACGGACGGGCCGTGCCCCTGGACGCCAAGCACCGCTTCGATACTTGGGTGGCCCCCATGGGACTGCCCCCCCTGCTGGTGTTTAAGATGACGCGTCCCGGTGCCCCGGACGTACTCACGGTGCGCACCCTGAAACCGCGAGGACCTTGAGGGATGGCACAGACCCCCGTTCCCATTCCGGATCCCGCCGGCGCGTCCACCGCCACGCTCCTCCAGCCGTATGGGCAGTACGTGCTCGTGCGCAAGCTGGCAGAGGGTGGCATGGCGGAGATCTTCCTCGCCAAGCTGCTGGGCGCGGACGGCTTCGAGCGCAACGTGGTGCTCAAGCGGATGCTGCCGGCCCTGTCGGCCATCCCCGACTTCGTGGAGATGTTCCGCGACGAGGCGCGGCTCGCGGCGAAGCTGTCGCATCCGCACATCGTGCAGATCCACGAGCTGGGCTTCACGGACGGCTGCTACTACATCTGCATGGAGTACCTCGCGGGCGAGGACTTCTCCACGACGCTGCGGCTCGCGGGCCGGCGCCGCCAGTACGTCCCGCTGCCGGTGGTGATGCGGGTGCTCATCGACGCGGCGCGGGGCCTTCATTTCGCGCACACCTTCACCAACGAGCAGGGCCAGCCGCTGCACGTGGTGCACCGGGACGTGTCACCGTCCAACCTGTACGTGACGTACCAGGGCCAGGTGAAGGTGCTGGACTTCGGCATCGCCAAGGCCGAGTCGCGCCTGGTCCAGACGCGCACGGGCGTGGTGAAGGGCAAGTACATCTACATGGCGCCGGAGCAGGCGCAGGGGAAGGAGGTCGACCACCGCGCGGATGTCTTCTCCCTGGGAGTCAGCCTCTACGAGGCCGTCACGCACGTGCGGCCCTTCTCCCGTGAGAACGACCTGGCGGTGCTCAACGCGCTGTTGCAGGGCGAGTTCGAGAAGCCGCGCGCGCTGAGGGCGGACCTGCCGGAGGGCCTGGAGGCCATCATCCTCAAGGCCATGGCGTTCAAGCCGGAGGACCGGTACGCGACGTCGGACGAGTTCGCGGATGCGCTGGAGAGCTTCGCGGCGGAGTTCCAGGGCGGAGCCGCGAGCGCCCCCACGCTGGGCACGTTCCTGCGCAACCACTTCGGCGAGGAGCGCGTCACGGAGAAGACGCGCATCCCCACGATGGCCACGCTCACCGCCGCGCGTCCGACGGACCCTGAGTTCGCGGCCATCTCGCCGCCCGTCGCCGGTGCTGGGACGAACACGTACGGGCATCAGGTGTCCCGCCCGAGCAGCACGGGCGTGAGGGCACTGACCGCGCAGAACAAGACGGCCCCCGTGCAGGCGCAGGCTCCCGAGCCGGAGGTCGTGCCGAGCGCGCCTCCGGTGAAGCCCGCGTCCCGGCGTTGGGTCCTGGGACTGGTGGGCGGCCTGGGGCTGGTGGCCGCGGGCGTGGCGTTCGTCGTCGCGCGGCCGGGTGGCACCGCGGTGAACGTCACGCCTCCGCCTCCGGTACAGCAGGCCGTCGCGCCCGTGGCGAATGGGAATCCCGCGGGCACTCAGGGGCAGGGTGCACCGGCCCAGGTGCCTGAAGGGACCACGCCCGGAGATGCTCAGGGCACCGTGCAGGACGGCACGCCGGGCGGTGACGCGGTGGCGACGTCCGTGACGGATTCGCCCCACGTGGATGACGGGGCGGAGGACCCGTCCCACCGCAAGGTCGTGAAGAAGCCGGTGGCGAAGGAGCCCGTGTCGCTGGGCATCGACGACATCCAGCGCGTGGTGTCCGGCGGCCGCTCGAAAATCACCGGTTGCTTCGAGCGCTACAAGTCCGACCTGCCGGCTGCCTCGGGCGAGGTGCAGGTGGAGCTCACCATCGTGTCCTCGGGCAAGGTGCGCGCGGGCACGCGCGGGCCGCTGGCGTCCACGGACGTGGGCCGCTGCCTGGAGACGCAGGCCCAGAGCCTGCGCTTCCCGGTGCACCGCGACCAGGAAGTCACCGTGCTGATGCCGTTCTCGTGGAAGGTGACGCAGTAGCCGGTGCGGCGTCTTCTCCGTCCCGCGTTCAGCGCGCGGGACGGACCAGCACCGTCACAGGTCTCGGCGGGCGGACAGCGCCTTGGCGAGCGTGGCCTGGTCAGCGAACTCCAGGTCGCCGCCCATGGGCAGGCCCTGCGCGATGCGCGTCACCCGCAAGCCCATCGGCTTGAGCAGCCGCGTGAGGTAGAGCGCGGTGGCTTCACCCTCGATGTCCGGGTTGGTGGCGAGGATGATCTCCTCCACCCGGCTGTCGTTGAGGCGCAGCAGCAGCTCCTTGATGCGCAGCTGCTCCGGGCCCACGCCTTCCAGCGGGGACAGCACGCCGTGCAGCACGTGGTAGCGGCCCTTGAACTCGCGGGTGCGCTCCAGCGCCATCAAGTCGGAGTACGTCTCCACCACGCACAGGGCGCGCTCGTCGCGGCGGTTGTCACGACAGAAGCCGCACAGCTCCGAGTCGGTGAGGGAGAAACAGCGCACGCACAGGTGCACCTTCTCCTTCACCTCGCGGATGGCCTGTGAGAGGTCGACGGCGAACTCGCCCGGCGCCCGCAGGATGTGGAACGCGAGGCGCTGGGCGGTCTTCTCACCAATGCCCGGCAGCTTCGCGAGCTGGGCGACCAGGCGATTCAGCGGATCGGGCGTCATCCGTCTTTAATTAATGCCGGGGATCTTCACGCCGCCGGAGATCTTCGCCAGCTCGGCGTTCATGTGCTGACGGCTGTTCGCCAGGGCAGCGTTCACGGCGGCGGTGACGAGGTCCTCGAGCATCCCCGGGTCGTTGGGGTCGATGGCGCTCTTGTCGATCTTGATGCTGCGGATCTCCTGCACGCAGTTGGCGACGACCGTCACGAGGCCCTCGCCGGACTTCGCCTCGACGGTCTCTTCCGCCAGCTGCTTCTTCCGCTCCTCGATCTTCTCGGTGAGCTTGTTCGCCTGCCGGATGAAGTAGTTCAGGTCGATGCCGGGCATGTGCTTCCTCGGTCCCCGGTCGTGGGAGCGCGGGCCGTCATGGCGCCGCTCGGAGCAGGGACGTTGCCGCGCACCCTAGCGGGGCCGCGCGGCGTTGTCAGTCATCAGGAGCGGCGGGCACGTCCGGGAGGTTGGCCGGTGGCCGCTCGGGCTCGTAGACCTGGATGTGCTCGATTTCGCCGCCCAGCATCTTGAGGATGGCCCGCACGGACGCGTGGGAGCGCACCTTGCCCTCGGTGCTCTTCTCGTGGGTGTTGCGGGTCTGGGTGTCCTGTTCGGAGAGGCTCTGCCCCATGCCGCCCGGGAGGGCGTCGTGGGTCTGGGGCACGTCCGTGACGGTGAGCTTCACGGCCCGGCCGAAGTGAGAGGCCAGCGCCGCGTCCACGGTGGCCTTGCCCCCGGGCGACACCACGGCGGCCTTGTGGAAGGCGGCGGAGGGCGGGAAGCCCAGGATGATTTCGCCCGCCTTCATGGACTGGAGGCGGCCGTTGGCGAGCGCCGTGCCGTGGCGCACGGACGTGGACTTCACGGTCTCCACGGCGGCGCGCCAGCGCTCGGGCAGGGAGCGGTTGGGGTTGTCGCGGCTGGTGGCGACGGGCGCCATCGCGGGCGGCGGCTCGGGTTCCGGCGGCTCCGGTTCCGGGGCGGCGGGCTCCGCGACGGGGATGCACTCGCCGGAGGCACAGCCTTCGGCGGAGCCCTCTTCCGGGAACATGCGCTCGTCCACGTCCTCGTCGCCGAGGGGCGGAGGTTCGAGCGGAGCCACGGGCTCCGGCTTGCGCATGTTGGTGATGCGCACGGTGGGCGTGGCGGGTTCGGGCGCGCGAGCCGCGGGCGTGGGCTCAGGGGCGGGAGCCGGGGGCTGGGCGCCGCCATTGCGGAGGAAGGAGAGGGGGCGAGCCGCGGACGGGGACAGGCCGTCCATGACGACGCCCGGGGCCGGAGGGGCCTCCATCGCGGGAGCCGCGCCGCCGCCATTGCGCAGGAAGGACAGCGGGCGCGCGGCGGACGGAGACAGGTCGTCCATCACCACCGGCGCGGGAGGCACGGCGGCGGGCGTGGGCGCGGGACCGCTCGCTCCACCGCCATTGCGAAGGAAGGAGAGGGGACGGGCCGCCGCGGGGGACAGGCCCTCCATCAGCGCGGCGGGTGGCGTCCGTGTTGCCACTGCGGACGCACCGGCCGGGGCTGGCTCACTGAGTGATGCAGGGTGCGCCGGAGCGCGTGTGTCGTCGAAGGGCCGGACGGTGGCCCCCGCATGAGTGGACGGGCCCTGCGCATCGAACGGACGCGGTGTTGCCCCCGCGTACGCGGACGGGCCCTGCGTGTCCGCCATGCGCGGCGGAGCCTCTGTCGACACGGATGCGGACGGAGGCACCGGACGCGACGAGGGCTCCGCGTGCACGGACGGACCCTGCGTTTCGAACGGACGCGGCGTTGCCCCCTCGTAGGCGGACGGGCCCTGTGTGTCCGCCATGCGCGGCGGGACGCCCGTCGACACGGATGCGGACGGAGGCACCGGACGCGACGGAGCTTCCGCATGCACGGACGGACTCTGCGCATCGAACGGACGCGGCATGGCGCCCGTCTGCGCGGAGGCACCTGGACCTTCGGCAGGACGCGCTGCCGCTACGGGCGCGGGCGCGCGGACTTCGGCCTGGACCTCAGACGCGAAAGTTCGCGGGACCGGGGCGACCTCCTGGCGCCCCGGTCGTGCTCTTCGCGGCGCCTTCCGCGCCAAGTCCCGCGGACAGCCGCTCCACGCGGGCCAGCAGGTCGGGAATCGAACCGGCCGGGGACAGCTGGATGGCCTTGAGCAGCGCCATCTCCAGCGCCAGCCGGGGCTGCGCCGCTCGCGACACGTCCCAGATGCAGCCGTGCACGATGTCGAACAGCCGCGACAGCTGCGCCGTGTCCGCTTCCTTCGCCAGCGCCAACAGCGCCTTCTGCTCGGACTCCGCCAGCTCCGCGGGCGCCTCACCCAGCGACTTCGTCACGAAGAGATGCCGCAGCTGAAGCGCCAGCTCCTCCGCCAGCCGCTTCAGGTCCAGGCCCCGGTTGAACACCTCGTCCACTCGGCCCAGCACGCGCTTCGCGTCCTTGCGGACCAGCGCCTCCGCGAAGTCCTGCACCACCGTGCGGTCGATGGCGCCCATCGCCTCCGCGACGGCCTCGTCCGTGGGGTTGGGACCGCACGACGCGAGAATCTGATCCAACAGGCTCAGCGCGTCGCGCATGCCGCCTTCGGACTGGCGCACCACCAGGGACAGCGACTGCTCGGAGATGCCCGCGCCTTCCGCCTGGCAGATCTCCTTCAGCCGCTGGAGCATCCGCGCCGCGGAGATGCGCCGGAAGTTGTGGCGCTGGCAGCGCGACAGGATGGTGTCCGGGAGCTTGTGCGCCTCCGTCGTCGCGAAGATGAACTTCACGTGACCGGGCGGCTCCTCCAGCGTCTTCAGGAGCGCGTTGAACGCCGCGCCGGAGAGCATGTGGACTTCGTCGATGATGTAGATCTTGTGGCGGTCGCGCTGCGGCAGGTACTTCGCGTTCTCGCGAATCTCGCGCACGTTCTCGACGCCGTTGTTGGACGCACCGTCGATCTCCGCCACGTCCACGCTGGTGCCGGCGGTGATTTCGGTGCACGCCCGGCAGGTGCCGCACGGGGTCGCCGTGGGGCCCTGCTCACAGTTGAGCGCCTTGGCGAGCAGGCGGGCGGCCGTCGTCTTGCCCACCCCTCGAGGACCGCAGAACAGGTACGCGTGCGCGACCCGGTCCATCTTGATGGCGTTCCCGATGGTCCGGACCACGTGCTCCTGGCCGGTCATGTCATCGAACTTCTGCGGGCGCCATTTGCGGGCGAGGACGAGGTAGCTCATGGGGACAACCATCTAAACACGGCGGGCAAAAGGATCCATGGAACGTCCATTCCGCCCGCCGTGAGACGCACCCCGTCTCAGCGTCCGAGCGCCTGTAGCACCACGTTGGCCGCGTTGTGGCCCGCCGCGCCGATGACACTTCCCGCCGGGTGGCAGCCCGCGCTGCAGAAGTAGAGCCCTTGCACCGGCGTCTCATAGGGCAGCCGGTCGGTGAACCCGCGCTTGTTGTCCACATGGTGGATGTGGCCGCGGGTGATGCCGAAGTGGGACTCAATCTTCGGCGGCGTGAGCGCGAAGTACTCCTGCACCAGGTCGCTGGTGCCGGGCGCGAAGCGGTCGCAGATGGACAAGAGGTGCTTCACGTAGCGCGCCTCCTCCTTCTCCCAGGTGGTGCCCTCCAGCTTCTCCGGCACCCACTCCACGAAGAGGGCGGAGTTGTGGTGCCCTTCCTCGTCCTTCAGGGTCGGGTCCACCGTGGTGTGCACGTACCACTCGATGGAGGGGAACTCCGCCAGCCGTCCGGCCTTCGCCTCCTTGTAGCCGTGCGCGAGCGCCCCCAGCACGTCGTCCTCCTGCGGCAGCAGGTGGATGGTGGGCCCGAACTGGCCCCGGTCCTCCGGCAGGCAGGTGAAGGTGGGCAGGGACTTGAGGCATAGGTTCACCTTGAGCGTGGTGCCCGGCGAGGACATCCCGTCCACCATGCTCCGGTACTCCTTGTTCAGCGCCTCCGAGTCCATCATCTTCATCGTGCGGAACGGGTCCGCGTTGGAGACCACGACCTTCGCGGACAGTTCCTCGCCGTTCTCCAGCACCACGCCCTTCACCACGCCGCTGTCCACGCGCACTGACGCCACCTTCGCGTTCGTGCGCAGCTGGGCGCCGTGCTTGCGCGCCAGCGCCGCGATGCGCTGAGTGACGGTGCCCATGCCGCCTTCGACAATCATCCACGTGCCTCCGCTGCCCGGCAGCCGGCAGAGGTTGTGCACCAGCAGGTTCATGCCCGTGCCCGGCGTGTCGTAGCCACCGTCCAGGCCGGAGAACGCGTCGGTGACGGCGTACATCGCCTTCACGAAGTCGGACTTGTAGCCGAAGCGCTCCAGGTACTCGCGTGCCGTGCCTCGGCACAGATGGATGAAGTGCTGGCGCAGGGCCGGGCGCACGTAGCGCTCCGCCGTCTCCTCCAGCGACACGGGCGGCAGGAGCCACGCGGGCGCCAGGTCCTCGCGCAACGCCGCCAGCTCCGTGTTCATGGCGACGTGGGCGTTCCAGTCCGCCTCGGAGAAGAACTCGCGGAACTGCCGCTCCAGCTCCCGCTCATCCGAGCCGAAGAGCAGGTAGCGCTTGTCCATGGTGGGCAGGAAGTAGTGCGGGTCGCGGCGCTTGAGGGGCAGCTCCAACTGGAGCTCCTGCAGCAGCTCCGGCGGCATCAGCCCCAGGAGGTACGCGCCGGTGGAGACGCCCAGCTTCGGCGCCGTGCGGAACGGGTATTCCGTCTTGCACGCACCGCCCACCTGGTCCTTCTCTTCCAGCACGGTGACCGACAGGCCCCGGCGCGCGAGCATCGCCGCCGCGACAAGTCCGTTGTGGCCCGCACCCACCACGATGACGTCTGGCATGGTCTTCCTCCTTGGGGAAAAGGCCGTTCCTAGCCGAGCCGCGGCCTCCTCGACAAACACCGTGCGTCTTGCGCAGGACGCCAGGGCCGGAAAGAGTCGCGCCAGCCACGTGAACGCCCCCAACTCCGATGCGCCCCCGGCCCCCGTCCTCCCTCAAGCTCCGGTTGAACCCCCGACGCCCGTCGTCCAGACGGGTCTGCCCGCGGGCTTGCGCGTGTTGGGGCTCCTCGCGGTGGCGCTGGTGCCGTGCGCCCTCGCGGTGAGCGAACTGGGGCGCATCCACCCGGACGAGGTCTTCCAGGCGCTGGAGCCCGCGTACTGGCGCGTGCACGGCTACGGCGTGCTGGCCTGGGAGTGGCGCGAGGGCCTGCGCAACTGGGCTGTCCCCGGCGTGCTGGCCGCCTTCCTCAAGGTGGCGCACGGGTTCGGCGTCACCGATCCGCGCGTCTACCGGGGCGTGGTGGCGCTGCCCCAATTCGCCCTGCACGCCTGGAGCCTGTGGGCCGTCTACCGCTTCGCGGAGCGCAGGGCGGGCCCGTGGGGTGGAGCGCTCGCGGTGCTGCTCGTGGGGCTGAGCGCGCCAGTGCTCCTCTTCGCCGGACGCACCCTGTCCGAGTCCTTCTCCGCGTCCTTCCTCCTCGTGGCCATGGAGGCCCTGGACCGGCCGGACACCGGCGCGGACGCACGCGTGCGCCGGGCGGGACTCCTGGGTGGCATGGCCCTGGGGCTCGCCGTGGTGACGCGCTACCCGTCCGCCCTCTTCGTGGTCGCCGCGCTCCTGTGGCTGGCCGTCGCCCGGAGGTGGCGCCTGCTCGCCTTCACCTGCGTGGGGGGCGCGGCGGTGGCGGTGGGCCTGGGCCTGCTCGACTGGGGCACCTGGGGCACGCCCTTCCACTCGTTCCGGGCCTACGTGGACTACAACCTCCTCTCCGGGAAGGCCGCCGCCGCGTTCGGCGCCTCACCGCCGGACTTCTACTGGGGGCCGCTGCTCCAGGCCGTGCCCCTTTGGGCCTGGGCCGCCGTACCCTTGTCGCTGGCCCCCCTGGTGCGCTTTCGCGCGCTGTCCCTGCCGCTCACCTGCGCGGCCGTCTACACCGCCGTCCTCCTGGCCACGCCCCACAAGGAGGAGCGCTTCCTCTACCCGGGGCTGGCGGTGGCGCTGCTCGCGGCCGCGTCCCAGCTGGCCGCGTACTTCTCCACGCTCTCCCGGCAGGGCCTGAGGAATGGGGCGGCGGTGCTCGCGCTGGCCCTGGGCTTCGTGCATGGCCGCGGCTTCCCGTCCAACGACCTGCGAGCGGACCAGTTCCGCGCCATCGCCCGGGCCACGAGGGGGGACGCGACAGGGCTGCTCATCGTCAACGAAGGGCTGTGGGGCTCCGGGGGCTTCTTCTACATCGGCAAGAACATCCCCTGGCGCACCTGCGACTGGCCCCGGGACGCGGCCTTCCAGGCCTCCATCCGCGACCGGGCCTTCAACCGCGCCGTCACCTTCGAGGGCCGGGCCCTGCCGGAGCTCCAGGCCGCCGGCTTCCGCGTCGTCCGTGAGGTGGGGCGCGAAACCATCCTCGTCCGCGACTGAAACGAGGCGGCAGCCGGGCAGGGGAGAGCAAGCCCGCAAAGCCGAAGCGCCGGCATCCCCGGAGGGATGTCGGCGCTTCAGGTGAGACAGAACGGCCGGGACACACGCGGAAGTACGCTACCGTTGCTTCCTTCCGGACCTGGCGGGGTTCGCGCCCCCACGTTGTCCCGACCACAAAATCAGTGCTGCGACTTCGAAAATAACAACGGAGAGGGTGGGATTCGAACCCACGATACCCTTTCAGATATGCACGCGTTCCAGGCGTGTGCCTTCAACCGCTCGGCCACCTCTCCAATCACGATGGAGCGGAGAGCGTAGGATTCGAACCTACGGTACCGTTACCGGTACGCCTGATTTCGAGTCAGGTGCCTTCGACCACTCGGCCAGCTCTCCAGAGTATTCAGTTTTCACGTCGCTTCGCGCGCAAGCGCTCGAAGAACGTCTTGAGAAGCTGGCGACTGTCTTCCGCCAGGATACCACTTGTCACTTGAAGCCGGTGGTTGTGCCGGGGCTCTTCCACCAGGTTGTACAGCGAGCCGACCGCACCCGCTTTCGGATCCATTGTACCAAAGACGAGTCGGGTGACACGAGACTGAACCAGAGCACCGGCGCACATGGCACACGGTTCCAGCGTCACGTAGAGGGTCACCCCGGAAAGTCGCCACGCATCGCGAGCTTTCGCAGCGGCGGCGAGGGCAATCATTTCGGCGTGGGCGAAGGGATTCCGGTCGCATTCGCGGCGGTTGTATCCAATGCCCACGACGTTTCCGTCGAGCACCGCCACCGCACCTACCGGTACTTCCCCAAGTGAAGCCGCTTCCCGCGCGAGCTCTAAAGCCTGCTGCATGAAAGCGATGTCGTCACTCATGTTACGTGCGCGCCTGAGAAGAAGTGGCGCTCCCTGGAGGATTCGAACCTCCGGCCTTCGGATTCGTAGTCCGACGCTCTATCCAGCTGAGCTAAGGGAGCATTTCTTCCGGCTGCTGCTTTACATCAAGTGGCGGAGAGAGAGGGATTCGAACCCTCGATACCCTTGCGAGTATGCAGGTTTAGCAAACCTGTGCCTTCAGCCTCTCGGCCATCTCTCCAACTCTTCTCTGTCAAAGAACCACGAAACTCAAGCTCAAAATCGGAGGCGGTAGGATTCGAACCTACGGAAGGCTTTCACCTTCTGCGGTTTTCAAGACCGCTGCCTTCAACCGCTCGGCCACGCCTCCACAGCAGGTGCCGCTCGGTTCCCGGCGGGCCAACCGCGCCCGTGGGGCCGCCCTTCTACATCATTTCTTCCCTGTGGCAAGCGAGATGTTGGCCCCTTTTTACGTCCGGGGCTCCATCGCCCTGACTAGAGGGGGCGCAATTCCTTCAGCCCGCCCATGTACGGCACCAACGCCTCCGGGATGGCGACGCTTCCGTCCTCCCGCTGGAAGTTCTCCAGGATGGCGATGCTCGTGCGCCCCACGGCCAGCCCGCTGCCGTTGAGGGTGTGCAGCATCTGGGGCTTGTCCCCCTTCTGGGGGCGGAAGCGGATCTTCGCGCGGCGGGCCTGGAAGTCGCCGCAGTCCGAGCAGGACGAAATCTCCCGGTACGCGCCCTGGCCGGGCAGCCAGACCTCGATGTCGTACGTCTTGCGCGCGCCGAAGCCCATGTCCCCGGTGCACAGCAGCATCACGCGGTGGTGCAGCCCCAGGCGGCGGAGGATGTCGCACGCGTCATCCGTCATGGCCTCCAGCTCTTCCAGGCTCTTGTCCGGCTGGGAGAACTTCACCAGCTCCACCTTGTGGAACTGGTGCTGGCGGATGAGGCCGCGCGTGTCGCGTCCGGCGGCGCCGGCCTCCGCGCGGAAGCACGGGCTGAAGGCGCAGTAACGGATGGGGAGCTGGTCGCCCTCCAGGATTTCGTCCGCGTGGTAGTTCGTCACGGGGACTTCCGCGGTGGGGATGAGGAATCGCTCGGGGTCGCCGGACGTCTTGAAGGCGTCGTCCTCGAACTTGGGCAGCTGGCCCGTGCCCATCATCGTCTCGCGCAGCACGAGGTAGGGCGGGAGCAGCTCCGTGTAGCCCTTGGACGTGTGCACGTCGATCATGAACGTGACGAGCGCGCGCTCCAGCCGCGCCAGGGCGCCCTTGTAGAAGGTGAAGCGGCTGCCGGACACCTTCGCGGCGCGCTCGAAGTCGAGCATGCCCAGCGACTCGCCCAGTTCGAAGTGCTGCTTCGGCGTGAAGAGCAGGTTCGGCTTCTCACCCCAGGTCTTCACCTGGACGTTCTCGTCCGCGCTCGTGCCCACTGGGACGGACTCGTGGGGCACATTGGGGATGACCAGCAGGATGCGGTTGAGCTCCTCCTCCACTTCCTTGAGGCGGGACTCCTTCTCCTTGATCTCCTGGGAGACGCCGCGCAGGTCGCCGCGCAGCTTCTCCATGGCGGACGGGTCCTCCTTGGCCTTGCGCTTCATCTCCTCGTTGGCGGCGTTGCGGCGCGCGGCCAGCGCCTCCATGGAGACATAGAGGTCGCGGCGCTCGAGGAAGAGCGACTGGAAGGGGCCGAGGTCCAGGCTGCCGCCCCGAGTCTTCAGTCGGGCGACGACCGCATCGAAGTTCTGCGCAACGTTCCGGAGGTCCAGCATAGGGGCTCGCCTTGTAGTCATCCCGGGCGTGGGCCGGCAAGGCTCACCACGCGCCGGGTGCTCAAGGCCGGACGCCCCCAGGCCCCGGGGGCTGACTGGAAGGGCCCCTCCGGCGGTCTACCGGAGGGGTGGGCGGGCCTGGAACGAAAGGTCCGCCCGCCAGGCCCGGTCAGTGTTCGAGGTCGTAGATTTCGTCCTCGATGTCCTTCTTGTCCGCCGCGTCCGGCTTCTTCACCAGGTACTCCTTGAAGGCCGTGATGGCGTCCTTGCGCTTGTTGCGCTCCTTGTAGGCGAAGCCCAGGTAGTAGAAGGACTGCGCGTTGTCCGGCTCGACGCTGGTGGCCTTCTTGTACCAGTCGATGGCCTTGGCGTACTGGGCCTGCTCCGTGAAGGCGCGAGCGACCTTGTAATAGACGTACGTGAGCTTCGGATCCGCCTTGAGCGCCGCCTGGTAGCGGCGGACGGCGTCGTCCCAGCGGGCGGCGTTGAAGAGCACGTCGCCGATGGCGCCCATCACCCGCGTGCGCTGCGGATCCGCCTTGAGCGCCGCCTCGAAGGAGCTGATGGCGTCGTCGAACTGGGCGCGCTCCAGGTGGGCGTGGCCCAGGGCCTCATGCGCGTCCGCGTAGTTGGGCTCCAGCTCCACGGCGACCTTCCACTGCTCGACGGCGTCCGGCAGCTTCTTCGCGTCGCGCAGGATGACGCCGTACGCGTAGTGGTAGTCCGGGCGCTTGGGCGCGCGGTCCACGGCGGTCTTCATGCTGTCGAGCGCCTGGGTGTACTCGGCGCGCTTCGCGCGCACGAGGCCCAGGTAGTAGAGCGCCTCGTGGTTGGACGGCTCGTTGCGCAGCGCGAGGCCCAGGTTGCTCTCCGCGCCGGCCAGGTCGCCCTTCTCCAGGAGCACCGCGCCCAGGGTGATGGGCGTGGTGATGGAGCGGGGGTCCTCCGCCTTGGCCTTCTCCAGCTCCGCGGCGGCCTCGTCCAGCCGGTGCAGCCGCCAGAGGACCAGGCCGCGCTGCAGCCGGCCGTCCTTCAACAGGTGCGGATCCAGCTCCAGGGCGCGGTTGGCCTCCGTCTCCGCGCGGGTGGCGTCGCCATTGAGAAGGGCCACGCGTGACAGGCCCAGGTGGGCGTCCGCCAGGTTGGGGTCCAGCTGTACGGCGCGGTCGAACTCCTGCTGCGCGAGCAGGCTGTTGTTCTCCGCGAGCGCCAGCTCTCCCAGGCCCGCGTGCACGCCCGCGTGCTCCGGCGCCTGCTGCGCGGCGGCCTCCAGGAGGCCGCGCGCGTCCGCGTTGCGGTGCTGCCGGAGATACAGACGGCCCAGGTACAGGCCCGCGTCCACCAGCTTCGCGTCGGCGGCGTTGGCGCGCTTGAAGTGGCCTTCCGCCTCCGTGGGCTTGTCGAGCGCGTCCTCGATGCGGCCGTAGAGGTATGCGATGCGCGCTTCGTTGGGGAAGCTCTTGCTGGCGGCCTCCACGGCGGTGAGCGCGTCCTGCATCTTGCCCGTCATCACCAGCGCGGTGATGTGGCCGTCCACGAACTCCAGGTTGTCCTTGTCCTCTTTCGCGAGCGAGGCGTAGAGCGGCAGCGCGCCGTCGTAGTCACGCTGCGAGCGCAGCACCTGGGCGAGCTGGGCCTTGATGAACTCGGAGTCCGGGTTGGCCTTGAGGGCCTCCTTCAGCTCCGTTTCCGCTTCCTTGGGCTTGAACTGCTGGAAGAGGGCCATGCCCTTGAGGCCGAGGGCGCGGGCGCGCTCGGCGGGCCCCAGCGCGTCCTGGAGCTTCAGGGCGCTCTCCACGGCCTGGGCGCCCTGCTCGATGTTCGACTTGCGCACCAGCAGCTCCACCGCGGCCAGCTCCACCGCGGAGGCGGCGTGCTGCGGATCCGCGGCGAGCGCCTCCGCGTAGGCCTTGGCGGCCTCGTCGGCCTTGCCCTGCGCCTGGTACAGGTTGCCCAGCGCGTGGTGGGCCTTGGCGGACTTCGCGTCCTTCTCCAGCAGCTTGGTCAGCGTGGCGACGGCGTTGGGGATGTCCTTCTGCTGCGCGTAGGACTCCGCCAGGAGGAAGGAGAGCTCCAGGTCGCCCTGGTTGTCCTCGCGGCTGGCGGCGTCCTGCAGGCGGGCCTGTACCTCCGCGGCCCTTCGCTGGGTGAGCGCGATGCCGGCGGTGGTCTTGATGACCTCCACGTTCTTCTCACCCAGCAGCTCGATGGACTCCATGTGCTTGCCGCACGCGGTGAGGTCGGAGCGCTCTCCGTCCGCGTAGCGGCGCTGCAGGTAGGCGACGGACTGGCACCAGAGGGCGCGGACCTCCGGGTACTCGTTCTTCGCCAGCACCTGGGCGCTCTTCTTGCGCGCGTCCTTGTAGCTGGCGTACGTGTCCGCCAGCAGCCCCTTGCGCGCCTCCTCGACGAGCTTCGCCTCGGCGGAGCCGGCGGACACGCGGGCCGGGAAGAACTTGTTACGGCCGAAGGCGCCGTAGCGGCTGACCTCGAAGCTGGCGCCGGTGCCCAGCACGACCACCGCCACGCCCGCGGCGATGATGGCGGGCAGGCGCTTCTTCCACTTGGCGTCGGCGGCGCTGCGGTCCACGACGGACACCGCGGCCATGCGGCCTTCGTAGAGCTGGCGCAGCCGCTCCATGCTGGCCTGGGGATTGGCGGGATCCGTGGCACCCGTCGTCTCCGGAGCCGGCGCGCCCGGGGTGGCCGCGAGCGGCACGGCCTTGGCCGGGCCCTCCATCAGCCGCTGGATGGCGGCGGCGAAGACGGGCACGGTGCCGATGGCGGACCACGCCTCCGAGTCCGGCGACACGTCCTCGTTGCCGAGGAGCTGGCCGTCCTCGAGCATCTTGACGATGACGCCCTCCTCGAACGGGCCGAACATCTTCCCGGAGCGGCGGCGCACGTGGAAGCGCTTCACCTGCACGCGGCCACCGGCGTCCTTGCCGGCGCTGTCGTCGATGAAGCTGAGCATCTCCAGGCCGTCCGCGGGGCCCGCGGCGGGCGGGGGCGGCAGCGGCGCGGAGAGGTCCGCTTCCAGGTCATCCACGGGCGCGGCGGTGGGGTCGAACTCCAGCGCGTCCGGAAGGCCCGTGGCCGCGGAGGACGGGACGGGCGCGGGGTCTCCGAAGTCCACGTCGCCGAAGTCCGTGGCGGGGTTGATTCGCGCGGGCGGCGCGGCCGGGGCGGGGTCGCCGAAGTCCAGCTGGAAGTCCGGAGCGGGCGGCGCGGCCGGGGGCGGCGACGAGAAGTCCACGGCGAACGGATCATCCGTGGGAATGGGGGCCTGGCCGTACGCGGGGGCAGGCGGCTCCGCGAAGTCGAAGGACACGGCCGAGGGCGCGGCGGGCGAGGGCAGGTCCGAGAAGTCCATCGCCTGGGGCGCGGCGGGCGAGGGCAGGTCGGAGAAGTCCAGGCCGGGCGAGGGCGGCAGGGCGAAGGGGTCCTCGCTCGCGGAGGGCAGCCCGCCCATGTCGTAGGACGGCGCGGCGGGCGGCGGGGGCAGGGCGAACGGGTCCTCGTCGGGGGCCGGGGCCCCGTAGGCGGAGGGCGGCGGGAGACCGAACGGATCCGCTTCCAGCTCCGCGGGGGGCGGGGCCAGGGCGAACGGATCCGCCTGGGGCTCCGGCTCGCCGTAGCCGTAGGTCTGCGGATGGGGACGCGACGCCGCAGGGCCATGGGCGTTCGACGGATCGTTGATGTCGAAGGTGAACGCGTCCTCGGGCGCGGGCTGCGCGGGGACGGGCAGGGTGCCGTCGTCCGCGAAGTCGAAGTCGGGCGTGCCGAAGTCGGCCTCGGCGGGCGGGGCGGCGGCGACGGGATCTTCGGAGAAGTCGAAGTCGCGCGCGGTGCCGGCGGGCTCGTGCGTGCCGTAGGCGGCGGGCGCGGCGGGCTCTCGGAAGGCGGCGTTGGGGACGGGGATGGCGACGACGCGGGTCACGTCCTCGCGCGGCTCGGAGAAGTCGGTGGTGTCGACCGAGGAGAACTCGCCGCTGCTCACCTCCGCGAAGTCGTCCTCCGCGGCCATGGGCGCGGGGGCCGGCGGCGCGGCGTCCATGTCGAAGCTGAACGAGTCGTCCGGCAGGGCCACCGGCGCGCCGGGTCCCGCGTCGAGCGAGATGGCCCGGGGCGCGGCCACGCCCGGCGAGGCATAGGCCGCGGGCGGGAGTTCGTCGTCGAAGGAGAACGGATCCTCGGGGACGGGCGGAGCGGCGTTACCCGGCAGCGGGATGGCGGCAGGGCGTGGAGCGGCCGCGCCAGGAAGTGGGATGGCCGGGCCCACGCCCATGGGGATGGCGGCGGACTGCGGCGCGGCGCTACCGGGCAGCGGGATGGCTGCGGAGCGCGGAGCGGCCGTGCCGGGCAGCGGGATGGCCGGGCCCGCGCCCATGGGGATGGCGGCGGACTGCGGCGCGGCGCTACCGGGCAGCGGGATGGCGGCGGACTGCGGCGCCGCTGCACCGGGGAGCGGGATGGCGGCGGGCTGCGGCGCCGCGGCGCGGGGCGCGGCGGCTCCCGGCAGGGGGATGGCGGCGGACTGGGGCGCGGCGCTACCGGGCAGGGGGATGGCGGCGGACTGGGGCGCGGCACTGCCCGGGAGCGGGATGGCGGCCGACTGCGGAGCCGGAGCGGCCGCACGCGGGGCTGCGGTGCCCGGCAGGGGAATGGCGGCGGACTGGGGCGCGGCGCTACCGGGCAGGGGAATGGCGGCGGACTGGGGCGCGGCACTGCCCGGCAGCGGAATGGCGGCGGGATGGGGTGCGGCGGCGCCCGGCAGCGGGATGGCGGCGGGCTGGGGGGCGGCGGCGCGGGGCGCGGCGGCACCTGGCAGAGGGATGGCGGCGGACTGCGGCGCGGCACTGCCCGGGAGCGGGATGGCGGCGGACTGGGGCGCGGCGGCACCCGGCAGGGGGATGGCGGCGGACTGGGGTGCGGCGGTGCCCGGCAGCGGGATGGCGGCAGGCTGCTGCGCCGCGGCCTCGGGAGCTTCGCCGCTCGCGCCATCGGCCTTGATGGGGAACGTGGTCTGGCACCGGGCGCACTTCAGCTTCGCGCCGCCGGGCGGGATCCGCCTGTCATCGATGTTGTAATTCGTCTGGCACGACGGGCAGGAGACTTTCATTGTTTTCCTTCGACGAGACCGGCTGGCGCGCGCACGCGCAGCAATGACGGGGGCGTGCGATGGTCCGCGCGGCGCGTGCAGGCTAGCAGAGCCGTTTCAAGCCCGGAAAGAACGCGTCCCCAGCGCGCACCGTTGTCACCCGGCCGGGCAGGAGGGCGGGCGCCCGCCAACACCAACAGTGTGCATCCCTTTTCCAGGTCCCCTCCCAGGGTGGTAGACCCGGCGGCGCATGGATCCCATCGTCATCCTCGGAGCGGGCCTCGCGGGCCTGTCCACCGCGCACTTCCTCAAGCGCCCCTGGCGCCTCATCGAGAAGTCCGACCGGGTCGGCGGCCTCATCAAGACCGAGGTCATCGACGGGTGTTACTTCGACCCCACCGGTCACTGGCTCCACCTGCGCGACCCGGAAATCCAGGAGTTGGTCAACACGCTCTGGCTCCCGGACCAGCTGGTGCGCATCCAGCGCCGCGCCGCCATCTTCTCGCGCGACACCTTCACCCGCTTCCCCTACCAGGTGAACACCCACGGGCTGCCGCCGGAGGTCGTGGCGGAGAACCTGGTCGGCTACGTGGAGGCCATCTACGGGGAGAAGGGCCGCGCCCTGCGCGAGCGCGACCCCGTGAACTTCGAGGAGTTCATCCTCCGCTACATGGGCGAGGGCTTCGCGAAGAACTTCATGCTGCCCTACAACCAGAAGCTCTGGACCGTGCACCCGCGCGAGATGTCCGCCGCGTGGGTCGGCCGGTTCGTGCCGCGCCCCTCCCTCAAGGAGGTCGTGGACGGGGCGCTCGGCGCGGGCAGTGATCAGCTGGGCTACAACGCGTCGTTCCTCTACCCGCGCGAGGGCGGCATCGAGAGCTTGGCCCGCGCGATGAAGCAGCACCTGACGGGCGGCGAGCTGAGCGTGCGCACCGAGCCCGTCTCCATCGACTGGAAGACGAAGCAGGTCGCGCTGTCGGACGGGCGCACCGTGCCGTATTCGGGGCTGGTGTCCTCCATCGCGCTGCCCACGCTGGTGGAGCTCATCGGGAAGGGCGCCTCCGGCGTGCCGGACGAGGTGCGGGCCGCGACGAAGCGCCTGCGTGCCTTCATCGTCACGTACGTGTGCGTGGGCGCCCGGGGCGCGAACCGCCAGCCGTGGCATTGGATCTACCTGCCGGAGCCGGAGTTCCACTCGTACCGCATCGGGGCGCCGTCGGCGGTGTTCGCGCCCCTGGCCCCTCCGGACACGGCCAGCTTTTCCGTGGAGTTCAGCCATCACGGAGAGCTGTCCGTGGCGGACGCGGAGGAGTACGCGGTGGAGGACCTGGTGCGCTCGCGGATGATCCACTCGGCGGACGACATCCTCTTCGCGAAGGGGCGGGAGATTCCCAACGCGTACGTCCTCTACGACGACGCCTACGGCCCCGCGATGGCGGAGGTGAAGCGCTTCCTGGAGCACGCCGGCATCCTCATGGCGGGGCGCTATGGAAAGTGGGAGTACGCCTCCATGGAGGACGCCATCCTGGACGGGCGGGCTTGCGCCCGGACGCTGAACGGCTGACGCAGGGAGTCGTCTCCTGTCGACGGTGGTCCGGGGGCGTGCTACGCCCCAGGGCCTTCCCTTCGCATTTCCGGACCCATGGCCCTGCACCTCTCCGTCGTCATCCCCGTCTACAACGAGGAATCCATCATCGCCCAGGCAGCCGAAGAGCTGCGTCAGGGGCTGGATGCTCGCGGGCTCGACTACGAAATCATCTTCGCGGAGAACGGCTCGCGCGACGCGACGCCCCGGCTCCTGGAAGAAATCTGCGCGAAGAACCCTCGCCTGCGCTGGTTCCACTCGGAGACGCCGAACTACGGCGTGGCGCTCAAGGCCGGCATCATCAAGGCCCAGGGCACCTACGTGGTCTGCGATGAAATCGACCTCTGCGACCTGACCTTCTACGACGCGGCGCTGCCCCGGCTGGAGCGCGGCGAGGCGGACATGGTCGTGGGCTCCAAGGCGGCCAAGGGCGCGAGCGACCAGCGCCCCCTCATCCGCCGCGCGGCCACGCGGGTGCACAACAAGCTGCTGCGCGTGGCGCTGGGCTTCCAGGGCACGGACACGCACGGCCTGAAGGCGTTCCGCCGCGAAGCGCTGCTGCCCGTCATCCAGAAGTGCGTGGTGGACATGGACGTGTTCGCCAGCGAGTTCGTCATCCGCGCGTGGCGTGAGGGACTGAACGTCATGGAGATCCCCATCCAGCTCCATGAGAAGCGCCAGCCGTCCATCCACCTGTTCAAGCGCGTTCCCAACGTGCTCAAGAACGTGGGCAAGCTGTTCTACGTCATCCGCGTCCGCGGGACCTGAGCGGAGGGTCGCCCCATGACGGCAGCGCGCCTGGCGTCCATCTCCGTCGACCTGGATTCGCTGCCGCACTACTGCCGGATCCACGGGCTGCCCGAGTCGCTGCTCGATGAGCGCGCGCGGACGTTGATCCACCGCGTGGCGGTGCAGCGCTTCCTGGAGCTGTTCGCGGCGGTGGGCGTGCCCGGAACGTTCTTCGTCATCGGCGAGGACCTGGAGTCCGACCCCGGCGCGGCGGACGGCATGCGGCGCTCCCACGCGGCGGGCGTGGAGATCGCGAGCCACAGCCACGCCCACGACTACGCGCTCACCCGGCGAGGGCCGGACGCCATCGCGGACGACCTGGCGCGCGCGGACGCGGCCATCCTGAAGGCCGTGGGTGTGCGTCCTTCGGGTTTTCGCGCTCCGGGCTACACGCTGAACGCGGACCTGTACGCGGCCACCGTGGCGCAGGGCTACCAGTACGGTTCATCCGCGTTTCCGGCGGCCCCGTACTACGCGGCGAAGGCGGCGGTGATGGGGGCGCTCGCGGCGCTGGGGCGGCCGTCGCGCTCCGTGCTGGACACCCCTCGGGTGCTGCTGGCTCCGCGCGTGCCGTACCGGCCAGACCCCGCGCAGCCCTACCGGCGCGGTTCGGGGGCCGTGCTGGAGCTGCCCATGACGGTGACGCCGGTGGTGCGCTTCCCGTTCATTGGCACGTTCGCGACGACCCTGCCTCGCGGCACGATGCGCGCCGCGTACCGCACGTGCCGGGCGGATGCCTTCTTCAACTTCGAGCTCCACGGTGTCGACGTGCTGGACGCCACGGACGGCATCCCGCCGGAGCTCGCGCGCCAGCAGCGCGACCTGCGCGTGAGCGCCGCGAAGAAGATGGAGCGGCTGCGCAGCATCTTCCAGTGGCTCAAGGACGACTTCGACGTCGTCACCCTGCGCGACGCCGCGGGGCAGCTGTCCGCGACGCTCTGATCAGCGCGCGGCCTTCAGGGCCTTCCAGTCCGCTTCGGCCTGATCCGCGTAGGCCTGCGCGAAGGCGACCAGCCGCTTCGTGGCCTCCTTCGTGTCTCCGCCCACCCAGTCCTCCAGGCACTTCGCCTGGGCCTGCGTGTTGCCATGGGCGCGGGCCAGCACGACGCCCGCCTGCTCGAAGGTGGAGCGCAGGGCCTTCTTCTTCCCGAGCACGGCGTCGTCCAGCTTGTTCTTCTCCGGCTCCACCTCACGCACGAGGAACGCCCGGCCGCCCATGTTCACCGCGCCCGTAAGCGGGTTCATGGTGCCGCCCAGCTCCTCTTGCGCCTTCACCACGTCCGCGCCGTTCGCGGGCACCGGCGGCGACGTCACGCCGGACGCGAGCAGCTCCTTCAGCTCCAGCAGCACGGGGGGCGCCTTCGGATCCGCCGCGCCCACGAGCACGTAGTCGCGCTCCAGGCCGTAGCTGCTGCCACCCGCGTCCAGCCGCTCCGCCAGGTCCAGCACCTTCAAGGGGACCGCCACGCCCTCCGTGCCGTCCAGGGTCTTCTCGTAGGACGCCAGCGCGGTCCGCACCGCCGCCTTCTTCTCCGCGTCCAGCGGCTTGAGCGTGTCCGACGTGAGGAAGCGCGGGCCCTTCGCGCCGTCGAGCTTCACGTACTTGGACAGCAGGTCCTTGGCGGACGCGTCGCGCGCCTTGGTGATGAGGTCCTTCACCGGGCCGGAGGACTCCTTCTTGTCCAGGAACGCTCCGGGGTTCGCGTCGCCGTCCGCCAGCAGCTCCAGCGTCTCGAAGTAGTTCTTCGCGAGCGCCTCCACCGCCTTGATCTGCTCGCTTGCGGACAGACCCGCCTCGCGCGCGGTGAGGACAGCGCTGGTGGCCAGGCGCGTGAGGTCCGCTTCCGGTGACGCGGTGCCCGTCTGGTCGAAGTCGTTGAGCCCCCACACCGCCTTGCCGTCCGGCCCCCGGAACGTGCCCAGGTTGCCCACGTGCGCGTCGCCCACCACCCGGATGTCCGGCGCGGGCCGGTCCGTCAGCCGGGCTTCCTGCGCGTACGGGCCCCGCAGGTCCGCGTGGAACAGGGCGGGCATGGCGCGGAACATGGCGGAGGGGCTTGCGCGCATCTGCGCCAGCTTCTCCTTCAGGCGCGCGGGCGGCAGGTCCAGGCGCGCGTTGAAGTCGCGCACGAAGGACACGGCCTGTGAGGGCTGCCGCTCCAGTCCGGACGCCTGGGCCCGCTTGGGCGCGAGCGTGTTCGCAGCCACGGTGTTTCCAGTCCGTGACGTGGTGGCCTGGGGCTGGAAGTCGCTGACGTCGGGGGCCAGCCGGCCTGCGGTGGCCCCTGAGGAGGCGAGCGTCAGGACCGTGGCGGCGACGGTGGAGCCGGGGGCGGACGTCCGGGAGGGCTTGGAGGGGATGCGCATGGGGGACCTTCCGGCGGATTATCGTCAGAAGGGCATCGCGGGTTGTGGGCCCACTCCCGGCGTGCGGGCGGGGGTGCTAAGGAGCGAGCCCATGCTGGAGCGTTTCAGCGACAAGGTGAAGAAGGGTCTGCGCGGCTGGACCGAGCGCATGGCCGGCGAGCAGCAGTCCGACCAACTCCAGGCCCTGGCCCGGACGGAGAACGAGTACGGGGTGGATCCGTTCGGGTTCAACCTGGACTACAGCCTGGCCGCCATCGCCCCGTTCATGTGGCTCTATCGCCACTACTTCCGGGTGGAGGCCTACGGCGCGGACCGCATCCCCTCGGGGCGGGTGCTGCTGGTGTCCAACCACTCCGGCCAGCTGCCCCTGGACGGCGCGATGATTGGCATCGCCCTGATGGTGGAGGGCAACCCGCCGCGCGCCATCCGCAGCATGGTGGAGAAATGGGTGCCGTCCCTGCCGTACGTCTCCACGTTCATGGCGCGCGTGGGCCAGATTGTCGGCACGCCGGAGAACTGCCGGCGGCTGCTGGAGGCGGAGGAGGCCATCCTCGTGTTCCCGGAGGGCACGCGCGGACTCAACAAGCTGTGGCCGCAGCGCTACCAGCTCCAGGAGTTCGGCCTGGGCTTCATGCGCCTGGCGCTGGAGACGAACACGCCCATCGTGCCCATCGCCGTGGTGGGCGCGGAGGAGCAGGCGCCCGCGCTGATGAACCTGAAGCCGGTGGCGAAGCTGCTGGGCTTCCCGTCCTTCCCCATCACCCCCACGGGCACGCCCTTCCCGCTGCCCACGAAGTACCGCATCTACTTCGGCGACGCGCTCCACTTCACCGGCCGCGCGGACGACGAGGACAGTGAACTGGACAAGAAGGTGCGCACCGTGAAGGCCTCCATCCAGGCGATGCTCCACCAGGGTCTCAAGGAACGCCGGGGCGTGTTCTGGTGAGCGCCTCCACGGAAGAGAAGGACGCCGTCGCGGACAAGCGCCCGGCCGTCGTCGTCACCGGCATCAGCGGCAACCTGGGCCGCACGCTGGCGAAGATGCTGCACAAGCGCGAGCGCATCATCGGCATCGACCGGCGTCCCTTCATCGGGAAGCCGAAGGACGTCGAGATGCACCAGCTGGATTTGCGCAAGAAGAAGGCGGAGGACGTCTTCCGCAAGAACGAGGTCCGCGCCGTCATCCACATGGGCATCATGCATGACCCGCGCATGAGCGAGGAGGAGCACCACTCGTTCAACGTCGTGGGGACCACGCGCCTGTTGGAGTACTGTGCGAAGTACGGCGTGAAGAAGGTGGTGGTGCTGTCCTCGGCGAACGTCTACGGCCCCAGCCCGGACAACTCCAACTTCCTCACGGAGGACGCGCCGCTGATGGCCGCGAGCCGCTTCTCCGGCGTGCGCGACCTCATCGAAGTGGACATGCTGGCGCACAGCTTCTTCTGGAAGCACCCCGACATCGAGACGGTCATCCTGCGGCCCGTCCACATCGTCGGGCCCACCATCAAGAACGCGCCGTCCAACTACCTGCGGCTGCGCCACCCGTGGACCATGGCGGGCTTCGACCCCATGGTGCAGCTCATCCACGTGGAGGACGTCGCCCGCGCCATGGTGGAGGCCCTGCGCCCGGAGCCCAAGGGCGTCTACAACGTCGTGGGCCCCGGACAGGTGCCCCTGTCCGCCGTGCTGCGCGAACTGGGCCACACCGCGATCCCCGTGCCACACCCCGTGGCCCGGCCCCTGTTGGGCCTGATGTTCCGCTACCGGCTGGCCAACTTTCCGCCGCCGGAGCTGGACCACATCCAGTTCCTCTGCGCCGTGGACGGCAACCGCTGGGTCCAGGACGTGGGCTGGAAGTCCCGGCACTCCATGCGCGACACCATCCGCTCCGTCATCGGCGAGTAGCGGCTTTTCGTGGGACCCCGCGACAGTTCCCTGACAGCCGTGTCAGGGGGGACGTGGCGGGATGGCAGGAAGGGCCTGACAACACTGTCAGGCATGGGACGGTGGTGACGGGGAGCGAGTACCTCCAAGTGCCTGATTTCCCGTGGGAACCGGGGGTAGGGCAGGGGGGCGGAGCGGTTGGCACTCGCATTGCTCTAGAGACCAGGCAACACGGCGGGGTCGCAGCGGGCCGGAAGTACCGCGCGACATCGTCACCCTGGTAGGGGGTTCCATTGGGGAACTCTCGACGCCCATCGTCTCGGCCGGCCCCGAGACGGTGGGCGACTTTTTTGCGGGCTACGGGGACGGCTTCTCCCGTGGCTCCAGCTCGCCCGCGAAGGGTCCCGACAGCTGCTTCTCCAGCAGCCAGGCGCCGTCCCGGAAGACGAACTCCGAGGTGACGGTGTCGGTCTGCTCCGTGACGGAGGGCAGGCGCATCCACTGGATGCGGCTGTGGACGGTGGCGTGGCGGCCGTCCTCGGCGAGCTTCACGTCCTCGATTTCGAAGTCGGTGACGGTGAGGTCGCGGTCGTCGTGGAGCTCGCGGCGCTTGCGGTCGAAGTCCTGGCGCTCCTCGGGGACGAGGAAGGTGGACACGGCGCGGTAGTTCCTCCAGCGCAGGTTCTTGTGGAAGCCCTCGACGACTGGGCGGAGCGCTTCCATGTCCGACTTGGGAGGGGTGTGGGCACAGGCCCCACCGAGGAACAGGGCGACCATCAGGGCAGACAGGCGTTTCATGGCCGCGACGCTACCAGCCGCTGGGCGGAACGGACGAGGGCAGTGGTATGGTCCGCGCTCCCCCGCTAAGCGCACCGGAGTCGCGACTCAACATGGCCAAGTCGATGGTGGAGCGTTACGAGCAGCTCCTCCGGCAGGACCCGACCTCTTCCGTCTTCGTGGAGCTGGCGAAGGCGCTGCTGGAGAAGGGAGACGCTCAGCGCACCATCGAGGTGTGTACGCAGGGCATCTCCAACCACCCCACGTCCGTCGTGGGGCGGGTGCTGTGGGGCAAGGCGCTCATCCAGCTGGGGCGGCCCGCGGAGGCGATGGAGCAGTTCGACCAGGCCATCGCCATCGAGCGGGACAACCCGTACGCCTACAACCTCATTGGCGACGTGCTCCTGCAGCGCGGGCTGTATCGCTCCGCGCTGCCAATCCTGCGCAAGGCCGTGGCGCTGCAGCCCAACAACGGGCGCGTGAAGCAGTGGTTGGATCAGGCCCAGCAGGCGCTGTCCGGTGGACCGGCGCCCATCTTCGCGGACCTGGGCGTCCTGGCGACCCCCGCGGCCGCGCCGGAGGAGGACGCGCCGGAGCCGCCGGGTTCGGAAGCGGCCCCGTCCGCGTTCGAGGCGCGTGCCGCCGCGGCGGCCGGATTGGAGCCGCGCCGCGCTGCCCGGACGGAGACGCCGGCGGGTGGAACGGATGCGCAGGCGGCCTCCAGGGTCGCCTCCATCGAGGCGCATGGTGGGCCTTCGGCTCCCGCCGGGACGCCGGTGGCGGAGGACGCTCGGGGCCCTGGCCCAGTGGATGCGGGTGCGCAGGAGCGCGGTGCGGATCCGGTGGATCCTGCTCGCGGTGGCCCGTCGGATCCGGGCCAGGAGCCGGGGTCGGGACGCGGGCGTGCGGCGTCGGACGCCGGAGTTGAGGCGGGCCAAGCCCCCGAGTCGGGGAACCTCGCGGATCCGCTGGCCGCCGCGCCGTCGGAGCCGGATCAGGGCTCGGAGGCTCCTTCCGCTCCCGTGCAGGCGGCGGATCCAGGGTCCTCCAGCCGTGGGCGCAAGTCCGGGATGCTGGCGGATCTCCCGGACGCTCCTCCGGCGGATGAACCGTCCGCGTCGCAGGGCGGGGGATTGCTCGGGGACCTTCCTCCTCCGGAGGCGGTGCGGACTCGCGCTGCCGCGCCGGTGACGCCAGCTCCGGTCGCTTCGGCTTCGGGCGGCAAGCGCTCGCTGCTGGACGACATCCCGGATGCGACGGAGCTGGCGGCGGCCGCGGCCCGCAACAAGGCGGCGGCGAACGCGAAGGACACGGAGGCACTCGCGGCGAAGTACGAGCGCGAGATGCACGAGAAGATCGCCAAGGAGCGGGCGAAGCAGTCCCTCCTCGAGCGCTATGGCGCGAAGACCGTGGCGCTCTTCGTGGCCCTCATCTTCCTGGGCGCGAGCGCGGGCTTCTTCATCCTCTACCGCTCCCGTCAGGGCGGCCAGACGCTGTCGGAGACACTGGAACTCGCGAAGCGCGCCGTGGCGCAGGACACGGGCGCGTCGCTGGATGAAGCGCTCCGCCAGCTCGACCGCGCGCGCGACATGGACGAGGCGAGCCCCGCCGCCTGGGCGCTCGCGGGCTACGCGCACGCGCTGCGCTACCTGGACCACGGCGCCAACGCGGATGACCGCCGGCTCGCGCTGGAGGCGCTGGAGAAGCCGGGCGTGAAGGACGGCTTCAATGGCCTGGTGCTGGCCACCAACGCGCTCGTCGCCGACGACCGGGCCCGTGAGTCCGCGAACCGTGCGCTGCTCGCCTCGCAGGACGACGTGACGGAGGTGCACGCGCTCGCGGGCAGCCTGCTCATCGCCGCCAAGGACGAGAAGAAGGCCCTGGACCGCTTCGACCGCGCGCTCAAGGCGTCGCCGGGCAACGTCCGCGCGCTGGTGGCGCTGGGTGACTACTACCTCGCCTCCGAGGACTTCGCGCAGGCGCTGGAGATGTTCAAGCGCGCGCGCGACGTCTCCAAGGAGCACCCCGCCGCCCGCATCGGGATGGCGGAGAGCCGGCTCGCGCTGGAGCAGGACCTGGACGCGGCGTTGGCGGACGTGGCGCCGCTCGCGCAGGACGCGAAGCTGCCCCCCGCGCTCCAGCCCCGTCAGCAACTGGTGCATGGCGAAATCCTGTCCGCGCTGGGCAAGTACGACGAGGCGCGCACCATGCTCTCCAAGGGCGTGCAGGGGCCGCTGGCCATGGACTTCCAGCTGGCGCTCGGGGCCGCGGGCCGCGCGGCGGGCAAGCTGGAGGCCGCGCAGCAGGCCTATGAAGCCGCGCTGAAGCTGCAGCCCAAGAGCGAGGCCGCGAAGGAGGGCCTGGGGCGCACGCTGCTGGACCGCGACCGCGAGAAGGAAGCCCTGCAGCGGCTAGAGGCCGACGGCGGCCGCAAGGTGTCGCTGGTGCGGGGCGCGGCGTACGCGCGGCTCGGGGACTGGAAGCGCGCCCGCGTGGAGCTGGGCAAGACGCGCGTGAACGACCGCTATCCGCCGGAGGCCGTCGCGTGGCTCGCGCTGGCGGACGCGCACGAGGGCAACGGCGCCCAGGCGCGCGACGTGCTGGAGAAGGCGCTGGCGAAGAAGCCCCGCACGGACCTGCGCGTGGCGCTGGGGCAGGTGTACTGGCGGGAGCGCGCGCTCGACAAGGCGCAGACCCAGTTCGACGAGGCGATGAAGGACCCGCGCGACTACGAGGGCGCGTGCTCGCTGGGGCGGCTGCTCCTGTCTCGCCGACTGCCGGATATGGCGCTCAAGCCGCTGACGCAGGCGGTGGAGCGCAACGGCGCGCATGGCGAGGCCCGCGACGCCCTGGGCCGCACGCTCCTGGCGCTGGGCCGCACGCCGGAGGCGCTGAAGCAGTTCGAAGCGTGGCAGCTGGACAACCCGGGCAGCGCGGCCGCGCAGAAGGGCTTCGCGCTGGCGCTGTACCAGTCCGGCCGCCGCAAGGAGGCGGAAGGGGCGTCCGGCCGGGCGGTGAAGCTGGCGCCGGAAGACGCGGAGGGGCAGCGGCTGCGCGCGGCGCTCCTGTTCGCCAACGGCGACGCGAAGGGCGGCTTCTCCGCGCTGGAGCGGGCCAACAAGCTGGACTCCAAGGACCCGGACACCTTCTGCGAAATCGCCCAGGCGTTCCTGCGCCAGGGTCAGGTGGAGAGCGCGGACGCGGCCTTCGCGGCGGCGCGGCGGGAAGGGCCGGACGCGACGTGCGGCCGCGTGGGCGAGCTGTACGCGCAGCTGCCGGGCGGTGGCCGTGGCGCGGCGCGCACGCTGCAGGACCTGGCCGACAAGGCGCCCACCGTCTGGGACAAGGCCTTCGCCCAGGTGACGCTGGCGCGGGTGCTGCTGGGCGCCGGGGCCGTGAAGGAGGCCCGCGCGGCGGCGGACGAGGCCGTGAAGCTGGCCCCCTACAACGGGCGCGCGTACCTGGCCCTGGGCCTGGTGGCCTTCAAGCAGCGTCAGGAGGCCCCCGCGCGCGAGGCGCTGGCCAAGGCCGTGGAGCTGGAGCCCACGGACGGCCTGGCACACCTGGCGCTGGCGGACGTGCTGGTGCGCGAGACGGCGGAGCTGCCCCGGGCGGTGGAGGCCTACGAGTCCTTCCTGAAGCTCGCGGGGGGCGCGTCGGAGGCGAACCGGGTGAAGAAGGCCCTTCCGCTCCTCAAGCGCCGGGCGTCGCGCTAGCGTGGTCGACGTGAGCGACCCGCGGCCCCCGTCCTCCCCCCTGCTGAAGGTCATGTGGGGCAATGCCTTCCTGCTGTCGGTGCTCTACCTGCTGACGGGCATCGTCGTGGAGTCCGTCCGGAGGCGGTACCACAAGCCCTTCTTCGAGCGCCTCTCCATGGCGCTCGACTCGCTGCCGGCGCGGGCGCTGGAGTTGGTGCGCGCCATGGAGCCGCTGCGCGAGGCGTACTTCAGCGGCCGCATCACCGACCTGGGCGTACGCGTCGTCTTCGGCCTCGTCACCGTGGCGGTCATCTTCCTGCTCGCCGTGGTGGTGGGCGCCATCATGGCCGTGCTGCGGTGGGCGCTGATGCGCGCCACCCGCGGTGGGCATGGCTCTCCCAGGGGCTGAAACCTCCGCTTACGCCCGGCGGACGCGCCGCAGGCGGAGCAGCCACGGCAAGAGGCAGAGGCCCACGCCCAGTCCGCTCACCGCCAGGGCCATGCCCTGTCCCGGAGGGATGAAGCGCCAGATCACCTGGTGCCGCCCCGCCGGAAGCGCCACGCCAAGGAAGGCGTGGTTGGTGGGAAGCACCTCCGCGGGCGCACCGTCCACGGTGGCGGTCCAGCCCGAGAAATAGGCCTCCGAGGCGACCAGCACCGCGGGCTGTTTCGCATCCACCTCCACCGTGGAGCCGTCCGGGTCGCGCTCCACGACGCGGACGCTGCCCAGGTCCGCGTCCGGCGCGGGCTGGGACAGGGGCGTGAGGCACTCCACGGCCGCCTGGCGTCCGGGAACGAAGTCGCTGGAGGCGATGAGGGCCAGGCTCTCCTCCGGGCCCGCCACGCAACGCGGCGCCGCGAGGTAGACGCGAGGCAGCGCGAGCGGGTTCGCGAGCAGCTGCACGCCGAAGGGCTCGCTCTCCGCCACGACGTACTTCTCCATCCCCCGCTTCTGGACCTGGAGCGTGTCCAGGGTGAAGAAGCCCACTCCCGCGAGCCCCGCGTAGCGCCGCCACCACTGGCGCTGGTCCTTGAGCAGCGCCCCGACGCGCGCGGAGAGCGTGGGCAGGTACCAGTTCGCGGCCTCCACCCCCCAACGCGCTCCCACGTCGGGAACGAGCATCGTCAGGTTCGCCGCCGCGTCCCTGTCGTCCAGGGACAGTCCCTCCAGACTCGGCTGCTGGATGGTCGCGACCGCGGTGTACACACGCGTCTGGCCGAGCAGCGTTTCGCCCCCCACGCGCTGCCGCATCGTTTCGACGAAGAGGGGCTGTGCCTCAATGAGGTCGCGGTCGCAGGACACGTACACGGGCTCGGTGACCCATGCGACGTCCACCGCGACGAGGGTGACGAGCACCAGGGCCAGGGGCCGTGGCTGGAGCTTCCTCCAGACGAGGAGCAGCCCCAGCGCCAGACAGACGCTTCCGGTCCGGAGGCCGCCCTCCGAGAGCCGCTCACCGACCTGTCGCGCCACTTCCGGCCAGAGCTCCGGGCGGCCCGAATAGAAGCCACTCAGGGCCTCGGCCAGGCGGGCGCCCGTGCCTGTCAGCGCGAGGAGCAGGACCCCCAGGCCCAGCCCGCCCAGGACCCACGCCACGCGCCGCCTGCCCGGGGCCTCTCGCGCCACGAGCGATTCGGCGCCCAGCCCCGCGAGCACCGCGAGCCAGAAGGCCACGTGCACGGAGAGCTTCTCCGGGTAGCGGAAGGGACGCCACGGGGGGAGCAGTTCGTAGACGAGCGCATACAGCGGCGTGTGGCGTCCGAACATCAGCAGGACGAACAGCGCCGTCAGCCCCAACGCCAACTGGACCCGGCGCTCCCGCCACCGGCTCGCGGCGGCCACTCCCGCGAGGAAGAGCATGGGCAGGCCCACGTAGAGCGAGCGGAGCCAGAAGTCGTTCACCTGCGTGCCCAGCAACCCCTCCGCCACCGGCGCGCGCAGGGGGCGCTCCAGGGCGAAGACATTGCCCAGCGCCATGTCCAGCAGGCGCAGTGGATGGGTCGACCAGACCACGGCCGTCTCCAGGGTGCGCCGCTCCGCGAACGTCTCTCGCAGGACGGACGCGGAGGCCCAGAGCTGTACGGCGCTCACGAGCAGCGCGAGCCCCAACCCCGCCCCCGCCGCCAGGAGGACCTTGCGGCGAGGCGCGCCTTCAAGTGGGCCGAACGCCGCCACCGCGAGCACCGTGGCGCCTCCCACCGCGAAGCCCTGGGGGTCTCCCGCGAAGAGGAGGGTGCCCAGCACCAGTCCCACCGCGCCCGCCGCCGCCCACGACGCGTGCTTCAGCACCGCGTCCGTCGCCACCAGCAACCAAGGGAGCGCCATGGCGGCCTGCAGGTACGGCAGGCTGTTGGTGAGACTGACCAGTGCGCCGCCAAAGGCGAAGCCCAGGGCCCCCACCGCGGCGGCGCCCGGGCGCGTGCCCCAGCGCCGCAGGAGGACATAGGTGCCCAGGGCCGCGACGGGGTAGCAGACCAGCACCATCAGCGTGAGCATCGCCGGCCCCTCCACCAGCAGGCCCAGCAGGTTCGCGGGGTGGAATGCGCCGGTGACGGTGGCGCCCGCGAAGGGCTGCCCCAGCGAATTGAAGGGCGTCCAGTCCGGCCATTCCCACTGGCGGACGGCCTGGACCCAGAGCCACTTGGCCGGCAGACAGACCCGGAGCATGTCCCGCTCGCAGAAGACCCCTCCGGAGGCGAGCAGGCGGTGGAAGAAGAGCAGCGTCGCCGCGCACAGGGCTCCAAGGACGGAGAGGAGCTCGCGGCGGTGGAGCGGGGGCGTGGAGGACATGGCGGCTGCGGCGGGTTCTACCAGAGTCCCGGTGGGCCCCTCTGGAGTGGAGGCGGAGGGCTAGCTGCGCGACTTCGCCTTGCGGATGCGCGGGGCCACGGGCGCCGCCTGCGGCTCATGGCCCGCCGCGCGCGCCATCAGGCAGATCTCCACCACCTTGGGGCCGAAGCGCTCCCAGCGGCTCTCCCCGGTGCCCTTCACCGCGAGGAAGGCCTCCCGGTCCACCGGCAGCGCGGCGGACAGCCCCAGCAGCGTCGCGTCGTTGAAGATGATGAAGGGCGCGACGCCCAGGTCCTTCGCCAGGTCCTTGCGCCAGCGGCGCAGCTCCATGGACGCCAGCTCGCTGTACGCCATCACCGGCGCTCCGGCCGCGGCCGGCAGGGAGCGCGAGGAGGAGCCGGACGGCTTGGGCATCATGCTGCCCGCGCACCGGTCGCACTTGCCGCACACCGCCGCCGCGTCCGTCTGCCCGAAGTAGCGCAGGATGAACGCGCGCCGGCACTTCGGCGTGTACGCGTAGTCCGCCATCCGCTTGAGCATCAGCCGGTTGAGCCGCTCCTGCTCGCGCACCCGGGACAGGTCCACCGAAAGCTCGCGGAATGGGATGCGCTCCAGCGCGCGGATGGAGCGCCCCGCGAACGGCCGGCGCACCCGCACCACGCCCGACTTCTCCAGAAGGCCCAGCGCGTGCCGGACGTCGTCCTCCGTCAGCCCCGTGCGCCGCGCGAGGATGGGCAACTCCGTGGTCGCCTGTCGCCCTACGGGGAAGGTCTCCAGCAGCGAACGCAGCAGCCGCTGTGATTCCGCCGCGTGCGGCTGCGCGCTGGCGGCCTTGTCCGTCAGCGTGATGCCGTACTCGCCTTCACCCCGGCCACCGCGCTCCAGCTTGCCTTCGCGCTCGAAGATTTTCAGGGCGGCGGAGACCTCGAACTCGCTGGCGCCCACCATGCCCGCGAGCGCGTGCACGCCCCGGTCGAACTCCTCCACGGCCTGCAGCTGCGCCCAGATGTCCGCCAGCACGGACTCGGACGGGTGGCTGCCCTCGATGAGGCGCTCCTGCGTGTACACGTCCGCGTGGTTGAACAGGAGCACCGCCGTGGCGGGGTTGCCGTCGCGGCCCGCGCGGCCAATCTCCTGGTAGTACGCCTCCACCGCCCGGGGGATGTTGGCGTGCGCGACGAAGCGGATGTCCGGCTTGTCGATGCCCATTCCGAAGGCGTTGGTGGCCACCGCCACCGCCTCCTTCGCGGACATGAAGTCGTCCTGCGCGCGGCGGCGGGCGTCGTCCTCCATGCCCGCGTGGTACAGCACCGCCTTCACCTTGCGCGTGACGAGCGCGGAGTGCATCCCTTCCGCCGCCTTGCGCGTGGAGCAGTAGATGATGCCGCTGCCGCCGCCCTTCGCCGCCAGGCTCGCGCACGCGTCCCGGCGCTCCTCGTCCCCGCTGACGTTCACCACGTCCAGGAAGAGGTTGGGCCGGTCGAACCCCTGCGCGAACACCGCCGGGTCCTTCATCAGCAGCACGCGGACGATGTCCTCGCGCACCTCCGGCGTCGCCGTGGCGGTGAGCGCCACCGTGCGCGGGGGCCGCAGCCGCTTGCGCACCTGGCCCAAGAGCGCGTAGTCCGGACGGAAGTCGTGGCCCCACTGGGAGATGCAGTGCGCCTCGTCCACGGCGAGCAGCTCCACGCCCAGCCCGGACACCAGCTCCAGGAAGCTTGCGCTGCGGAAGCGCTCCGGCGCCACGTAGAGCAGCTTGTACTCGCGGGCGCGCAGCTTGCGCAGGCGCTCCGCCCGCTCCACGTCGGACAGGGACGAGTTGATGTACGTGGCCGCGATGCCCTTCGCGGTGAGCTGCTCCACCTGGTCCTTCATCAGCGCGATGAGCGGTGACACCACCAGCGTGATGCCCGGCAACAGCATCGCCGGCAGCTGGTAGCACAGGCTCTTGCCCGCGCCCGTGGGCATCACCACCACGGTGTTGCGGCCGCTGAGGACGGAGCTGATGACGGGCGCCTGTCCAGGGCGGAACTCCGGCAGGCCGAAGTGCCGCACCAGTCCCTGCTGGGCATCTTCGAGGAAGGGCAGGGACTCCGTCATCGCGCGCATGTTCATCATCCTGGATGGGCCGTCAACGCCAATCCCCTCGTGGATACCGGTGTCCCCGCGTCACAGCTCGAGCCCCGGAGGAAGGGGAACCGCCAGCGCGGCCCGTTTCAACGCCACCTCGCGGCGCAGCGCCTCCGTCCGCTCCGGGTCCAGGCGGCCGTCCACGAGCACGTCCCCTTCGCGCACGCCCGGTGGCAGCCGCCAGCGCTCCACCGTGCACGCCTGCCCGCCGTCGGTCCGCACCACCTGGGCCCGCGTCTCCTCCAGCAACTCCACCCGGATGGGGCTCGTCCCCAGCCCCAGCAACACGCCCGCCCCCATCACCAGCCCCCGCCCGTGACGCACTTGCGCCGCCCCTCCCGCTCGCTGTCCGGCAGGATGCCCCGCTCCAGCATGGACACGAACGCGCCGTCCCCCACGACGACGTGGTCCAACAGCTTCACTCCCAAGATGCCGGCCGCCCGCGCCAGGTGCTCCGTGAGTCCCACGTCCTGGACGCTGGGCTCCGGGTCTCCGGAAGGGTGGTTGTGCGCGAACACGATGGCCGTGGACCGCGAGGAGAGCACCGCCGCGAACACTTCCCGCGGGTCCACCGGGCACGCGCTCAGCGTCCCTTCCGCCACCCGGGCGTCATGCACCAGCACGTTGCGCGGGTTGAAGCACAGCACGTGGAACACCTCACGCCGGAGCGCGCCCAGCGTGGGGGCCAGGTATGCGTGCACCTCCTTCGGATTTCGCAGCCGGGGCCGCTTCTCCGGTGAGCGCTGCGCGCGCCGTCCCAGCTCCAGCGCCGCCAGCAGCCGGGACGTTCTGGCCGGCCCCACGCCCCGCCGCGCGCACAAGACGCGCGGATCCTCCTGCACCAGCGCCTTGAGCCCGTCCCTCGCCACGCCGTCCGCCGCGTCCCCCAGCCCCTCCGTCCACAGGAGTCCCAACAACTCCAGGTCGGTGAGGGCCTCCGCGCCCAGCCGGAAGAGTCGCTCGCGCGCATCCCCCAGGCCCGCGCCTCGTGCCCTCACCGACCTGCCACCCGTGGCTTCCCCTTCGCCCGACTCCACCCACGCCTCTCCACCCTGTTCCATCCCGCCTCCGTCCACGCGACGGCGGGCTTGAGCAAGGCCTGTGCCTTTCCGGGGCCACTCCGGGACGCCAGGGCAGGGCCCGTCCAGCGGCGCGTGAAGAGGCCCGGTGGCGGGACGGACAGCGATGCTCCACTCGCACTCCTGGCGTGCGAGGAGCCGAGAAGCGCTGGGGCCGGCGGCTAGAAGCGGGAGATGGCGAAGAAGCCCTTGATCTTGTCGTTCGTCTCGCGGAGCCGCTCGCTCAGCGTGCGGACGAACGTCCAGAGAAGGACGTAGGCCAGGTCCTTGTCCGTGAACATCAGCTGGTCCAGCTTCGCGCGCTCGATGACCCACACCGTGCAGGAGGTGTGGGCGATGGCGTCCGCGGAGCGGGGCGAATCCTCGATGACCGCCATCTCCCCGAAATACTGACCGGCTTCAAGGATGGCGAGCGCCTCTTCCCCGATGCCCGGCACGGATTTGGAAATGCGCACCTTGCCGTCGGCGAGGATGAACATGTCCTGGCCGGTGTCACCTTCGCGGAATAGGAAGTCTCCGGCCGTGTGGGTCCGGGACTGGGCAATCCGGGCGACCTTGGCGAGCTGGCCCTGGGTCAATCCCTCGAAGAGCGCAACCTTCTTGAGGACAGCGGCATCCATGGGGTCCAGGTTCGTATCATGGCCAGGAAGGCGGTGTCTGTTACCGTCCGGGCCCGTCAACGTATGAGCGCAGGAGGCGCCGTGTCGCAGGACAAGATCCAGAAGGTCACCATCATCGGCTCGGGCCCGGCGGGCTACACCGCCGCCATCTACGCGGCGCGCGCCAACCTGGAGCCCGTGGTGTTCGCCGGCGGCCCCACCCTGGAGCACCCGCAGCGCGTCCCGGGCGGCCAGCTGATGGTCACCACCGACGTGGAGAACTACCCCGGCTTCCCGGAGGCCATCACCGGTCCGGAGCTGATGGAGCGCTTCCAGAAGCAGGCGGAGCGCTTTGGCACCGTCATCCACATGGAGAACATCACCAAGGTGGACTTCTCCAAGCGGCCCTTCCTGCTGGAGAGCGAGAGCGGCCTCCAGGTGCGCTCGGAGACGGTCATCATCTCCACGGGCGCCACGGCCAAGTGGCTGGGCGTCAAGGGCGAGGACTCCTACAAGAACCGCGGCGTGTCCGCGTGCGCCACCTGTGACGGTGCCTTCTTCAAGAAGCAGGACGTGCTGGTGGTGGGCGGCGGCGACACGGCCATGGAAGAGGCCACGTACCTGGCGAAGATCGTCAACCACGTCACGCTCGTCCACCGCCGTGACTCGCTGCGCGCGTCCAAGGTGATGCAGGAGCGCGCGCTCAACAACCCGAAGATCTCCTTCATGTGGGACTCCGCCGTGGAAGAGGTGGTGGGCGACGGGAAGGGGATGACGGGCGCCGTGGTGCGCAACGTCAAGACGGGCGACAGCAAGCTGGTGAACGCGCACGGCCTGTTCGTGGCCATTGGCCACACGCCGAACACGGAGCTGTTCCAGGGCATCCTGGAGACGCACCAGAGCGGCTACCTGAAGACGATTCCGGGCAGCACGCGCACCAACGTCGAAGGCGTCTTCGCCTGCGGCGACGTGCAGGACAGCTACTACCGCCAGGCCATCACCGCGGCGGGCACGGGCTGCATGGCCGCCATCGACGCGGAGCGCTGGCTCATCGAGCACGGCGAGTAGCCCCTCCTCCTTTCCGTCCTGAGCGAGACGACACGCGCATGAGCACGAAACAGAAAACGGTGGCGGTGCACGCGGGCTCCCGGCTCACCGGGAGCAAGGCCGTGCCCGTCATGCCGCCCATCTTCCCGGCGGCGGTGAACTGGTTCGACAGCAGCGACGACCTGTCCGACGCGCTGGACGGAAAGGACTACGCCTACGCCCGCATCAGCGCGCCCAACGCGGCGCTGCTGGAGGAGGCGGTGGCGGCATTGGAAGGCGCGGAGGCCTGCGTCGCCTACGCCAGTGGCATGGCCGCGCTGCGCTCGCTGTTCGACGCGCAGCCGTGGAAGGCCGGCGACGTGCTGGTGATGCCCACGGACGGCTACGGCGTCACGCGGGCGCTCTACAAGAACCTGTGCGCCCGCTGGGGCGTGGAGCTGCGTCCGCTCGACCAGACGTCTCCGGACGCGCCCGCGCGCATCCGCGAGTGGCGCCCGCGCCTGGTGCTGGCGGAGAGCATCTCCAACCCGCTCCTGCGCGTGCCGGACATCCGCGCGCTCGCGCAGGCCTGCAAGGACGCGGGGGCGGTGTTCGCGGTGGACGCGACGTTCCCGTCGCCCTTCGGCCAGCGCTCGCTGGAGCTGGGCGCGGACTACGCGGTGCAGTCCACCAGCAAGTGGCTCAACGGCCACAGCGACGCACTGGGCGGCACGGTGAGTGGTTCCAAGGCGCGCATCGACCCGCTGCGGTCGGCGCGCATCCTGTCCGGCGACGTGCTGGGCCCCTTCGAGGCGTGGCTCACGCTTCGCGGCCTGCGCACGTTGCCCGTCCGCATGAAGGCCCACAACGAGCACGCCGCCCACGTGGCGAAGCGGCTTTCGGATTCGCCGCTGCTGGAGCGGGTCATCTACCCGGGCCTCTCTTCCCACCCGGACCATGCGGTGGCGGCGCGGGTGCTGGAGGGTGGCTTCGGGCCCATGGTGGCGTTCGAAATCAAGGGCGCGGGGCAGAAGGAAGGGGACCGGTTCCTGGAGGCGCTTCGCGTGGCGAAGCCCGGTCCTTCGCTGGGTGACGTGGGCACGCTGGTGATGCACGCGGCCAGCGCCAGCGCGCGCCGGATGACTCCTCAGGAGCGCGCCCAGGCGGGCATCCGCGACAGCCTCATCCGCGTGTCCGTGGGGTTGGAAGACCCGGACGACGTGGCGGACGACCTGCTCGCCGCGGTGGCGAAGGGGGCCGGCCAGTGAAGATGGTGGACGTCGGCGACAAGCCGAAGACGGACCGCGTGGCGGTGGCCACCGCGCGCCTGCGCATGCTGCCCGCGACGCGTGAGCGCATCCTCGCGGGGCAGGTGGAGAAGGGGGACGTGCTCGCGGCGGCGCGGCTCGCCGGCATCATGGCCGCCAAGCGCACCCCGGACTTCGTGCCCCTGTGCCATCCCATCGCGCTCGCGGGCGTGGACGTGACGCTCACGCCCGTGGACGAAGGGCTGGAGGTCCGCGTGCGGGTGAAGACGGTGGACCGCACGGGCGTGGAGATGGAGGCGCTCACGGCCGCGTGCGCGGCGGCGCTCACCGTCTATGACATGTGCAAGAGCGTGGACCGCGGCATGGTCATCGAAGCGGTGCAGCTGGACCACAAGTCCGGCGGACGCTCCGGCACCTGGGAGCGCGAGCAGGCCTAGCGCTTCACTTCCGCGCGCAGCCGCTCCAGCAAGAAGGCCACCACCGCCAGCGAGTGCGTGATGTGGCCTTCCAGGATGAGCCGGGGCAGGTCCGCGCGCGGGTACAGCTCCACGGCGATGTCCTCGCCGTCATCCAGGTCCCCGTCGCTCACGCGCTCGCAGTCCAGCGCCAGGTACGTGTGGCAGCGGTTGGTCTGGAAGGCCGGGTTGGGGTGCACGACGCCCAGCGGCTCCAGTCTGCCAGCGCGGTAGCCCGTCTCCTCTTCCAGCTCGCGCGCGGCGGCCGTGGCCGGGTCCTCGCCCGGGTCGATGACTCCGCCGGGCGCCTCCAGCGTCGCCGCTTCGATGCCGCAGCGGAACTGGCGCACCATCACCAGCTCATCCTGCTTCGTCACCGCGACGACGGTCACCCAGTCCGCGCACTCCATGTGCACGCGGGGGTGCTCCCGGTTCGTGCGCGGATCCATCACCACGTCCTCGCGCACCTTCACCACCGTGAAGTCGTGCTCCAGCCCCCGGCGCAGACGCAGCCAGGGCTTCACTTGGGACTTGGGCGATTCGGGCGTGGACGACATGCGACGGATTCCCTTTCTTCAGTTGAGCAGTTCGGCGCGCTCGCGCAGCTCCCGGGCGGACAGCTCCAGGCGCTCGCGGTCCGGCGCGTCCGGTGACAGCTCCAGGCAGCGCTCCACGTCCTTGAGCGCCGCGCGGAAGGCGCCCAGCGTGGTGAGCAGAGACGCTCGGGTGCGCAGTTCGCCCGGGTGGTCCGGAGCCAACAGCAGCAGCAGGTCCACCACCGCCAGCCCCTGCTGGCTGTCGTCACGCCCCAGGTACACGCGGCGCAGGTTGGACAGCATGCGGTACGCGATGAGCTCCACCGGCGCGGGCGCGAGCATCGCCCGGTCGAACTTGAGCTGCGGCGCCACGCGCTTGAGCAGCTCCTCGCAGCCGTGCTCCGTGAGGATGTCGCCGTGGTGGAACGGGTCCATCACCAGCTTGTGGTCGCCCGCGTCGCACGCCACCAGGAAGTGGCCGGGGAAGGGGACGCCGTACAGCGAGATGCCCGCGCGGCGCGCTACCTCCAGATAGAGCACCGACAGGGTTATCGGCAGCCCCACCTTCCGCTCCAGCACCCGGTTCAGGAAGCTGTTGTCCGGGGAGTGGTAGTCGTCCTCGTTGCCCCGGAAGCCCTCGATGTCCGCGAGCACGTGGCGCAGGGCGCGCAGGGGGGCCAGGGCCTCGCCCTTCTCGCGCAGGCGCTCCGTCTCCACCTGCACCCGCGCGGCGAGCGCATCCAGCGTCCTGAGACACGCCGGAGCGTCCAGGTCCTCATGGCCCAACGTCGCGATGGCGAGGGCCGCCAGGTCCAGCCGCGGGGGTTCCGCCGCCAGGGAAGACACCAACCGCTCACGCGCCAGCGGAGGGCCGAAACCAGAGGAAAAGCTCACGGTGCGCACCAGTAACCCACGGATGCTCCTCACGGCAAAAGCAGGCAGCCGAGCATCAGGCGCCCGGTGGTGTCGCGGGCAGCCGGCCCTTGATTTCCGCACGCAGGGCCATTTGGGCTGAAATCAGTCCCGCCAGGATGCCGTCCTCGAACTCGAAGGTCGGGTGCTCCTTCAGCTCCGGGAAGTCGTGCGGGTTGCGCAGCTCCTCCGGCCCGATGTTGGGCACCGCCTCGCGCGCCAGCTTGAGCACCTTCGCCTGTTGCTGGGCAATCATCCGCTCGTAGAGGGGGGAGGCCAGGGCCAGCAACTCGTTCGCCGTCTCTTCCGTCATGGTGTGTGTGCCTCTAGCCTCACTCTTGGGCGATGTCCCACTTCATCCGCCGGTAGGTGTAACGGAAGGACTCGGCGTTTGCTTCGACGGCGTCCTCCGGGCCCTCTCGCCCGTCCAGGAAGGCGACGAAGTCGAACTGCCGGTTGGGCTGGCCGTACTCGGCGTCGAACACGCGCACGATTTCGTTCGCTGGCAGCGTCCTGCGACCCGCCACGCTCACCAGGGGGATGTCCAGGCCCTTCATGTCCTTCGACGGGGCGTAGGACTTCCACACCAGCTCCGTGCACACCAGCGACTGGTCGGAGAAGAAGTCGAAGTTGAAGTCGTACGGCCGGCCCTGGAAGGTGAAGGCGCGCAGGATGGCGCGGGCCTTGTCCACCTGGGACAGCCGGGGCCGCAGCACGCCCAGGTAGTCCACGTGCATGCCGTGCTCCACGCCGGTGAAGCTCACGCCCTCGCTGATGGACTCGATGATGCGCAACGGGTCCCCGTGCGCGTCCTTGCCGGTGTACTCGGCCCACTTCGCGGGGAACGCCTTCGCCAGGTGGGCGGTGAACGTCTCCGGGTGGCCGGGCAGGGTGGCCACCCAGGTCTTCACCTCCGGATCCGCGTCGAAGGTCTGGGAGAGCTCCTGAGGCGTGCCTACGTACAGCTCCGCGTGCGGCCAGAAGCCCGGCAGCCCGATGTTGGACAGGAACCAGTTCTGCCGCGCGACCATCACGTCGCCGGGGGCCATGCGCGGCAGCAGCGACAGCACCTGCTCCCGGGAGATGAGCGGCTTGCCGGAGCGGTGCACGCGCGTGTCGCCCATCCACTCGGCCACGGTCTTCTGCACCGGGAACACCGCGCGGGCGGTGGTGTCCTGGGTGAGGTCCGCGGCGGCCTTGGCGAAGAGCACCGGGCCGCGCTTCAGGAGGCGTGAGCGGGCCGCCTTGCTGTCCTGCCGCATGGTCTGGAAGAGCGCGGGGACGCCCGGCTCGTTCAGCACGCCAGCCTTCGCCAGCACCGGGTGCAGCGTCGCGCGGTAGCCGTCGCCCGTGAAGAGCTGCGTGCTGGTGCCCACGTGGACGACCTTCTCCTTGAAGCGGCTGAATGCGCGCGGGGGCAGGCCGTACTCGGGGCCGGGCTCGTTCAGCAGCACCTCCAGCTGCGCCTGGCCTCCGGTGAGGTCCGCGAAGGCCATCCCCTGCGCCAGCTCCGACGCGAGCGCGGCGTGGGTGAGGAGGAAGCCCCAGGCGTGCTTCTTCGGCTGGGTGAAGGCGGGCACCTTGAGGAAGTCCCAGTAGCGCTGGCGCACCACCTCCGTGGAGATGAAGCAGTCGAAGAAGGCGGCCCAGGTGGACACCAGGAGCTGCTTCTCGTCCGGGGTGTAGGGCACGTCCTTGCCGCGCTGGTACAGCGCCTTGGAGCGGAAGGCCTCCTCCTTGAGCCGGCGGAGCCCCTCGGTTCCCTGGCGCAGCGTCTCCAGGTCTCGGCGGGCCTGGGCCACGAAGGCGGCGTCGTCCAGCGCGTAGACGTCGCGCGGAGCCGTGGTGGCGACCGTGGCCGGGGCAGGGGACGTCGGTTCGGCGGGGGGGCTGGCGAGCGTGAGCCAGGCGGCGAGCAGGGAGGCTGCGGACATCAGGGAGGACACTCCGTCGGGCGTTGGCGCGGGGGGACTCTACTCCGAAGCGGACGCGAGCAAGACGGCCGGTCCCCCGCTTGCCTGGCGTCGTAGGAGGTGCCGGGCGGCAGGGTGGCCCGGGGCGGGCGTCATCCCCACGTTGAGGCATGAATGGCCGTCCGGGCACTGGACGCTCCGGGCGCAAGAAAGGTGGAAGGCACGATGGCTTACGGAAAGGCTGAGGATCCCGCGCGCTCCATCACCCCGCATCTGGATGGGGTGGAGTACCCGGCGACGCGCGAGGAACTCGTCGAGGCTGCCGCGGACAGCGAGGCCCCGGTCGACATCATCAACATCCTCAAGTCCCTGCCGCAGGAGGAGTACATGTTGCGCGACCACGTGCTGCGCGACCTGGCGGAGGCCGAGCGCCGCTTCGCGATGAACGGCCTCAAGGATGACGATGGCGTGGACCGCGACCGGCGCAACATCGGGCGCGACCGCATCGAGGGTGCCTCCGAGGGCGAGACGCGCCACCCCTAGTGTCGCCCACGCGCTGACACTCCACACAAGGACGTTGCAAGACGCTCGCGGGCGCCCTGGCTTTCTGCCAGCGTTCGCGAGCGCATGCGTACGGGCCTCTTGTGGAGCTGTCTGCTGCTGTCTCTGGCTGCCGGGTGCACGTCCCGGTATCCGCCGCTCAACCCCGCGCCGGGGCTGCCGCCGCCGGTGCGTCTGGACTTCAAGCCGCCCGTGGATCGCCTCCTCACCGAATCCGTGCGCGCCACCCGCACCCTCCAGCGCGAGGGTCAGCGGGAAGTGCGCGACGAGGCGGCCTTCACCACCGAGACGCGCTTCACCCCCTCCGACGGCGGCTGGCGCGTGGCCCAATCCATGCGCACCCCGCGACAGGTGCATGACGGGCACGACGTGCCGTCCGTGTCCGGCGCCGTGCTGGAGCGCTTCACGCTGCGCATGCAGCTGGCGGCGGACGGCACCTTCGTGAAGCTGGTGGGCCCGGAGGCCGCGCAGGAGGCGCTGCGGCAGGTGGCGCCCGAAGGCACCGGTGTGCCGGAGGTGGAGCGCTTCTTCAACCCGGAGGCGCTGGAGATCCGCACGCGCCGCGAGTGGGAGGCGAAGTACGCGGGGCTGCTCCAGCGCAACCTGGTGGAGGGGCAGCGCACCTGGGCGGTGGACTCCGTGGACGTGAATGGCGAGGAGCGCGCCTTCCTGCTGGAGCGCACGGTGGAAGGCACCCGGCTCACGACGTTCGGCGACGCGGTGGTGCTGACGCTGAAGTGCCTGGACGCGCTGCCTCCCAACGCCCCGGCGGAGCTGAAGGCCGCGTGGGCGGAGGCCGGTTCGCCCGAGCTTTCGAAGGGCGTGACGTGTGAAGGCGAGCAGGTGGTGACGTGGGCCCGGTTCATCCCGGTGCGCCGCCTGCTGAAGGTGAAGGCGGTGGGGGCGGGCGGCACGTTGACGCTCACCACCGAGTCCCAGGCGGAAGAGCTCCAGGAGGAAGGGCCATGAGCCACGACGAGTACCTCATCGAGGATGACGCGGGTGTGAAGCGCGTGGTGCAGGAATCCATGCGCGTGGCGGTGCTGGGCATCAAGACGGAGGACCACTCCGCCCAGCCCGCGTACTACGTGCCGGAGTACCTGGCGAAGGCGGGCGTGGACGTGGTGCCGGTGCCCGTCTACTACCCGGACGCGAAGGTGATCCTGGGCAAGCCGGTGTACCGGAAGCTGGTGGACATCCCGGGCGACATCGACCTGGTGGATGTGTTCCGCAGGCCCGGAGACATCGACCAGCACGTGGACGACATCATCGCGAAGAAGCCCAAGGCGGTGTGGTTCCAGTCCGGCATCCGCAACGACGCCGCGGCGAAGAAGCTGGCCGCCGCTGGCATCCGCGTGGTGCAGGACCGCTGCCTGATGGTGGACCACCGCCGCTACAGCGGGCGCTGACGGCTGGAGAAGACAACGGCCCCCCGCACCCCGAAGGGCACGGAGGGCCGCGTGGCCGCACGTGGAGGTCGGCGGCCTTTGTCAGCTCTAGAAGTTGCCGGAGATGACCTTGGGCAGGGCCTTCTGCAGGTCCGGCAGCGGGCCAATCTTCCGGGTGTCGTTGGCCTGCGCCGTGCCGTTGTTGACGAACAGGCCGCGCATCTGCACGGACGTCAGCAGCCGGCCGTTGGCCTTCGCCACGCCCTGGGCGCTGACGGCGGCGCCCACGACGATGGGCGACGCGCTGGAGGTCCCGCTGAAGGTGGACGTGTAGTACTGGTCCTCGCCGTAGCCGCTGCCGAAGCGGTCGCCGTAGCCGGTGGTGACGACCTGCTCACCCCAGGCGTGCACGTTCACGCGCTGGCCGAAGTTGGTCCAGCACATGGGCACGCGCGTGGTGGCGGTGCTGGCGCCCACCAGGATGGCGCCCGAGTCACGCGTGGCCGGGTTGAACCGGCCGCCGTAGGCCGCCGCGTCCAGGTTCGCGCTGCCGTTGCCCGCCGCCTCCACCACGACGACGCCGTTGGCGGTGGCGGTGCGGATGGCGTCGTAGTTGTCCTGCCAGTACTCCATCGCGATGTAGTTGCACTGGGACGTGTTGCACGTGCAGGCCGTGCCGTCCGCGGGGCCGCCCGCGTGCAGTTCAATCAGGATGACGCCGCCCGCGCCCACCGCCGCCGCCGCGTTGGTGATGGCGCTCGCGCTGCTCTGCGCGCCAATGGCCTCCACGCCCGGCGACGCCGCGCTGGCGATGCCCGTCACGCCGTAGCCGTTGTTCGCGCCGACGATTTCACCCAGCACCGCGGTGCCGTGGTTGCGCCAGCCCAGGTCGTTGTACTGCGTGCCGCCAATGCGGAAGAACGCGGGGAAGTCCTCGTGCGAGGTGCGCCAGCCACCCTCGATGTCCACGATCTTCACGTTGGTGCCCCGGCCGCCCGTCTGCGTCCACGCGTAGGTCGCGTTGATGCCGGAGGGCGCCGCGTTGAGGTAGCCCTGGTTGGCCTGGTACAGCGGCGTGGTGGGCGGCAGGTCCGCCGCGGACAGCAGCGAGCGCAGCCCCGCCTCCATGGCGAAGTTCACCATCGCCGGCTCCGGGGGCGGCGCGGCGTAGGCCGTCTCCACGCTCCCCACGCGGTTGAGCGCCGCCACCAGGTCCGCCACGGTGTCCGCGGTGGTGCCGGGCAGCAGCGGTACTTCGAAGTACAGGTTCAGGTCCGCCAGCTGCTCGCCGCTCGACTTCTCACCGGACAGCTTGCTCGCGTCCAGCGCGGCCTCTTCCGCCTGGAACACCCGCTCCAGCACACCGATGCGCGGCGCGCGCTCCAGCAGCGCCACCACCTCCGCCAGGTCCGCGTCCACGCGCGCGGAGTCCAGGCGCAGGCCGGACAGCAGCTCACGCTCGCCCGCGCTGCGCTCGGAGGACAGGGCGCGCAGCGCGTTGTCGCGCAGGCGCACGTGGCTGCCCTCGTGGAACTTCACCACCAGCCGCTCCACGAACGTGCCCGCGGGCAGCTCCCGCCCCGTGGGCTTCGCCATGAGCGCGCGCGGCGCCAGCGAGGGGGCGGCGACAGCAGCGGGGGCCAACGCCAGCAGGGACACAGCCATGACCGCGCCGCGCAGGGGGCGCTGGGACAGCGTCGACTTCAGCATGGATTTCCTCCGGGATGGACAGCATCCCCACCATGCCACGCCGGTCTGTCATTCAAATCTGACTATTCTGTTATTTCTATCCTAGTGGTTTATTCGGCCCTCATTGAACCGGGCGGGCGTGCGGAGGTGTTCAGGTGGTTCCCTCGAACGGAACGGGGGGCCGGGCCAGGGCGCGCTCTGCGGACAGCCGGGCCTGATCCAGGGCGTCGAAGCCGCGCTCCAGCGTGGCGGGTGTCACCGGCGGTAGGTTGGAGACGACGACATAGACGGGCACGTTGCGCGTCTGGAGGACGGTGAGCTGGAGGCGGAAGTGGTCTCGCCGGAGCGCGGCGGAGCCGGCGGCCAGGCCCTGCGGATAGGCCATGGGCCCGCCCACCACCTTGCCCGTCCGGCTGGGCAGGAAGTGCACGAGGATGGCGTCCAGGTCCTTGCCGATGCTGCTTTCCTGGAGGGACAGCGCGGGCGCCTTGTCCACGAGCCCTCCGTCCCAGAACAGCTGGCCGTCCAGAGGCACCGCGCGGAAGAGGCCTGGGTACGCGCAGGTGGCGTGGACGCGCGGGGCCAGCTCCCCGGTGGTGAACACCTGGTGCGAGCCGTGGGTGAGGTTGGCCGCGGTGAGCAGCAGCGGGTGCGGCAGGTCCTCGAAGGTGGACACCGGCAGCGTGTCCTCCAGCAGGCGCCGGAAGCGCTCGCCCTTGAGCAGGCCCGTGAAGCCGTGCCCCCGGGACGCCACGTTCATCACCGCGCCAATGGGGTCCGGGTCCCAGAAGTTGGCCCGCGTCTGGCGCAGCACCAGCTCCTCCAGCGCCGTCATGGGCATGCCCGCCGCCGCGTACGCCGCCACCATCCCGCCCGAGGACGTGCCCGCGTAGGCGTGCGGCTTCAGTCCGGAGGTGTGCAGCCCCTTCAGGAAGCCCGCGTGGCCATAGAAGCCGAAGTAGCCCGCGGAGAGGACCAGCCCGAACCGCTTGCCTTCGAGCAGGGAATGCAGCGTGGAAGAGGGAGCCATTCCGGATTTTTACGGGATGGGTGTGCCTCAAGGCAACGCAATGCGTTGGCGGGGCCATTGTGGTTGGGGGCTTGAATCGATATATGTTGATGGCTCGATATGGACGTTCTCTCCCAATCCTTCCGTGTCCTGGGGGACACGACGCGGCTGCGCATCCTGCGGTTGGTGGCCCAGGCGCCGCTGAACGTGACGGAGCTCGTGTCGCTGGTGGGGGTGGCCCAGTCGTCGGTGTCGCACCACCTGTCGAAGCTGAAGGGGCTGGGGCTCATCCGCGAGGAGCGGCAGGCGGGCTTCACCTACTACTCGCTGGCGCTGGAGTCGGATGACTCGCGCTGGCCGCTCGTCCGGCTGGCGCGCGAGGCGGAGGACGCGGCGGGAGATTCCGCGCGGCTCAACGACCTGCTGCGCGCGCGGGAGGACCGGCAGGCGCTCAACGAGCGGCTGTTGGAGCCCGGCCAGTCGTGGTTCCTCTGGGCGGGCGCGCTGGCGTCGCTGCTGCCACCGCTGGACGTGGCGGACTTCGGCTGTGGCACGGGCGTGTTCAGCCGGGCCATGGCGCGGTGGGCGCGGCACGTGTGGGCCATCGACCAGAGTGAAGATGCGCTGTCCCAGGCTCGAACTCTGGCCCTCCGTGACGAACTGAAGAACATCACGTTCCTGCGCGAGGACCTGCACCGGCTGTCCCTGGCCGGTGGGCGCATGGACCTGGTGGTGATTTCGCAGAGCCTGCACCACGTGGAGGCTCCGGCGGCGGTGGTGGCGGAGGCCGCGCGGCTGCTCAAGCCGGGCGGCCGGCTGGTGGTGCTGGAGCTGATGCCGCACGAAGAGAAGTGGGTGCTGGAGCGGTTGGGTCACCGGCACCTGGGCTTTTCGCCCGAAGTCCTGGAAGCGGCCCTTCGCGAGGCCGGCTTCACGTCGTTCACCCGCGAGACGCACGCGCGCGACGGGGCCAGTCCCTTCCGCGTCTTCCTGCTGACCGGAGTCAAACCGTCATGACGAGCCACATCGCCCACCCCCTGCCGCTTCCCCCCGGGGAGCACGGCCAGCGCGTGGAAGCGCTCAAGGCCGCGATGCGTGAGCGCATCCTCGTGCTGGACGGCGCCATGGGCACGCTCCTGCAGGGGCACACGCTGGTGGCGGCGGACTTCGGCGGCGCGGAGTACGAGGGCTGCAACGAGCACCTGGTCCTCACCCGCCCGGACGTCATCGAAGGCATCCACGCGAAGTACTTCGCCGCGGGCGCGGACGTGACGGAGACGGACAGCTTCGGCGGCACGCCGGTGGTGCTGGCGGAGTTCGAGCTGGGCCACAAGGCGATGGAGATCAACATCGCCGCGTCCCGCCTGGCGCTCAAGGCCGCCAAGGCCGCGGAGGCGAAGGACGGCCGGATTCGCTGGGTGGCGGGCTCCATCGGTCCCACCACCAAGGCCATCAGCGTCACGGGCGGCATCACCTTCGAGGAGCTGGTGGACAACTTCGCCGTGCAGGCCGAAGGGCTCGCGGTGGGTGGCTCCGACTACCTGCTGGTGGAGACGGCGCAGGACACGCGCAACGTGAAGGCTGCGTTGCTGGGAATCGACCGGGCGTTCAAGAAGCTGGGCTGGGCGGTGCCGGTGGCGGTGTCCGGCACGATTGAGCCGATGGGCACGATGCTCGCGGGCCAGTCCGTGGAGAGCCTGGCCACGTCGCTGGAGCACACGGAGTTGCTGTACCTGGGGCTCAACTGCGCCACGGGTCCGGACTTCATGACGGACCACATCCGCTCGCTGTCGTCCATGAGCCCGTTCCCGGTGTCGTGCGTGCCCAACGCGGGCCTGCCGGACGAGAACGGTCAGTATCTGGAATCGCCGGAGATGATTGCCCGGTCGCTCCGGCGCTTCTGTGACAGCGGTTGGATCAATGTGGTGGGCGGCTGTTGCGGCACGCACGCGGGCCACATCGAGGCGCTCGCCGCCGCGGTGAAGGGGCTCAAGCCGCGCACGGAAGTACCCAAGCCGCGCTCGTCGCTGTCCGGCGTGGACTACCTGGAGGTGACGGACGAGCAGCGCCCCATCATCGTGGGCGAGCGCACCAACGTCATCGGCAGCAAGAAGTTCAAGGAGCTCATCGTCGCGGGTGCGTTCGACGACGCGTCGGAGATTGCTCGCGCCCAGGTGCGGCGGGCGGCGCAGGTCATCGACATCTGCCTGGCGAACCCGGACCGGGACGAGCTGGAGGACATGCGCCACTTCCTGGAGGTGGTGGTCAAGAAGGTGCGCGTGCCGCTGATGATCGACTCGACGGACGAGAAGGTCATCGCCATGGCGCTCACGTACTGCCAGGGCAAGGCCATCATCAACTCCGTCAACCTGGAGGACGGCGAGGAGCGCTTCGAGAAGGTCGTCCCCCTGGCGAAGGCGTTCGGCGCGGCGCTGGTGGTGGGCTGCATCGACGAGGTGGGCATGGCCGTCACGCGCGACCGCAAGCTCGCCGTGGCCGAGCGCAGCTTCGAGCTGCTCACCCAGAAGTACGGCATGCGTCCGGAGGACCTGTACTTCGACCCGCTCGTGTTCCCCTGCGCTTCGGGTGATGCGCAGTACACCGGCAGCGGCGTGGAGACGATTGAGGGCGTGCGTCTCATCAAGCAGCGCTTCCCGCAGTGCCGCACGGTGCTGGGCATCAGCAACGTGTCCTTCGGTCTGCCCACCGCGGGCCGCGAGGTGTTGAACTCCGTGTTCCTGTACCACTGCGTGCAGGCGGGCCTGGACATGGCGCTCGTCAACTCGGAGAAGCTGGAGCGCTACCCGTCGCTGCCGGAGGAGGAGCGGAAGCTCTCCGAGGACCTCCTCTACAACCGGACCGCGGACCCGGTGACGCCCTTCGCGGCGCACTTCCGCGAGCGCAAGCCCGCGCGCGCCCAGGTGAGCACCCTGCCGCTGTTCGAGCGGCTCCAGCGCTACATCATCGAAGGCACGCGCGACGGGCTGACGGCGGACCTGGACCTGGCGATGAAGGAGATGCCTCCGCTGGAGATCATCAACGGGCCGTTGATGAAGGGCATGGACGAGGTGGGCCGCCTCTTCGGCGCCAACGAACTCATCGTCGCGGAGGTGCTCCAGAGCGCGGAGTCCATGAAGGCGGCGGTGAGCCACCTGGAGCCGCACATGAGCCAGACCCAGGCGGCGTCGCGCGGAAAGATTGTCCTCGCGACGGTGAAGGGGGACGTGCACGACATCGGCAAGAACCTGGTGGAGATCATCCTCGCCAACAACGGCTTCCAGGTGGTGAACCTGGGCATCAAGGTCCCGCCCGAGCAGCTGGTGCTGGCGGTGAAGGAACACCGGCCGGACATCCTGGGCCTGTCCGGCCTGCTGGTGAAGAGCGCGCACCAGATGGTGGCCACCGCGGAGGACCTGAAGCGCGCAGGCGTGGAGACGCCCATCCTGGTGGGCGGCGCCGCGCTCAGCCGCAACTTCGTGGACCGCAACATCGCCCCGGCCTACGGCGGCGGCACCGTGGCCTACGCGCAGGACGCGATGAACGGCCTGGAGCTGGCGAAGCAGATCGTGGAGCCGGGCGCGCACGCGAAGCTGCGGGACGACCTGGCCGCGCGGCGGCTGAAGCTGGCGCAGGAGGCGAAGGACCGGCCCGCGCCCGCGGCCCCGGTGCGCCGCTCGCGCAGCATGGAGGTGGCGGTGCTGGACGCGGTGCCGCCCGCGCCGGACTTCGCGCGGCACGTGCTCACCAACACGCCGTTGGACCACATCTGGAAGTTCATCAACCCGGTGATGCTCTACGGCCGTCACCTGGGCCTGCGCACGTCGTCGCGCGCGCTGGGCACGCCTGCTGAAGCGGAGCTGGCGAAGACAGAAGAGGGTCGCAAGGCGCTGGCGCTGAAGGAGGCGGTGGAGGAGCTGAAGACGCTCTTGCGCGGCGGAGCTATGCATGCGCGCTCGGTGTTCCAGTTCTTCAAGGCGGCCAGCGACGGCGACCGCGTGCTGCTCTTCGACGGCACGACGGGCGAGCCGGTGACGTCCTTCGACTTCCCCCGGCAGGACAAGGACAACGGCCTGTGCCTGGCGGACTACGTGAAGCCGCTGGAGAACGGCAAGCCGGTGGACGCGCTCTCGCTGTTCGTCACCACCGCGGGCTCGGGCATCCGCGAGCTGTCCGAAGGCTTCAAGGCCAAGGGCGAGTTCCTCAAGATGCACGCGGTGCAGGCGCTGGCGCTGGAGACCGCGGAGGGTTACGCGGAGCTCCTGCACACGCAGCTGCGCAGCATGTGGGGCTTCCCGGACCGCGCGGACATGACGATGCTGGAGCGCTTCCGCGCGGAGTACACCGGCAAGCGCTACTCGTTCGGCTACCCGGCGTGCCCGCGCCTGGAGGACCAGACGAAGCTGTTCGCCGCGCTCAAGCCGGAGGAGATCGGCGTGCAGCTCACCGACGGCTGCATGATGGAGCCCGAGGCGAGCGTGTCCGCCATCGTCTTCCACCACCCGGGCGCCACGTACTTCTCGGTGACTTGATGCGTCGCGGGCCCGAAGGTCGGGCCCGGGCGCCGCGGAAGGGATAGATTGCCCCCCATGCCTTCGCCCACCATCCGTCGCGCCGTCCAGCTCCTGCCCGCGTGTGCCACGACGGGCATCGGCAGCCTGCCGCACACCCAGGTGGAATTGGGTCTGCAGGCCGCGCTCGCCATGGACATCCCGTTCCTGCCGCAGCTACCGGTGGGCCATCCGTCCGAGCTGATGATCCCCGCCGCGCTGGAGGGCCTGCCGGGCCTGCGCTTCGACGAGGACGGCGTCTGCACGGTGGACGTGGACGGGTGGAACGCGGGGCGCGAGGCCTTCGAGAAGCGGCTGGAGGCGGCGCTCGCCTCCGGGAACCTGGAGTCCTTCGAGCCCACGGCGGACGCGTGCCGCGCTTGGAAGCCGTTCCTCTGGGAGGTGGAGCACCGCAAGCTGGCGTTCGCGAAGGCGCAGCTGGCCGGCCCCTTCACGGTGCGCTCCGTGGTGCGCACCGCGACGGGTGAGCCGGTGCTGGCGGTGCCGGGCCTGGACGCGGCGCTGTACCGGCTGGTGATGGTGCGCGCGCTGGCCATGGTGCGCGCCCTCAAGCGCACGGGCACCACGCCCCTGTTCTACCTGGACGAGCCCGGCCTCTACGCCTACGTGCGGATGAACCCGCAGCACCTGTTGGCGCAGCAGGAGCTGCGGCTCTTGGTGGTGGCGTTGCAGCGCGAGGGCGCGCTCGTGGGCATCCACTGCTGCGGCAACACGGACTGGGGCGTGCTGCTGGACGCGCAGGCGGACCTGGTGTCGCTGGACGTGCGGCTGTCTCTGGACGCGATGCTGGAGGAGACGGACGCGCTGAAGCGCTTCCTGGACTCCGGCGCCACGCTGAGCCTGGGCGTCATCCCCACGGACCTGGCGTCCACGTATTCGGTGGAGGAGCTGTCGGACTCGGTGGAGGCGTCGTTGAAGGCGGCGCTGCCCAACGACATCGGCTTCGCGCGCGCGCTGTCCACGGTGCTGCTGACGCCCGCATGCGGGCTGGCGATGCGCTCGGTGATGGACGCCGAGCGCATCCTGGAAGAGCTGAAGCAGGCCCAGCGCCGGCTGAAGCGGGCGCTGGAGTCCGAGCGCCCGTCCCTCCAGGGGATGCCGCCCGCGCACTGACTCGCGGGCGGCCCTGGCGGCTGACTACTGCCGGCCGAGCCGCAGCTCGCGTTCAGCCTGGTGCCAGTCGTGTTCGGGGTTGCCGTGCGTGCCGCCCCGGGCCTGGAAGATTTCGTAGGCACGGCGGGCAATCTGCTCCTGCGTGAGCGCGGCGGTCTTGCTCGTGGGCGCGCTCGCCGTGGCCACCGGCTTCTTGTCCTCGGTCCGCTCCGGCGCGGCCTTGGGGGCCGGGTTCGGTTGCGACTTCTGCGCGTTCTGACGGGCCATGGGGCTTCCTCCTGGAAAAGGCGGCCTGAAGCTTCGGACGCGCTCCAGCATCACGGAAGAGACCCAAGTCGTGTGGGGTTGCCGGAGCGACACCTCAGGTCGCGAAGTGTTGAGGGACCAACGGGCCATTCCGCGCGGAAAATCCATCAGCGGAATAGGCCCGGACGTGCGGTCCTGGAGCTGAAGCCCACCAGGCGCTTCAGCGCCCGGCCGCCTTCCGGACAGTGCGGCCCGCCGCCTTCTTCTTCGCGGGCTCGGCGGGTGCCGCATCGCCGCCCATCACTCCGTGCCCCAACGCCGCGTCGAGCGCGCGCTGCATCGCGGTGCTCATGCCCAGCGCCTCCGCCTCCCGCGGCGTGCACCAGCGCAGCTCCTGGAACGCGGAGGACTTCGTGGGGCGCTTGTCGCCCGTCACGCGCAACAGCCGCAGCGTGAGGTCGCGGTGGGTGAGCTGCCGGCGCACGCTGTCCAACGTGCCCTCCAGCGTGAGCGGCGCGCCCAGTGCTGTCGCCAGCCGCTCCGTCGCCTCTGCTTCGGACGTGTTCTCCTCCACCTCCACGGCGGGCAGCTCCCACAGGCCGCCGAAGAGGCCCTTGTCCGCGCGACGCGCGAAGAGGAGCGTGCCCGCGTGCGGCCACACGGCCAGCGCCAGGAACAGCTTGCGAGGCGCGGCGCGCACCTTGGCCGGAGGCAGTTCGTCCACGCGGCCCTTCTTGAACGCGATGCACCCGTCGCGCACGGGGCACAGCAGGCACAGCGGCGACTCCGGCCGGCACACCGTGGCGCCGTGCTCCATCAGCGCCTGGTTGAAGTCTCCGGGCCGCTCACCCTTCACCAGCGCGGAGGCCAGCGCCCAGAGCGTGGCCTCGCGGTCGCGGTCTCCGGGCAGGCCTTCCACCTCGAAGAGGCGCGACAGCACTCGGGCCACGTTGCCGTCCACGATGGGCGCCTCCTCGCCAAAGGCGATGGAGGCCACGGCCCCGGAGGTGTAGCGGCCGAAGCCGGGCAGGGAGAGCAGCTCCTCCGCCTTGGACGGGAGCTTCCCGCCGAAGCGCTCCACCACCTCCTGAGCGGCCCGGTGCAGGTTGCGCGCGCGCGAGTAGTAGCCCAGCCCCTTCCACCCGGAGAGCACGTCGTCCAGGGGCGCGGAGGCCAGGGCCTTCACCGTGGGAAAGCGCGCGAGGAAACGCTCCCAGTACGGGATGACCGTGGACACCTGCGTCTGCTGGAGCATGACCTCGCTGAGCCAGATGGCGTACGGGTCGCGCGTGCGGCGCCAGGGCAGGTCGCGCTTGTTCCGGTCGTACCAGGAGAGCAGCGGGCCGTGGAGGGCGGCGTGGCGTTCAGGGGAGACGGGGGCGGGGAGTGCCCCGGTGTCGGTGCGCTTGCGTGGGCTCATGTGATTCTTCGCGGGGGCGGCGCGGCACCATACCCGTACGGTCGGGTGCACCCGTCGTTTTTACCGACGGCATGGGGCGGTTGTCCGGCCGCCCGTCCCTCTTCTGGCGGGGCGGGCGATCGTCTATAGGATGCCCGCGTCCATGGCCCGCCCTCCCATCACCAACGACTTCTCCTGGTCCAAGAGCCGCCACGAGAAGTTCTCCGAGTGTCTCCGGGCCTACTACCTCTACTACTACCGCTCCTGGGGCGGCTGGGAGGCGGAGGCGGCCAAGGACGTGCGCGAGCTCTACGTCCTCAAGAAGCTGCACAACCGCTACACCTGGGCGGGCAGCATCGTGCACGAGGCCCTCAAGGACGTGCTGCTGGACTGGCGCGCCGGCCGTGACGTGGACCCCGCGAAGGTGGAGGCGCGCACGCACAAGCTGATGCAGGACGACTTCCGGCACTCGCGCTCCAAGGCCTACTGGACGACGAAGTACCGCAAGCCCTTCACCGGCCTTTCAGAGCACGAGTACGGGGAGGACATCCCTAACGAGTCCTGGAAGCAGAACTTCGAAACGGTGCGCTCCGCGCTCGCGTGGTTCTTCCAGTCGCGCTGGCCCACGGTGGCCAAGGGGCTCAAGCCCGCGCAGTGGCTGGAGGTGGACGCGGGCTTCGACTTCGCCCACTTCGTCATGGACGGGGTGAAGACCTTCGCCATCCCGGACTTCGCCTACGTGGACGCCGAAGGCTCCGTCGTCGTGGTGGACTGGAAGACGGGCCGCTCGCGCGAGGGCTACGACGAGCAGGTGCTGGGCTACGCGCTCTACATCGCGCAGCGCTACCGCTACCCGCTGGAGAAGGTGCGCGCGTCGCTCGTGTACCTCAACGAGGGACTGGAGCACGACGTGACGGTGGATCCGTCCGCCATGGACTCCTTCCGCCAGCACTTCGCCCGGAGCGTGGACGGGATGCGCGGTCTGCTCAAGGACGTCGCCACCAACACGCCGAAGGACTCAGAGGCCTTCCCTCAGACGGGGAACCTGGACGCCTGCGCCCGCTGCGTCTTCCGCCGTCCGTGCGGCCGAGAGCCCGCGGTGGCGCAGGCCCGGCCCCGGGTCGCCTGAAACGCGCTACCGCGTGGAAGCGAGCCGGCGCACCACCACGCCCGCGGCGTTCATGCCGAAGGCGGAGGTGACGAACGCCACGCTGCCGTCAATCTGCGTGCGGTGGTCGCAGGTGTGGAACTCGTTGTCCTGCGGGCAGACGCACAGGAAGCCGTCGGTCGCGTCGTCGTAGTTGAGCGGCACCGGCTGCCGGCGCGTCTCGATGGAGTACACGGCGGTGATGCCCGTGTGGCGCTCCGTCTCCACGCCGTACTTGCGCTTGAGCAGCTTGCGGATGTCCTTGGCGAACGGGTCCATGTGCGTCTCGCTCAGGTCCTCCACGCGGATGGCCGTGGGGTCCAGGCGTCCCGCCGCGCCCATGGAGCTGACCACCGGCAGGCCCAGCGTCACGCACCGGTGCAGCAGGTGCAGCTTCGCCTTCACGTTGTCGATGGCGTCCACCACGAAGTCGTAGCGGCCCGCGGGCAGCAGCGTCTCCGCCAGCTCCTCGCGGTAGAACTCGCGCAGGGCCTCCACCTTCGCCTGCGGGTTGATGTCCTGGCAGCGCTGGGCCATCAACTCCGCCTTCGACTTGCCCACCGACTTCACCGTCGCGTGCAGCTGGCGGTTGGTGTTGGTGACGCACACGTCGTCGTGGTCCACCAGCGTGAGGCGGCCCACGCCGCTGCGCACCAGGCCCTCCGCGGTGAAGCTGCCCACGCCGCCCAGGCCGAACACCACCACGTGCGCGTTGGCCAGCCGCTCCATGGCGTTGTCGCCCAACAGGCGCGCCGTGCGGTCGAAGCGGCGCGACAGCTTGAAGGGCTTCGCCAGCGACGCTTCCGGCGCGACGGCGTTCGAAGCGGCCGGGGAGGCGGGGGGAGCCTCGGTCTCGGCGGTGGGGGCGGGGGCGGGCTGCGGGTTCATGAAGGGCTCCTCTATCACGCGACGCTCGCCTACCGCGAAGGGGAGGGGAAAGCTTCCCGGAACAGGCGCCGGGCATTCTCGGTCGTCCGCTGGGCGAGCGCATCCACCGGCTCTCCCAGCACGTGCGCCATGCCCGCGAGGATGTGGGGCAGGTAGCCGGGTTCGGACCGCTGCCCCCGGAAGGGCGTGGGCGCCTGGTCCGGCGAGTCCGTCTCCGCCACCAGCCGGTCCGCCGGAATCACGCGCAGGGCGTCCAGCGGCTTGCGCGCCTCCGCCCAGGTCACCGGGCCCGCGAAGGAGAAGTGACAGCCCTTCTGGATGTAGAAGCGCGCCAGCTCCGCGCCGCCACTGTAGCTGTGCATCAGGATGCCGGCCTCCGGCCACGGCTCCGCTTTCAGGAACTCCATCATCGCCGGGTGCAGCCGGTGGCAGTGCATCAGCACCGGCAGCCCATGCTTGCGCGCCAGGGCCATGTGTCCGCGCAGCATCGCCAGCTGCCGCTCCAGTGGGGCGCCGGGGAGGGACGGGCCATCCAGGCCGCACTCGCCCACCGCCACCGCGCCGCCTTGCGACAGCAGCGCGTCCAGCTGCTCCAGGTGCGCGCCGTCATCCTCCGCTGGCAGGTCCGGCAGGAACTGGGGATGGATGCCCAGCCCCACCTGGATGCGCGCGTCCCTTCGCGGCAGCGCGAGCAGTGGCTCCCACGTGTCCGGGCCCACCGCCGGAATGAGGATGCCGTGCAGGCCCGCGGCCCAGGCGCGCGCGACAACGCTGTCGCGGTCCGGGTCGAAGCGCGAGGCGTCCAGATGGCAGTGCGTGTCGATCATTGAGCACCCTTCTTCTCAATCCAGTTCAATCACCGACAGCCTCGGATGCCATGCCCTTCAAGGCCTGCCGGCACCCGTGAACGCGAAGCTAAGACGCGCCCCCTGACTTTGGAGCATCGCGACCTGGGAGGCGTGGAAATGATCAAGCGAGTGGTGTTGGGGGCGTTGTTCGGGGCGCTGACGGTGCTGGGGACGGGCTGTGGCGACGAGTGCGTCGATCAGTTCGACTGCCGTGACAAGGGCGCCGCGCCAGCGGGCCAGGAATGGATCTGCAACGCGGACAACAAGTGCGAGCTGCAGAAACTCGTGTTCCCGCCGGAAGAGGACGCGGGCACGGAGGTTGATGCCGGCACGGAGGTCGACGCGGGCACGGAGGTTGATGCCGGCACGGAGGTCGACGCGGGCACCGAGGACGCCGGGACGGAAGTCGACGCCGGCACCGACGCGGGGATGAACGTGGCCAAGGGCGGCGCGTGCACCGCGTCCGCGGAGTGCATGGCGGGCCTGCGCTGCGAGGCCGCCACCTGCCAGTCGCTCCTCATCGCCGTGACGGGCAACGACGGCGGCACGCGCGCGCTGGTGACGGAATACGACGTGCCGGGGATGACGTCGCTCAGCGCCGACGGTGTCGCCAGCGCCTACCCGCGCTTCGGCCCGGACGGCGCCCAGGTGGCCTTCGTGCAGGGCGACGTCACCGCCGCCGCGGGTGAGCTCGCGGTGCGCCCGGTGCCGCTCACGGCCGCCGCGCCCACCGTGCTGACCACGGGCACGGCCTCCAGCAGCACGCGCATCCGCTACATGGAGTGGGAGCCGGGCAACCTCATCACCTGGGTGCGCGGCAGCACGGGCATCTCCACCATCGCGGCGACGGGCGGCTCGCCCACGCAGGCCACCGTCAACGGCACCTTCCCGGACCTGGCGCCCAACGGCACGGACTACGCCTACAGCGCCGCGGGCAACGGCATCTACGTCTCCACGGGCGGCGGCGTGCCGGCTCCGCTGGCGGGTTCGCCCACCTCGGGCGAGCAGCCGCACTACAACCGCACCACCTCGCAGCTGCTCTTCCTGGCCAACCCGGACAACCTCACGGTGACCTTCGGCACGGACACCACCCCGGTGCTGCGGCTGTACTCGCTGCCGGTGACGGGTGGCGGTACCCCGGCGCTGCTCGCGGACAGGACCTCCGATAGCGCGACGGGCGGCACCGTGGACTCGTACATCGCGAACCCGAACTGGGCGCCGGATGGCAGCTGGGTGGCGTACGTGCGCGCCTACTACCAGAACATCAATGGCGCGGCCACGCTGTGCGGCAACACCGGCGCGACGCTGTGCGGGACCACGCCGGGCAACGTCATCTTCCTGCAGCGCGTGAACACCACCACGGGCGCGGCGGACGGCGCCCCGGTGAAGCTCGCCGACAACGCCACGCTGCCGTCGTTCTCCCCGGACGGCCAGCTCGTGGCCTACGTCTTCGGCGGAGCGCTCTACGTGCAGCCCATCGACCCGGCCACCGGCCAGCCCACCGGCACCCTCATCCAGCACCCGAAGGACACGTACACGGTGCTGACCAACGAGGGTGACGACTACCGCCCGCGCTGGCAGCCCCGCTAGTCCCAGGCACCCAAAGCCCCGCACTCCGGGGTTTCCCGGCCCGTGTTCCCGGTTTTACGAGGGAGCACGGGCCGTCGTGTTTCAGGTGCGAAGCGCGCAGCACACCCGGCGCGAAGTGACGAACGCGGGCACTCCAGGGTCCGGATGAACCCCGAGCGGCTCCATTACCCAGTCCAACGGATCCAGGTTTCAGGACGAAAAGAAGGGGAGAAGGACTCCACCCGCGCTCACGCGAAACGCGGCACCTGGTGGAGAAAGGCTGACAGCCGTGTCGCGACAGCTCCGCGCCCGCGCGCTCCGTTTCAGCGGAGCACGGCCTGGGCTTCGCGGGGCCGGGACGCGGGCGCTTCAGCCTTCGACGACGATGCGGCGGCCCAGCGCGCGGGTCATCTGCGGGGAGGTGACGAGCTCCAGCACGCCGCTCATCTCTCCGCCCGCGGTGTCGAACGCCGCCGCGATGACCTCGCCGAGGGTGAGCTGGGCCTTCTGCGCCGCCACCCGCGCGCGCTTCGCCGTGCGACGCAGCGCGGGCATCACCCGCCGACCCTGCCGCCGCACCGTGCCACCCTTCGTCTTGCCTGCGGTCCGCTTCGCCATGGTTCCTCCCGCTACTGCCGATACGCGGGTGAGTACCTCGTCGGTCTGACACCATGCAGGCGAGGTGCCAGGGCTCAGCCTCCCCGTCAGGTTCCTGAATCCAGGGGTTTTCCTCGCGGGTAGCGGGTTTCCGAGGGGCGGACGGGCCTTCCTTTTTTCAGCCCTTCAGGGTCGTTCCTCGTTCTGTCGAGTTTTTCGTTCATCCAGCGCGGTGATTTCCACGCATCGTTCAATGGAGCGCACCGCCTGAGGCCGTGCGACGACAGGGCTGGGTCGGGTGTCACCCCCTGGCCACAGCCCCTGCGGGCAGGCGACCGCGGTGCGGTTGGGCCGCGGCGGGGATTCGCGGTAGAGGGCGGGCGCCCATGCGAGTCCAGGTCCTCTTCCACGACAACTGTTTCGACGGCGCGGCCAGCGCCGCGGTCTTCACCCGCTTCTACCGGGAGCGCGTGCGCGCCGACGCGACGTTCAGCTACCGGGGCCTCGCCCACAAGCCGGGGGCGGAGGGCATCGACCCGGCCGTCTTCACGGGCGACGAGAACGTCATCGTCGACTTCCGCTACAGCCAGGACGCGCGGCTCACCTGGTGGTTCGACCACCACGCCTCCGCCTTCCAGCAGCCCGGCGACGAGCCCCACTTCCAGCGCGACACCAGCGGCCGGAAGTTCCACGACCCGCATCGCAAGAGCTGCACGCTGTACCTGGCGGACGTGGCGCGCGAGCGCTTCGGCTGGGACTCGTCCCCGCTGAAGGACCTGCTGCACTGGGCGGAGATCATCGACGGAGCGCAGTTCCCCAGCCCCCAGATGGCGGTGGCGCTGGAGGAGCCCGCGCTGCGCATCATGACGGTGCTGGAGGCGACGAAGGACGACACGCTCATCCCGGAGGTCATCCGGCGCATGCAGACGGACTCGCTGGCGGACATCGCCCGGTCACCGCTCATCGCCGCCCCGCTGGAGCCGCTGCTCTTCAAGCACCAGCGCAACATCGACCTCGTGCGTGAGAAGGCCCGGTACGAGAACGGCGTCGTCTCCTTCGACCTGGTGGACGAGGGCGTGGACAGCCTCAACAAGTTCATCGCGTACGCGCTCTATCCGGACGCGCGCTACACGCTGTGGGTGGGGAAGGGCGCGTCGCGCGCCAAGGTCTCGCTGGGCTCCAACCCGTGGCGGCCGGAGACGCGCAAGCACGACCTGGCGGCCATCGCCGGCCGCTACGGCGGGGGCGGCCACCCTGTGGTGGCCGCGGCGAGCTTCAAGGCGGACCAGTCCGACAAGGCCCGCGCCGCGTACCAGGAGATTCTGGCGGAGCTGTCCGGCGCGCGCTGAGCGCCGGGGCTTAGGGGCGGGCGAAGAGGTCGAAGCCCGCCTGCCGGAGCAGCCGTACCACCGACAGCATGGGCAGTCCCTGCACGTTGGTGCGGTCGCCCTCCAGCTTCTGGAGCAGCGCCTGCCCCCGGCCCTCTACGCGGTAGCTGCCCGCGCAGCCCTCCCACTCGCCGGTGTCCAGGTAGCGCTCCAGCTCCTCCGGCGGGACGGCGAAGAACGTGAGGCGCGCGTCCTCCAGGGTCTCCGAGTGGTGACCGCCCGGCCCCAGCAGGCACACGGCGGTGTGGATGACATGGGTGTTCCCCAGCAGCCGCGTGAGCTGCGCGCGCGCCGCGTCCCGGTCCTGGGGCTTGCCCAGCACGTCGCGGCCCACCTCCACCAGCTGATCCGCCGCCAGCACCCAGGACTCCGGGTGGCGCTCCTGCACCGCGCGGGCCTTGCGCACGGCGAGCATCCGCACGGCCTCGTCGGCGGGCATGTCCTCGGGGACTTGCTCGTCCACGTTGGGGGCTTCGGTGCGGTAGGGCACGCCCAGCCCGTCCATCAGGACTCGTCGCGCGCTGGAGGTGGATGCCAGGATGAGGTCGCTCATGGGAGGCCGGAGGGTAATGCAGCCGGGGAGGGGATGGGACCCCTCAGGCGGGCAGGCACGTCCCCGCTTCCTGTGCATGGGGCGGATGCCATAGCCTCCCCGCCCATGTCGCGGCGCGGTCTGCTCGCTGTCTGTCTCCTCCTGCTCGCCTCCTGCAAACGGCCCCCTCCGGCGAACGCCGACGCGGGCACGGATGCGGGCACGGTCACCACGGCCGTGGAGGCTGACGCGGGCGCGCTCGCCGAGTCCTCCGTGGACGCGGGCCCCCTCGCCTCCGTGAAGCGCCCGGACGACGCGGTGGCGGAGGTGCACCCGCTGGCGGTGTGCGACGCGCGGGGCGGTGCGCCCCTGGACGCGGCCCGCGACTACTACGACTCCGGCCATTACGAGGACGCGCTCTCCTGCGCCGCGCAGGCCGCCGCGCAGGAGCCGGACCTCGCCGCCGCCCACGCGGAACGGGGCGCCGCGCTGGCCGCGCTCAACCGCGAGCCGGAGGCGCAGCTCGCCTACGCCCGAGCGTTGGCCATCGACCCGGGGGACGCGGACGCGCTCCTGGGCGCCGCGCACCTGTACGCGGTGCAACTGCCCTCCACTCGCGAGCGGGACGAACTTGGCGCCCTCTACGCCGAGCGAGGCCTGTCCCAGCCCTCCACGCCCCCGGAGCTGGTGCCGTCGCTGGCGCTGGTGGCCGCCATGGCCTTCAACGACCTGGGGCAGGCGGAACAGGCGCTGGACCGTGCGGCGATTGTCCTCGCCCGCGAGCCGGGCAACGCCGAGGCGAAGTACGAGAAGGCCCTGGCCCTCTTCGAGCTGTGCCGCTTCCGCGAGGCGAAGGCCGCCTTCGCGTCGCTCCTGAAGGACAAGGACCGCGCGGCGCACGCGCACCAGCACCTGGGCCTGCTCCTGGAGCGCGAGGGCCAGTGGGCCAAGGCGGACGACCACTTCCAGAAGGCCCGCGCCCTGGAGCCCGAAGACTTTCCCCCGCCGCCCCTGCCGTCGGCGGACGAGTTCAAGGCCCAGGTGAAGCGCGCGCTGGCGGCCCTGCCCGCGGACATGCGCCGGGACCTGGAGGGCGTTCCGGTGGCCACGGAGGAGATTCCCTCCGAGGACGACCTGCTCGCCAACCAGCCGCCCCTGTCGCCCACCATCCTGGGCCTGTTCCGGGGGCCCTCCCTCCAGGAACCGTGCGACGGCTCGGAGACGCCCTGCCGCTCGGTGGCCCTCTACCGGCGCAACCTGGCCCGCGCGGTGCGCACCCCCGAAGAGCTGCGCGAACAGATTCGCGTGACACTGCTGCATGAAATCGGGCATCTGCGCGGGGAAGACGACGAGGAACTGGCCGCACGCGGCCTGGAGTGAGCCCCGACATGCCTTCTCTTCCCACTGCCCGGGTCAGCCTCAAGGGCGCCAAGACACTGCGTCGCGGCACCCCCTGGGTGTACCGCACGGAGCTCACCGACGCCCCCGCCACCGACACCCCGGGCGCGGTGGTGGCCGTGGTGGACCCTCAGGGAAACCCCATCGGCCAGGCGCTCTACGCCCGCCGCTCCCCGCTCGCCCTGCGGCTGCTCACGCGCAAGGGGCCGAATGAAGAGAAGGTGGATGACGCCTTCTTCATCCGCCGCCTGGAGGCCGCGCTCGCCCGCCGCGCGGTGCTGCCGGGGCGGGACGGCCTGCGCCTGGTGCACGGCGAGGCGGACCTGCTCCCCGGCTTCTTCGTGGACCGCTACGGCCAGGGCCTCACGGTGCAGACCCTGTCGGAGGGCATGGACGCGCGCAAGGAGATGCTCGCGCGAGCGCTGGTGGAGAGGACCGGCGCAAGCCACGTCGTGTGCCGCGACGACGCCTCCGGCCGCGACTTCGAGAGCCTGCCCCGCGAGGTGCGCCTTCTGCACGGCGAGGGCGCCGCGCGCTTCACCTACCACGAGGGCGACAACCGCTTCGAAGTGGACCTGCTGGGCGACATGAAGACGGGCGCGTTCCTGGACCAGGTGGACAACCACCTGCGCGCGGGCGAGCTGGGCCGTGGCGAAGCGCTGGACTGCTTCAGCTACCACGGCGGCTTCGCGCTCGCGCTCGCGAAGCACTGCACGTCGGTGCTCGCGGTGGAGCAGGACGCGAAGGCCTCCGCGCGCATCCAGACGAACGCGGAGGCCAACGGCCGCGCCAACGTGAAGGTGGAGAACGGCAACGCGTTCGACGTGCTGCGCCGCTTCGACCAGGAGGGCCGCCGCTTCGACACCATCGTCCTGGACCCTCCCGGACTGGCCAAGCGCCGCGAGGGCCTGGCCACCGCGCTGCGCGCCTACCACGAGCTCAACCTGCGCGCCCTGCGCTGCCTCAAGCCGGACGGCTTGCTGGTGACGTGCTCGTGCTCGGGGAAGCTGGACCGGCAGGGCTTCGAGTCCATGGTCCTGGACGCCGCCGCGGACGCGAAGCGCCCGGTGCAGATCCTGGAGCGGCGGGGCGCCGGCCTGGACCACCCGGTGCTCGCGGGCCTCACGGAGACGGAGTACCTCAAGGCCCTCTACGTGCGCGCCCTGTAAGGCAGGGCGCGGCGGGGCAGGGGGCTGGAACCGCTACGGGATGCCCAGCTCCTTGCGCAGCCGGCCCACGACCTTGAAGTACTCGGTGCGGGAAAAGCCCACGTTGAGGATGTGGAAGTCCTTCTTGGACAGCCCCACGCAGCCGAAGCAGTAGTTGCAGTCCTGCAGGTTCTTGCTCAGCACCACGTACGCGCTGCTGGAGCAGTTCTCGCTCTGCACGCAGTAGGCGCACGCGTGGCAGTTCTTGCACTCCACGCAGTGCGAGCAGTTGGTGCACAGCTCGCACCGCGTGCAGTGCGTGCACTGGTGGCAGCTGTCGCAGTCCTTGCAGAACATGCAGTTGGCGCAGCGCTGGCAGCCCTCGCACGCGTAGGAGCCGGGGTTGCCCGGGTCCACCGCGTAGCTCTTGGACAGCTTCTGGAACTGGTCCATGAACTCGCGCTTGCCCAGGGACGACACGCCCAGGCGCGCCGCCTTCTCCTGCTCCAGCAGCTCCTGGGCCGTCTGGGTCCGCGACCCCTTGTCCTTCACCGCCACAAACGCTCCTTGGACTCTTGAGTCACTGCAGCTGGGCCAGTCCGGCCAGGTCGATGCCTCGCGCCACCCGCCGCACCTCCACGGTGCTGGGGAAGCCGCGGCTGGTGACGGCCACCACGAACCGCTCGCCTACCAGGAGGTTCGCCTCCGCGACGGCCTCGTCCGCGTCATAGCGCACGAAGCCCACGGCCTCCTTCCACTGGATGGGCGCCGTCGGGTCGCTCGCCGCGCGGCCCTTCGCCTTCTGCGCCGCCTCGCGGATGGCCTCCCCCAGCTTCAACCCCATGGTGGTGTCCACGATGCGCACCTTCACCTCGCGGCCTTCGCCCCGGGTGTAGGTGCGCTCCGCCTCCGACACGGACACCTCGCCGTACTTCCCCGTGGAGCCCGCGGTGGAACCCACCGTGAAGCCCTCCAGTGACTCCGGCAGGAACGGCGCCAGGTCCTTGAAGTACACGCACGGTGCGGCGGTCGTCACCACGTCGCGCGGGGTGGGAGATGTCGTGCGTTCGTCGTCACGGCATCCGCCGCCCACGCCGAGCGCGAGCGATGCGATGGCCAGCCGTAGGAAATAGTCGCGCACGAACGAATCAAAGGGTATCCCTGGCCCGCGCGCAATGGACCTTTCGAAGCTCAATCCTCCTCAGCGCGAGGCCGTGGTGACGCTCCAGGGCCCCCTGCTCGTCCTGGCGGGCGCGGGCAGTGGAAAGACGCGGGTCATCACCCACCGCATCGTCCACCTGCTCAACGAGCGGCCGAACCACATCATGGCCCGCAACATCCTCGCGGTGACCTTCACCAACAAGGCCGCCACGGAGATGAAGGAACGGCTCATCCACATGGCCGGGCCGCGCGCCCAGGGCGTGCTGGTGTGCACCTTCCACGCGTTCGGCGCGGAGGTGCTGCGCGAGGACATCCACCGGCTGGGCTGGCCGAAGAAGTTCGCCATCGCGGACATGGGCGACCAGCTCTCCATCATCCGCCGCGCCATGCGCGAGAAGCGCATCGACGACCGCGCCTTCGACGCGCGCAAGGTCCTCACCCTCATCTCCAAGGCGAAGAACTCCGGCGAGGCGCCCCAGCCCAAGCCGGAGGGCATGGGGGACGACTACGACCTCATCACCTCCATGGTCTTCGCGGACTACCAGCTCGCGCTCAAGGCGCAGGGCTCGGTGGACTTCGACGACCTGCTGGTGCTGCCCGCGCGCCTGTTGCGCGAGCACCCGGACCTGCACCGCAAGTACACGGCCCGCTTCCAGTACCTCCTGGTGGACGAGTTCCAGGACACGAACCACGCCCAGCTGGATCTGCTCAAGCTGCTCGCGGGCGAGGCGAGGAACGTGTGCGCGGTGGGGGATGACGACCAGTGCATCTACTCCTGGCGCGGCGCGGAGGTGCGCAACATCCTGGACTTCGAGCGGCACTTCCCGGGCGGCAAGGAGGTGCGGCTGGAGCAGAACTACCGCTCCTCCCAGCGCGTGCTGGACGCGGCCAACGCCGTCATCGCCAAGAACCCGGAGCGCAAGGACAAGCGCATGTGGACCGACCGCAAGGGCGGTCCGCTGGTGAAGGTGGTGGCGTGCCCCAATGATGAAGAGGAGGCCCGCTTCATCGCGCACGAAATCCAGAAGCACATCTCGCTGGGCGTCCCCGCGGACGACATCGCGGTGCTCTACCGCACCAACGGCCAGGCCCACCCGGTGGAGGAGATGCTGCGTGAGAAGAACATCGCCTACGAAGTGGTGGGCGGCAGCGAGTTCTTCGACCGCAGCGAGGTGAAGGACGTCATCGCGTACTTCAAGGTCCTGGCGAACAAGCTGGACGAAATCTCCCTCATGCGCATCGTCAACGTGCCCTCGCGAGGCATTGGCGACGTCACCATGGAGCGGCTGCACGCGCACTCGCGCGCGGAGGGCGTGACGCTCTGGACGGCGATGCGCCGCGCGGACACCTATGACGACCTGCCCTCGGGCGCGGGCGGCAAGGTGCTGGAGTTCGTGGAGATGGTGGAGCGCTACCGCGACGCCTTCACCCAGACGCCCCGCCTGTCGGAGGCCACGCACAAGCTGCTGGAGGAGATTGGCTTCCGCGAGGCCACCCGCGCCAAGGCCGTCTCCGGCACCGCCGCGGACAAGAAGCTCAAGGGCGTGGATGGGGTGCTCGCGTCCCTGGAGAAGTTCGAGAAGCGCGAGGGCCCCAAGGCCAGCCTCCTCACGTACCTGAACCGCCTCAGCCTGGACACGCGCCAGGAAGAGGAGGACGTCCCGGGGCAGAACAAGCGCGTGACGCTGATGTCCCTGCATGCCTCCAAGGGCCTGGAGTACCGGCTCGTCTTCTTCATCGGCATGGAGGAGGACCTGATGCCCCACGGCGGCATGCAGGGCGAGGCGCAGAACCTCGAGGAGGAGCGCCGCCTCTGCTACGTGGGCATCACCCGCGCCAAGGAGCTGCTCTACCTCACCCGCTCCACCGTGCGCGTGAAGCGCGGCAAGGAGGTCCCCCGAACGCCCTCGCGCTTCCTGGAGGACCTCCCCCCGGACGCCTTCGAGATCGTGGACATGGACGCGCCGCGTCAGGGGCCGCCGGACGAGAAGGAGAAGAACTTCTTCGCCAACCTGAAGGAGCGCTTCAAGAAGCCCGCCGCCGGGGGGCCGGGCCCGGGCACCCCTGGCCGGGCGCCCTGAGGGGTCCCCCGTACGCCCAACCTTGACTTGATCCCGCCGTCCTACTAGGAGGGTCAGCCTTTCCGGGCTTCTGTCGGAGTTTTGGACGGAGGACCCGCGGTTGGTTCCGCACGAGCACGCGGCCCCTGGCATGCACCTGGGCGCCGCGCCGAAGTCTGGAGTGCACGAAATGTCGCAGAAGACCTACAGCGCCAAGGCTGGGGACATCAAGCGCCAGTGGCACGTCATCGACGTGTCCGACAAGGTGCTTGGTCGCGCCGCCAGTCAGATCGCCACCCTCCTGAAGGGCAAGCACAAGCCGACGTACACCCCGTCCATCGACACGGGTGACCACGTCATCGTCATCAACGCCGACAAGGTGAAGGTGACGGGCACGAAGGAGACGGACAAGAAGTACTACCGTCACCCGTACGCCGGTTTCCCGGGTGCCCTGAAGATCACCAACCTCCAGAAGCTGCGCCAGCGTCACCCTGAGGACATCATCCTCAACGCCGTGCGCCGCATGCTGCCCCGCAATGCCCTGGGCCGTCAGATGATGACGAAGCTCAAGGTGTATGCTGGTGACACTCATCCGCACACCGCGCAGAAGCCGGTGGCGTTCAAGGTCGAGGCGTAAGACAACCATGGCGATCAATCCTGAACTCGGTTTCTACGCCACGGGCCGCCGCAAGGAGGCCACCGCTCGCGTCTGGCTGCGTCCTGGCAACGGCGCTGTCGTCATCAACGGCCGCGACATCAACGAGTACTTCGGCCGTGAGACGTCGAAGATGGTGCTCAACCAGCCGCTGGAGATCCTGGAGCAGAAGGGCAAGCTCGACGTCACGGTCAACGTGCGCGGCGGCGGTCTCTCTGGCCAGGCCGGTGCCATCCGTCACGGCATCGCGCGCGCGCTGTGCGCCTTCAACCCGGAGTTCCGTCCGGCGCTGAAGAAGGCCGGCTTCCTCACCCGCGATGCTCGCGCGGTCGAGCGTAAGAAGTACGGCCAGCCCGGCGCCCGTCGTCGGTTCCAGTTCTCCAAGCGCTAATCGCGCTTGTCGGCCAGCTGTCCGGCCGTTCGTCGGCGGGGGTTTCCTTCGGGAAGCCTCCGCCGTCGTGCTTTGCGGGCAAGCGGGTGGGCGTCGCCCCGTCGCGACGCGCGCGGGCGTTCTGCTACCATCCCGGCACCCTCATGGAACTCAACGAAATCCTGCAGATCGCCCTGCGCGGCGGAGCCTCCGACATCCACCTGAAGGCGGGCCTGCCGCCCATGTTCCGCGTGGATGGTTCGCTGGTGCCGCTCAAGGACGGCCGCCGCCTGCCTCCGGAGGAGGTGGCGCGCATGGCGTTCGGCATCATGAACGAGTTCCAGAAGGAGAAGTTCAAGGTCAGCAACGAGGTGGACCTGGCCTACGGAGTGCCGGGCCTGGGCCGCTTCCGCGTGAACGTCTTCCAGCAGCGCGGCACGGTGGGCGCCGTGCTCCGCGTCATCCCCTTCAAGGTGATGACGATGAAGGACCTGCTGTTGCCCCCGGTGTTGGAGAAGGTGTGCGGCGAGGAGCGCGGCCTGGTGCTGGTGACGGGCACCACGGGCTCCGGCAAGTCCACCACGTTGGCGGCGATGATCGACTACATCAACTCCAACGAAACCAACCACATCATGACCATCGAGGACCCCATCGAGTTCCTCATCCGCGACAAGCGCTCCATCGTGAACCAGCGCGAAGTGGGTGTGGACACGATGAGCTTCTCGCAGGCCCTGAAGTCAGCGCTGCGCCAGGACCCGGACGTCATCCTGGTGGGCGAAATGCGCGACCACGAGACCATCGAAACGGCGCTCCACGCCGCGGAGACGGGCCACCTGGTGATGTCCACGCTGCACACGCTGGACGCCACGGAGACCATCAACCGCATCGTGTCCGCGTTCCCCCCGCACCAGCAGAAGCAGGTGCGCCTGCAGCTCTCCAGCGTGCTGCGCGGCGTAGTGAGTCAGCGCCTCGTTCCGCGCGCGGACGGCAAGGGCCGTGTGGCGGCGGTGGAGGTGCTGCGCGTCACCGCGCGCGTGCGCGAGATGATTGAGGACAAGGACCGCACGAAGGAGATCCACGACGCCATCTCGCAGGGCACGGACTCCTACGGGATGCAGACGTTCGATCAGTCGCTGATGAGCCTGGTGCGCAACGGCCTGGTCACCTACGAAGAGGCCCACCGTCAGGCCAGCAACCCGGACGACTTCGCGCTGCGCTTCTCTGGCATCAGCGGCACGTCCGACTCGAAGTGGGACAACTTCGACGCCAAGGCCGGCGAGGAGCGTCCCATCCCGGGCTCGGCGTCCTTCGCGCAGAAGGGCGCGCCCGCGCAGGCTGCCCCCGTGGCGCCCACGCCCGCGCCGGTTCCCCAGGCCCCGCGCCCCGGAGCGCCCATGGCCGCCCGGCCCATGACGCCTCCGCCCGGCGTCGCGGCGCCGCGTCCCGCCACTCCGCCGCCCGGCGTCGTCCAGGGCCGGCCGCTGCCTCCGCAGGTGGCGGCCCGTCCGCCCACGCCCGCCCCGGTGGCCGCGCCCGCTCCGGCGGCTGGCGGCGACGACGACTTCCAGATCGAACGCTTCTAGGAAACCCGGTGCGAAGGGGGAGGGCGCCGCTCAGGCGTCGTCGTCCCCCAGCTGCGCACGCAGCCGGCTGAGGCGCATGGGCCCGATGAGCCCCTGGTGCGCCAGCGTCTGGAGCAGCGACACGGTGGCGCGCACGCGCGCGTCCTGCGCCTCGTCGGACTCCTGGAGGACCTCGTTGTCGAGCAGCGTCTCCAGGTGCTCCGGATTGATGGACGTGGGGCCTTCCGCCCAGGCGATGTCGAACAGCGCCCGCGCCATGTGCTCGCGGGCCTTGCGGTCCGCGTCGTTGGGCGCGGCCTTGGCGAACGCGAGGAACAGCGCGTCCACGGACTCCTTGGACAGCGCGGCCAGGGCGGGCACCTCGCCCAGGGACTCCTTCACGTAGTCCGCGTCGAAGTTGTCCACCTCCTGCTCGTAGCCGAAGGCCTCCTCCAGCAGGATGGACGCGAGGAAGGAGTCCGACTCCTCGTCGCTCGCGCCCTCCTCCTTCAGCGCCTCGCGCGCCTTCTGCGTCGCGGCGGACAGGGACTCGTCCTGCGTGAGCGCGCGGGCGGCGGCGTGCGCGGCCAGCAGCACCAGCGCGGCCTGGGCGTCGGAGGACAGCGCGCGTCCGCTCACGCCCTGCAGCATGGCCTTCTGCCTGGGGTTGGCGTTCGCGGCGGTCACGAAGTGCTGCTCCTCCGGAGTCAGCGGTTCCCCCGCCTTCTCCTTGCGGAGCGTTTCCCTGGCGGCGTCTGCGGTGAGGAAGCGGGCGAGGATGGGGTGCATGGCGGGGCCTGTTACCACATGGTAGGGACTCCGCGATGGTTGACGAGCCCGAAGGCCCCGAGGCTGTCCAGCGCGCCACCGATGCCTGCCTGCGTCTGCTCAAGGCGCGCGGCCGCAGCCGGCATGAGCTGTCGCTCGCCCTGGAGCGCAAGGGCTTCTCCGAATCCGTGCGTGAAGCGGTGCTCGCCCGCCTCGCGGAGTGGGGCTACCTGGACGACGCGAAGTTCGCGCGTGAACGCGCCCAGGCCCTGCTGGGCAGGGGCAAGCTGGGCCCCCGGGCCGTGCTTCAACGGCTCCAGGCCCACGGGCTGGAGGGCACGGAGGCACGGCGGGCACTGTCGGAGGCCAAGGACGCGGTGGGCTTCGACGCGCTGGAGGCCGCACGGCAGGTGCTGGAGCGCCGCCGCCTGTCCGGCCGCCCGCTGGACGCGAAGGAGCAGGCGAGGGCGGGGCGGCTTTTGCTCAGCCGGGGTTTCGCGCCGGACATCGTGACCCGGCTGGTGGGAGAACCTTCGCTGGACCCCTCCGGGCAGGACGAATAGTTTGGAGGCGTGATGCGCTCCGTCGTCCTCGTCCTGTCCGCCCTGATGTTGTCCGCCTGTGCCGCCCTCTCCGCGGGGCCCGCGGGCGAGCCTGATTACGCCACCATGGCCGCGGAGAACCTGGCGCTGGGTGAGGCCGCGATGGAGGACAACGACTACTTCAAGGCGGAGAAGTACTTCGACCACGTCCGCGCCAAGTTCCCCTACCTGGAGGCTGCGCGCGAGGCGGAGCTGAAGCTGGCGGACCTGGACTTCGCCCGGGAGATGTACCCGGAGGCGCGCGAGAAGTTCGACTCCTTCATGCGGCTGCACCCCACGCACCCCAAGGTGGACTACGCCGCCTACCGCGCGGCCCTCTCCTACGTGCAGGAGTTCCCCTCGGAGTTCTTCGCCCTGCCGCCTTCCTACGAGAAGGAGCAGAAGCCCATGTACGACGCGCTCCGGGCCATGAACGTCTTCCTGCGCCAGTACCCGGATTCGCAGTACGTGAAGGACGCCACGGCGCACCGGAATGACGCCCGCCAGCGCCTGGCGCGCCACGAGCTCTATGTCGCGTCCTTCTACGCGAAGCGCGAGCGCTGGAAGGCCGTGGCCCAACGCCTGGAGGGGCTGCTCAAGGACTACCCGGGCACGCCGCTGGAGGAGGAGGCCCTCTTCGACCTCCACAACGCGTACGTGAAGCTCAACGACACGGAGCGCGCCCAGAACACGCTGCGGGAAGTCGTCAAGCGCCTGCCGGGCACGCCCGCCGCCCAGCGTGCCCAGAAGATGCTGGGCTCGTGAGGCGCTCGGAGGACTGGGGCCGGCTGGGGGGCATCGGCATCGCCGTGCTCGCCGCCGCCTGTGTCCTCCTGTTCCTCGGCTCGCGCCTCCTGGGCGCGGCCGCCGGACCGGAAGCGGAGATCATCACCACCCTGAAGCAGGCCGAGCACGACGGAGTGTCCCTGCCCGTGCCCGGTGCACAGGCTCCGCTCGTCTCGCGGAAGCTCCAGTACGCCCGCATCTCCGTCTCCGTGGCGCCGGATGGCCAGCGCGCGGAGGCCTTCGCCACGCTGGACTTCGAGGGCGCGCTGGGCGCCACCACGGTCAGCACCGCCGGCGTGGAGGCGGTGGCCTTCACCCGAGCGTCCGGCCGGTGGAAGCCCACGTCCTCGGTGGCGCCCCGGCTGGTGGCGGTGGTGGCGGCGCTGGAGGCGCGGCGGCAGGCCCTGGCGCAAGGGCGGCCGGAGGCGCTGTCACGGCTGGCGGGCCCGGGAGGGGACGGCGGTGCGGGGCGGGCGTGGGCGGAGGTGGCCCCCTTGAGCAAGCGGCGGCTGACGGTCCAGGCGTGGTACGCGCGCCTGGAGCGGGACGAGGTGACGGTGACGGAGCACTACCGGTTGGAGGGCGATCTCCCGGCCCGGCCGGTGGACACCCGGGGTGAGCGACCGCTTTTGCTCGTGCGCGAGGGCGATCAATTCTTGTTTTCGCCCGGGCTGATGTAGGCTTCCCGAGGAGGCAGGGGCCCGCGCGGGCCGAGTCATGGACGAAGCCCTCAAGCAGCTACTGACCCTCGGGCGCGGCTCCTTCGAGAAGAAGCAGTACGCCCAGGCCGAGCAGTTCTTGACGAAGGTGGTCGAGCAGAATCCGACCTTCGCCGACGTCTACAACATGCTCGGCATCATCTACCACGACCAGGGCCAGTTCGCCCGGGCGCAGCGGGCCTTTGAGTCCGCGCTGCGGCTCAACCCCGCGTACACCGAGGCCGCGCTCAACCTGGCGGTCATCTACAACGACATGGGGAAGTACGCGGAGGCGAAGGAGGTCTACCAGGCCGCCTTGTCCCGCCAGAAGGGCGCCCCCGGCGAACTGGACCCCTACGTCATGAAGAAGGTGGCCAACATGTACGCCGACATTGGCGACGTGTTCGCCTCCAGCGGCGTGTGGGCCAAGGCCATTGAAGAGTACCGCCGCGCGCTGGCCCACTTCCCGGAGTTCGTGGACATCCGCCTGAAGCTGGGCAATGCCCTGAGGGACGCCGGCGACAATGCGGCGGCCCTGGCGGAGTACGAACAGGTCATCGCGCAGAATCCGTCGTACATTCCTGGACGGATCAATTATGGAATCGCCCTGTACTCGGCGGGACGCCGTGACGAGGCGGTGAAGGTCTGGGAAGACGTGCTCGTGCGCAGCCCCGGCAACAAGAGCGCGCAGATGTACCTCAACCTGGTGAAGGACCCGGGCAAGGCGGAAGTAACGGGTTGAGCACCATGGCAACTTCCATCATCGAGGTCGCGGCACCGTGAGCACTCCTGGCGGTACGGCGAAGTCCTTTGCCCTCAAGTTCATCTCCGGGAAGTACCAGGGCGGTGAGTTCCCGCTGAAGGCCAACAAGCAGATCGTCGTCGGACGGTCGAGCGAGTTGGACATGGTGCTCGTGGAGGACATGGTCTCGCGCAAGCACGCGAAGATTTTGTTCTCCGACGGAGCCATCACCATCGAGGACCTGGGGTCCACCAACGGCACCTTCGTCAACGGCGAGAAGGTCAAGCAGGCCAAGCTGAAGGAGGGGGACCGCATCCTCATCGGGACCTCCATCCTCAAGCTCGTGCACCAGGGCGCGGAGAGCGCCGCCGTGGACGAGAGCGTCGTGAAGCAGAAGCTGGAGGAGGCCGCCGCCGCACAGGCCGCGCGGACCACCAAGGCCAGCTCCATGACGGGGAAGATTGAGGAGATTCCCCTCCCGGACCTGCTCCAGCTCTTCCACACGTCCAAGAAGAACGGCGTGCTCGTGGTGAACAACGCCCACGAGGGTCGCATCTACCTGCGCCAGGGCCGCGTGTACTACGCGGTCATCGACGACAACCACAACCTGGGCCCGCAGAAGAGCTTCAACCGCATCGTCACCTGGGAAGAGGGTGACTTCGAGCTGCGCCCGGCGGACTCGCAGGAGTTCATGGTGGAGCTGGACTCCTCCACCGAAGCGCTCCTGATGGACGCCCTGCGGCAGCTGGACGAGTTCAAGCGGCTGCAGCCGAACCTGCCGCCCATGGCCACGGCGCTGCGCATCGCGCAGCCGCTGACGGCGCCCTTGAAGGAACTGACGCCGGAGCACCTGGACGTGCTGCAGTTGGTGCACAACCACGGCTCGTTGGGTGGCGTGCTGGACCACTCGGACGGCGACGACGTGCTCACCGCCGAAACGGTGGTGCAGCTCATGAAGCGCGACTACGTGCGCGCGGAGTAGGGCGCGGGGGAACACCATGGCGGGCGAGAAACCGGTGAAGGCAAAGCGCCTCACCGAGATGAGCCACTGCGCGGGCTGCGCGGCGAAGCTCAAGGCGGGGGACCTGGCGAAGGTCCTGGGCGGGCTGAAGGGGAAGACGTCTCATCCCCGGGCCCTGGTGGGGTTCAACACGAATGACGACGCCGCCGTGTACCAGGTGGCGCCGGGCATGGCCGTGGTGGAGACGGTGGACTTCTTTCCGCCGCTCGTGGACGACCCGTTCCAGTTCGGCGCCATCGCCGCGGCCAACGCGCTGTCGGACATCTGGGCCATGGGCGCGAAGCCGCTGTTCGCGCTCAACCTGGTGTGCTTCCCGGACGAACTGCCGCTCAAGACGCTGCAGAAGATTCTCGCGGGCGGCCAGTCCAAGGCGGACGAGGCGGGCATCCCCATCCTCGGCGGCCACAGCATCCGCGACCCGGAGCCCAAGTTCGGCATGGCCGTCACCGGCGTGGTGCACCCGAAGAAGGTGCTCACCAACGCGGGCGCGAAGCCGGGGGACGTGCTGCTGCTCACCAAGCCCGTGGGCACGGGCATCGCCACCACCGCCATCAAGCGGGGCCTCGCGTCCAAGGCGCTGACGAAGCGCGTGACGGCGCAGATGGCCACGCTCAACAAGGCGGCCGGTGAGGTGTTCGCGTCGGGTGCGTTCAAGGTGAACGCGCTCACGGACGTGACGGGCTTCGGCCTGCTGGGCCACCTGCTGGAGATGATGAACGGCGCGAAGACGCGCGCGGCGGTGGACCTGGAGCGCATCCCGCTCATCGCGGAGGTGCCCGCGCTGGCGGAGGCCGGTGTGATTCCAGGCGGCACGAAGACGAACCTCGCCCACGTGAAGAAGCAGGTGACGTTTCCGGAAGGGCTGCCGGAGCACATCCAGTGGCTGCTCGCGGATGCGCAGACCAACGGCGGTCTCCTGGCCAGTGTGCCCGCGCGCCATGCGCTCAAGGCCATCCAGGCGCTGGAGAAGGCGGGCGTGGACGCGGCCCTCATCGGCGAAGTGCAGGCGGGCCGCCCCGGCATCGACGTCATCGGCTGAGGCGACCGCGTCCGGGAGCGGATTTCGCCTCCGGGCCGGGCCTCCGCTAACATCCCTGCGCGAATGTCGCCGCGCCGCTTCCCTCTCGGTCTCGTCATGCTCGCGTGCCTCCTGCCGGCCCTCGCCGGAGCGGGGGAGCGCGGCGCTCGCATCGTCATCGACCCGGGACATGGCGGGGCGAAGGAGGGCGCGAAGGGGCCCGGCGAAATCTGGGAGAAGGAGGTCGCGCTCCAGATTGCCCAGCGCCTGCGCGACAAGCTGGAGGCCGCGGGCAGCGAGGTGTTCCTCACGCGTGACCGCGACACGCTGATGGCGCTGTCGGAGCGGGTGGAGTTCTCCAACATCCAGCGGCCGGACCTCTTCCTCTCCATCCACGCCAACTCCATGCCCACGAAGCGGCTGCGCGAGCGCACCGAGGGCATCGAGACGTACTTCCTCTCCGCCAACGCCTCCGGTGAGGCGGCGCGCGCGGTGGCGGACCGAGAGAACGCGGAAGCCCCCACGGCCCGTGCGGCGCGTGGACACTCCACGCTGGCCTTCATCCTGGATGACCTGGCGCGCACGGAGGCGCACTCGGATGCGTCCCGGCTGGCCTACTCCATCCACCCGCGGCTGGTGTCGAAGAGCGGCGCGGCGGACCGGGGCGTGCAGCAGGCGCCCTTCTTCGTCCTCACGGGCGTGGAGGCGCCGGCGGTGCTGATTGAAGTGGGCTTCATCTCCCACCCGCAGGAGGGCGCGCGGCTGGGGAAGGCCGCGTACCAGGAGACGCTGGCGGAGGCCATCGCGGACGGGGTGCAGGCCTTCCTCCGGGAGACGCGGCGGCGGGACTCCTCGCCCTCGCAACCGGTGGCTGGATCCACCGCGCCCTGATAAAGCGTGGGGGCTTCGCCTGTCCCTCCCTGTCAGGAGCCTTTCCCCGTGCGTTCGTTCAACCGTGGTGCGCTGGACCTCCGGCCTGTCACCCTCACGCCCAACGTCAACCGCTACGCGGAGGGCTCCGTCCAGGTGGAGTTCGGCCACACCAAGGTACTCGTCACCTGCTCGGTGGAGGACCGCGTCCCGCCGCACCTGATGGGCAAGGGCAGCGGCTGGGTGACGGCCGAGTACGGCATGCTCCCGCGCGCCACGCACACCCGCGGCGCGCGCGAGGCCGCCAAGGGCAAGCAGTCCGGCCGCACCATGGAGATCCAGCGGCTCATCGGCCGCGCCCTGCGTGCGTCGGTGGACCTGCAGGCGCTGGGCGTGCGCACCTTCACGCTGGACTGTGACGTCATCCAGGCGGACGGCGGCACGCGCACCGCGTCCATCACCGGCGCGTACGTGGCGCTGGTGCTGGCCATGCGCTCGCTCAACAAGCCGGGCCTGTTGAAGGGCCTCACGCCGCTGGCCGCGGTGTCCGTGGGCGTGGTGAACGGCGAGGTGCGCGTGGACCTGGACTACGACGAGGACTCCACCGCGGAGGTGGACCTGAACCTCGTGGCCACGGGCGACGGCCGCATCGTGGAGGTGCAGGGCACCGCCGAGCACAAGCTCTTCGACCGCAAGTCGATGGACGCGATGCTGGACGGGGGCCTGGCCGCCATCCAGCAGCTCGCCGCCGCGCAGGCGAAGGTGCTGGGATGAAGCCGAAGCTGCTCTTCGCCACTGGCAACGCCGGCAAGCTGCGCGAGCTGCGCGCGCTCGTGGGAGACGCGGTGGAGGTGGTGTCCCTCAAGGACCTGCCTCCCATCCCCGAGCCCGTGGAGGACGCCGACACCCTCGAGGGGAACGCGGTGAAGAAGGCCCGCGAGTACTCGAAGGCCACCGGCCTGCCCGCGCTGGCGGACGACTCCGGGCTGTTCGTGGACGCGCTCGACGGACAGCCCGGCGTGTTGTCCGCCCGGTACGCGCCGGGGGACGACAAGGCCCGGTACGAGAAGCTCCTCACCGAGCTGGCGGACGTGCCGGATGAAAAGCGCACCGCGTCCTTCCGCTGCGCCCTGGCGCTGGTGACGGGGAAGGGTGACGAGGCCCGGGTGGAGGTGGGCCGCTGCGAGGGCGTCATCCTGCGGGCTCCGAAGGGGACGAACGGCTTCGGCTACGACCCCGTGTTCCAGGTGGAGGGGGAGGGCGGGCGCTCCATGGCGGAGCTGGCGCCGGAGGAGAAGTCGCGGGTGTCGCACCGGGCCCGGGCCTTCCAGTTGATGAGGCGCCATCTGTTGGCGCTTTGACCGGCCGGGCGGGCGTCAGGAAGAGCAAGCTTGCGCGTCCGTCCGCGTTAGGCGAAGAATGCAGCACTTCTCGGGGCGTAGCGCAGCCTGGTAGCGCACCTGCCTTGGGCGCAGGGGGTCGGAGGTTCGAATCCTCTCGCCCCGATTTGAAGTGCCGTGATGTTTCAGCAGTGAGGACCGGCCAGCTCCAGTAGCTCAGCTGGATAGAGCACCGACCTTCTAAGTCGGGGGTCGCAGGTTCGAGCCCTGCCTGGGGCGCTAATCTGCTGGCCGGTGGTTTTGGGCCTTGAACAGCCCCGGTTTCCACGGTAGGAGACCGCCGCAGCAACGCCGTGAGACGTGCGAAGTGACGGCGAATGTAGCTCAACTGGTTAGAGCGCCGGACTGTGACTCCGGAGGTTGCCGGTTCGATCCCGGTCATTCGCCCTTCTTTGCTTCCCCGCGCCTATAGCTCAACTGGATAGAGCATCGGCCTTCGAAGCCGAGGGTTGGGGGTTCAAGTCCCTCTGGGCGCACTGTCTCAACCCTCTTGAAGCCGCGTCAGACGCCGCCTCCCGGCTCCGCGCTTCGGTTCCCCACAGTCCAAACACAGTCATCCGCGGCACTGGAGTCATTGACGGGGAGACAATCCCTATCATCGGCGTCTGGTCTTTCTGAGCAACGACGCCCGCGTCCCCTCTTCGGGAACGCGGGCGTTCTTCAACTCAGCGAATGACGCGGCCTCAGGCCTCCGGGTTCGTCCCGGCGCGGTCCTTGGAGGACGGCGCCTGGCAGCGCAGCTCCGTCTCCGCCTCCAGCGCGGTGAGGTTCTCGCGCATGGCCTTCGCCCAACGGGCCCGGGGCTGCTCCATCAGCTTCTCGTGCGCCAGGTCGATGGTCTCGCTCAGCTCGTCGTCGGACAGCTCGGACGTCGTCTTTCCCTTGTGGGGGCCGAACGCCACCACCACCGCGCTCGCCTTCGAACGCTCGGGCGTCTGGGACACGGGCACCGCCGCCACCGTCGTGGCCGGCGCCAGCGGCACGTCCACGTCCAGCCGCGCCTCCTCCTTCTCCGGAGTCCGCGCCGTCTCCACCGCCTTGGCGGCTTCCGCGGGGGCGGGGGCCGGAGCCAGGGTGGGGAAGGACGCCTTCACCGGGCCCGGCTTCGAGCCCAGCACCTCATAGGAACCGGAGGCGGGCGCGGGCTCGTCGTGCGCGTCGTACTCCTCGGCCGGCATCTCCTCGCGCACGTACAGTCCGCCGAAGGCCTCCGGGTACGCCTTGCGCAGCGCCGCCACTCGCGCGCACTTCTCGATCATCGTCGTGGGAATCTTGGCCCACAGCGGCGTCTGCTGGACGTAGCCGGAGAAGTCGAGCCACACGACGACGGGCAGCTTCCCCTCGCGCACCACTCGCGACCAGGCACCCACCAGGGCGCCCTTGCGCTTGGCCGGGTTGAAGCGGTGCACCACTTCGCCCTTGCCCTGGTCCACGACGATTTCGTCCTCGGCGAACACCGCGCTCGCCTGGATGCCCTTGAAGTCCGGAAAGCGCTCCGCCCGGGCGAGCATCCCCGCCTCCGAGGGCTGGAACTCGTACTTCGTCACCCAGTTGGGCCGCTCCCGGTTGCCCACGTTCTGCCGGCGCGCCACGCAGAACGCTTCCTTGAGGAGCGGATCCAACCCGCTGCGCTTGCACTGCTCGATGAAGAGGGCGAACTCGTCCTCGCTGATTCCCCGGGGGCAGATGGTCCGCTTCACCAGGTCCACCCGCTCCCGGTTCCAGGCCGCGCCCTGCGGCGACGTCGTTCCTTCCGCCTTCACATTCGCATCCATCACTGTGTCTCCAGCACCGCTCGAAAAAGCGGACGACCCTCGCCCGCCCACATGGTTGCCCGGGCACACGGCGCACGACCCGTGGAGCAGGGGCCTGGACGGTCCCCCTGCTACAGGCCTGCAGCGCGAACCGAGGCGTGGATCAACATGCGAGCCGGGCAGGCCCTTCGCATCGCTTCCCGGGCGCAGGGACGGCCGGCCGCACGCCGGGCATCCGGTTCCACCGCGGAGAATGTGAGGAGGGTGCAAAAACGTTTTGACAGAGCGGGCGGCGACCGGTATTCACCGCGCCACCTCGGACGTCGCGAAGCCAACGCGGCCGAAAGCAAAGCCGGGAGCGTAGCTCAATTGGCAGAGCAATGGACTCTTAATCCATAGGTTGTGGGTTCGATTCCCTCCGCTCTCACTCGCAGGGCCCCTTCTGGAAACGGAAGGGGCCCTGTGTCTTTTCCGGCACTCCCTGACGGGGAGGTCCGCTCGGGAAAGCCCCTGTCGTCCACGGACGTTTCGGAGTAGGACGGCGGTCGCGCGACGCGTCGGGCGGGTGGCGAAACTGGTAGACGCGCCAGACTTAGGATCTGGTACCGCAAGGTGTGAGGGTTCGAGTCCCTCCTCGCCCATTTCGCGTTGACCCGTTCGTGCCTATCCCCTAAAGCCGCACGTCCCACTTTCCGGTTGCCGCCCCGGGACGTATAGCCCGTGGAGGCGGCGAGCGAGGCCCGCATGAAGGTCCAGGTCGAAGAGCTCTCTCCCATCGAGAAGAAGCTCTCCATCGAGGTCGACTCCGCCCGCGTCGTTGAGGAGCTCAACCGCGCGTACGCCGCGCTCAGCGGCCAGGTGAAGATGCCCGGCTTCCGTCAGGGCAAGGTCCCCCGCCGCATCCTCGAGCAGAAGTACCGTGAGCAGGTGGAGGACGACGTCATCCAGCGCGTCGTGCAGAAGGCCTACCTGGACGCCGTGCGCGAGCACAAGGTGGAGGCCGTCGCCTCTCCCCAGGTCACCAACTCCGGCCTCAAGCCCAACGCCCCCTTCAGCTTCGAGGCGCGCGTCGAGGTGAAGCCGAAGGTGGAGGCCAAGGACTTCGAAGGCCTGTCCCTCACGAAGGTGGACACCGCCGTCGCTGACGACGCGGTGAACCAGCAGATCGAGAACATGCGCCAGAACCTGGGCCGCATCGAGCCCGTCACGGACCGCGACACCGCGGCCCAGGACGACCAGGTCACCATCGACTTCGAGGCGAAGGTGGACGGCAAGGAGTTCCCCGGCAGCAAGGCGGACGGCATTGGCGTGCGCGTGCAGGACGGCGACCTCATCCAGGGCAACATCCCGCAGCTGGCGGGCGTGAAGGTCGGCGAGTCCAAGGACGTCGAGTACACCTTCTCCCAGGACTACCAGGCCGAAGAGGTCCGCGGGAAGACGGCCGTCTTCCACATCACCGTCAAGGAGCTGAAGAAGGCGGTGGTGCCGGAGCTCAACGACGACTTCGCCAAGCAGACGGGCGTCGCGCAGACGGTGGATGAGCTGCGCGCCAAGGTGCGCTCGGACCTGGAGAAGGCCAGGAAGAACCAGTCCACCGTGGACGAGCGCGACGGGCTCATCAAGGCGCTGCTGGAGAAGAACCCGTTCGACGTGCCCCGCGCCATGGTGGAGCGCGCCATCGACTCCATGATGGAGGGCGCCTTCCGCCAGATGCAGCGCCAGGGCATCGACCCGCGCCAGCTGGGCCTGGACTTCAACCGCCTGCGTGACGAGATGCGGGAGAAGGCCACCCTGGAGGTGAAGGGCACGCTGCTCTTCGAGGCCATTGCCCAGCAGCAGAACATCCAGGCGTCCGACGAGGACGTGGAGAAGCGCATCGAGGACCTGGCCATCGAGGCCAACCAGCCGGTCGCCCAGGTGAAGAAGTACTTCAAGGGCCCGGACGAGCGCCTTGGGTTGTCTCTGCGACTCCGCGAGGAAAAGACGATTGAATTCCTCAAGGGCCGGGCGAAGTATTCTTGAGGTCTTTTCCTCAAGCCTTCTGAGTTCCTTCTAGAGGTCCATCCGACATGCCCTTCATGCCCGTCCCCTACGTCATCGAGCAGACCCACCGGGGTGAGCGCTCGTACGACATCTACAGCCGGCTCCTGAAGGACCGCATCGTCATGCTGGGAACGGAGATCGACGATGACGTGGCCAACGCCATCGTCGCCCAGCTCCTGTTCCTGGAGTCCGAAGACCCGGACAAGGACATCAACCTCTACATCAACTCGCCCGGTGGCTCGGTGACGGCCGGTTTGGCCATCTACGACACGATGCAGTACGTCAAGGCGCCCGTCTCCACCATCTGCGTGGGGCAGGCGGCCTCCATGGGTGCCGTGCTGCTGCTCGCCGGCGCGAAGGGCAAGCGCTACTCGCTGCCCTCCAGCCGCATCATGATCCACCAGCCGCTGGGCGGCGCGCGCGGCCAGGCGACGGACATCGAAATCCAGGCCCGTGAAATCCTTCGCATGAAGGCCAAGCTCAACGAGCTCATCGTCAAGCACACCGGCCAGACGATCGAGCGCGTGGAGAAGGACACGGACCGCGACTACTTCATGGGCGCCACGGAGGCGAAGGCGTACGGCATCCTCGACGCCATCCAGGACCCCCGGAAGGTCGTGGGCGTGAAGCCGGAAGAGAAGAAGTAGACACACCGACATCCGAACGGACCGGGGTGTCAAACACCCGGTCGGCGGCCGGGGGTGCTGGGAATCTTCTCCCGCGCCTCCGGCCTTCTGTTTTCCCCCATCACCGGTATTTTCCCCTTGTTAAGTACCCGGAAGGTGCGTGGACGTTCCGGATGGGGGCTGACTAGATTGGTGTGGGCAGGGGACCGGACGCGAAGCGGGTTGGGGCCTTTCAGGCGCAGCGAGGGATTTCATGGCGGGTAAGAACGTGGAGAAGCGAGACAACCAGACCCTCTGCTGCTCCTTCTGCGGCAAGTCGCAGAAGGAGGTGAAGAAGCTCATCGCGGGCCCTACGGTCTACATCTGCGACGAGTGCATCGGGCTGTGCAACGACATCATCGCGGAGGAGATTGACCGCGAGGAGACCAAGGACACCAAGCTGCGCATCCCCCGGCCCTCTGAAATCAAGGCCGTGCTGGACGAGTACGTGGTGGGCCAGGAGCGCGCGAAGAAGACGCTCTCCGTGGCGGTGCACAACCACTACAAGCGCATCGAGTCCAAGGTCGCCATGGACGATGTGGAGCTGCAGAAGAGCAACATCCTGCTGCTCGGCCCCACGGGCTCCGGCAAGACGCTGCTCGCGCAGACGCTGGCGCGCATCCTCAACGTCCCCTTCACCATCGCGGACGCCACGTGCCTCACGGAGGCCGGCTACGTCGGTGAGGACGTGGAGAACATCATCGTCAACCTGCTCCAGGCCGCGGACCACGACATCGAGCGCGCGCAGCGGGGCATCGTCTACATCGACGAAATCGACAAGATTGCCCGCAAGTCGGAGAACCCCTCCATCACCCGCGACGTGAGCGGCGAGGGCGTGCAGCAGGCGCTGCTGAAGATCATCGAAGGCACGGTGGCCAACGTCCCGCCCAAGGGTGGCCGCAAGCACCCGCAGCAGGAGTTCCTGCAGGTGGACACCACCAACATCCTCTTCATCTGCGGCGGCGCGTTCGGCGGCCTGGAGCAGGTGATTGAGCGGCGCATGGGTGGGCGCAGCCTGGGCTTTGGCGCGGAGATCCAGTCGCGCAAGCAGCGCAACCTGAGTGAGCTGCTCAAGCAAGTGGAGCCGGAGGACCTGCTCAAGTTCGGCATGATTCCGGAGTTCATCGGCCGTCTGCCCATCATCACCGCGCTGGAGGAGCTGGACGAAGGCGCGCTCGTGAACATCCTGGGCGAGCCCAAGAACGCGCTCACCAAGCAGTACCGCAAGCTCTTCGAGCTGGACGGCGTGTCGCTGAAGTTCACCGACGGGGCCTTGAAGGCCATCGCGTCGGAGGCCATCCGCCGCAAGGCGGGCGCTCGCGGCCTGCGCTCCATCCTGGAGACGGCCATGCTGGACGTGATGTACGAAATCCCGTCCCGCAAGACGGCCCGCGAGGTGCTCATCTCCGAGGAGGTCATCCTCAAGAAGAGCGAGCCCGTCGTCCTGCACTCGCAGGACAACAAGGAGACGCCAGAGCCGAAGAAGGAATCCGCCTGAGTTGAGGCGGAGCATCCTCTAGGGGCACGCAAGGGCCTGATGGGGATGACGGGGCGCGTCACGGTCATTGGACCGGGACGCGCCCTTCGTCTTTCCCAAGCGGGCTTCCGGGCGTGGGGGCGGGCCACGCTTTTTTGCGGCCGGGGCGGGGGGCTTCTTGTATCTGCTGTCCCCCATGAGAAAGCTCCTCATGCCTGCCCTGTTGTCGCTCGTGGCCTGTACTTCCTCGAAGGAAGCCACGCGTGATGAAGCCCCCGCCGCGTCCCCAGCGACGCAGAGCGCTCCGGCCCAGGAGGGCCCGTCCCGCATGGCCTACCCGGCGACCCGTTCCGACGCGGTGGTGGACACGCTGCACGGCGAGCAGGTGGCGGATCCGTACCGCTGGCTGGAGGACGAGAAGGCCCCGGAGGTGCAGGCCTGGATGAAGTCGCAGGACGGCTTCACCCGTGACGCGCTGGCGAAGATGCCGGGCCGCGACGCGCTGACGAAGCGCTTCACGGAGCTGTTCTACGTGGACTCGGTGACGGCGCCCTTCCGCCGGGGCAACCGCTACTTCTACATGCGGACCCACAAGGACAAGGAGAAGGCCATCGTCTACTGGAAGGACGGCGAGTCCGGACAGGAGAAGGTGCTGCTGGACCCGAACGTCATGAGCAAGGACGCCCCGGTGTCCCTGGGCCGCTGGGTGCCGTCGTGGGATGGCAAGCGCGTGGCCTTCCCGGTGCGCCCCAACGCCGCGGACGAGGCCACCCTGCACGTCATCGACGTGGACACCGGTGAGTGGTCCAAGGTGGACGTGATTGAGGGCGCGAAGTACGCCAACACCAACTGGACGCCGGATGGCAAGGGCTTCTACTACGAGTGGCTGCCCACGGACTCCTCCATCCCGGTGGACGCGCGCCCGGGCTACACCACGCTCAAGTTCCACAAGCTGGGCCAGGACCCGAAGAACGACGTGGTGGTGCACGAGCGCACCGGTGACCCGACGACGTTCCTCCAGGGCGACCTGTCGCGTGACGGCAAGTACCTCTTCGCGTCCATCCTGCGCGGCTGGAGCGAGAACGACGTCTACTGGAAGCACCCGGCGGACAAGGACTGGCGGCTGCTCGTGAAGGGCAAGGGCGCCAAGTACACCGTCATCGCCTGGAAGGACCGCTTCTACGTCGTCACCGACGAGGGCGCCCCGCGCCAGCGCGTCTTCGCCGTGGACCCGAAGAAGTCCGAGCGCGCGAACTGGAAGGAGCTGGTGCCGGAGGACCCCAAGGCCACGCTGGAGAGCGTGTCGCTGGTGGGCGGCCACCTGGCGCTGGAGTACCTCAAGGACGTGACGACGGAGCTGCGCATCACCACGCTGGAGGGCAAGCCGGTGCGCACCGTGCAGCTGCCGGGCGTGGGCGCCGCCAGCAACCTGCTGGGCCTGGAGGACCAGGACGACGCCTACTTCGCCTACAGCTCCTTCACCACACCCCGTCAGGTGTACCGGACGTCCGTGAAGAGCGGGAAGGTGGACCTGTGGGCGAAGGTGGAAGTGCCCATGGACCCGGACGCGTACACCACGGAGCAGGTCTTCTACCCGTCGAAGGACGGCACGAAGGTGCCCATGTTCCTCGTCTACAAGAAGGGCCTGAAGAAGGACGGCACCGCGCCCACGCTGCTGTACGGGTACGGCGGCTTCCTGGTCAGCATGCAGCCGGGCTTCCGCGCGAGCATCCTCCCGTGGCTGGACGCGGGCGGCATCTACGCGGTGGCCAACCTGCGCGGCGGCGGTGAGTACGGCACCGCGTGGCACGAGGCGGGCAAGGGCGCGCACAAGCAGAACGTGTTCGACGACTTCGCGGGCGCGGCCGAGTACCTGGCGAAGGAGAAGTACACGCAGGCGAAGAAGCTGGCCATCTACGGCGGCAGCAACGGCGGCCTGCTGGTGGGCGCGGCCATGACGCAGCGCCCTGAGCTGTACGGCGCGGTGGTGTGCGGGGTGCCGCTCCTGGACATGGTGCGCTTCCACCTGTTCGGCAGCGGGCGGACCTGGGTGCCGGAGTACGGGTCGGCGGACGACGCCGGGCAGTTCAAGACCCTGTACGCCTATTCGCCCTACCACCATGTGCGCCAGGACGTGAGCTACCCGCCCCTGCTGATGATGAGCTCGGACCACGACGACCGGGTGGACCCCATGCACGCGCGCAAGTTCGTGGCGGCGGTGCAGAACGCGAAGGGCAATCCGGCGCCCACGTTGCTACGCATCGAGGCGAACGCAGGCCATGGTGGGGCGGACCAGGTGGCCAAGGCCATCGAGTCCAGCGTGGACATGTATGCCTTCCTCTTCCAGGTCCTGGACGTCGCCCGGTCGGATGCCGGGGTGGCGGCCGAGAGTCGCTAGAATCGGGGCAGGACACACTCCTGCCTCTCGGTGTTCCCTTGAAGGCAGGGTGCGGACCCCCAATCTTGAGCGGGGAACGGGTCCTGCGACCGGCGTGTTATAGAGCAGCGTTTCACCCTGCATGAGCGCTTGGGCGCCATGTGGGCAACTCTTGAAGGGCCTGCCTGTACGGCTGGCCAGCGGGTGGCGGATACATGTTCTTCGGACGTGACGACAAGAAGGAAGCCCAGAAGCGGGGCCTCACCATCCCGCTCTTGCCCCTTCGGGACATCATCGTGTTCCCCCACATGGTCGTTCCGCTGTTCGTCGGCCGGGAGAAGTCCATCGCGGCGCTGAAGGACGCGATGGCCCACAAGGGGCCGGATGACAAGGCGGTCATCCTGCTGGCCGCCCAGAAGAAGGCCAAGACGAACGACCCCTCGCCCGACGACATCTTCCACTTCGGCACCATCGGCCACCTCATCCAGCTCCTTCCGCTGCCTGACGGCACGATGAAGGTCCTGGTGGAGGGCGTGCGCCGCGCCAAGGTGAAGAAGTTCCACCCGAACGACGCCTTCTTCATGGTCGAGGTGGACGAGGTCGAGGAGACGCTGGAGAAGAGCGTGGAGCTGGAGGCGCTGGTTCGCTCCGTCCACTCCGTCTTCGAAGCCTTCGTGAAGCTGAACAAGCGCATCCCGCCGGAGATGCTGATGCAGGTCGCCAGCATTGACGACCCTGCGCGCCTGGCGGACACCATCGTCGCGCACCTGTCGCTGAAGCTGAACGACAAGCAGGCGCTGCTCGAGACGGAGTCCCCGGCCAAGCGCCTGGAGAAGCTCTACGAGTTGATGCAGGGCGAGATCGAGATTCTCCAGGTGGAGAAGAAGATCCGCACGCGCGTCAAGAAGCAGATGGAGAAGACCCAGAAGGAGTACTACCTGAATGAGCAGATGCAGGCCATTCAGAAGGAACTGGGTGAGCGCGACGAGTTCAAGAACGAGATCCAGGAGATTGAAGAGAAGCTGAAGAACAAGCGGATGAGCAAGGAGGCCACGCTCAAGGTCAAGAAGGAGCTGAAGAAGCTCCGGATGATGAGCCCGATGAGCGCCGAGGCCACGGTCGTCCGCAACTACATCGACTGGATCATCAGCCTGCCCTGGTACGACGAGACCCAGGACCGGCTGGACGTCACCGAAGCGGAGCGGGTGCTCAACGAGGACCACTACGGCTTGAAGAAGCCGAAGGAGCGCATCCTCGAGTACCTGGCCGTGCAGCAGTTGGTGAAGAAGCTGAAGGGCCCCGTGCTGTGCTTCGTGGGTCCTCCGGGCGTGGGCAAGACGTCGCTCGCGCGCAGCATCGCGCGGGCCACGGGCCGCAAGTTCGTGCGCCTGTCGCTGGGCGGCGTGCGTGACGAGGCGGAGATCCGCGGCCACCGCCGCACGTACATCGGCGCGATGCCGGGCAAGCTCATCCAGTCCCTGAAGAAGGCGGGCAGCAACAACCCCGTGTTCCTCCTGGACGAGATCGACAAGATGTCCACGGACTTCCGTGGCGACCCGAGCGCGGCGCTGCTGGAGGTGCTGGACCCGGAGCAGAACCACAACTTCAACGACCACTACCTGGACCTCGACTACGACCTGTCCAAGGTGATGTTCATCTGCACCGCGAACACGATGCACAACATCCCCGGTCCGCTGCAGGACCGCATGGAGGTCATCCGCATCGCGGGGTACACCGAGCCGGAGAAGCTCTCCATCGCGCGGCGCTACCTGATTCCGAAGGAGCAGGAGGCCAACGGCCTCGCGGACCTGAAGATCGACATCACCAACGACGCGCTGAAGACCATCGTGCACCGGTACACGCGCGAGTCGGGTGTGCGTTCGCTGGAGCGTGAGATTGGCGGCGTGTTCCGGAAGATTGCCCGCGACGTGCTGAAGAACGGCAAGCGGGACCTCATCGAGGTGGACCGCAAGCAGGCGATGAAGTTCCTGGGCACGCCCCGCTTCCGCTACGGAGTGGCGGAGCGCGAGGACCAGGTGGGCATCGTCACGGGCCTCGCGTGGACGGAGCTGGGCGGTGAGATCCTCACCACGGAAGCCACGTCCATGCCGGGCAAGGGCAAGCTCATCATCACCGGCAAGCTGGGTGAGGTGATGCAGGAGTCCGCCCAGGCGGCCATGTCCTACGTGCGCAGCCGCGCGGAGCGCTTCGGCATCGACCGCAAGGTGTTCGAGAACTACGACATCCACGTCCACCTGCCGGAGGGCGCGATTCCCAAGGACGGTCCGTCCGCGGGTGTCACCATGGCCACGGCGCTGGTGAGCGCGCTCACGCGCGTGCCGGTCCGCAGGGACGTGGCGATGACGGGTGAAATCACGCTGCGTGGCCGCGTGCTGCCCATCGGCGGTCTGAAGGAGAAGACGCTGGCGGCGCACCGCGCAGGCATCAAGACGGTCCTGATTCCGAAGGCGAACAAGAAGGACCTGAAGGACATCCCGCTGAAGATCCGCAAGGCGCTGCGCATCGTCCCGGTGGAGTTCGTGGACGACGTGCTGCGTGAGGCGCTGCTCCTGGAGAAGCCGGAAGAGTTCGGCCGCAAGGGCGCCGGGGACAACCTGAAGATGGGGCTGGCCGTACCGGATGCGGTGTCCACGCCTTCCGCGCCGGCCTCCTGAGGTCTTGAGTCCCGGGCCCCTTGAGGGGGCCTGGGATGGGTGGTGACGAAGCCAGGATGCCGGCCGACCAGGAGTCGCCGGTCTCCTGGCTTCTCTCTTTTTTACGAGCAGGTCGGGTACAACGCGGGGAGTGGCTCCCCGCGCGCGAATCCTGTCCTACTCCCTGGTGCTGGTGATGGCCGCGGCCTGCGGGCCGTGCGGCTTCCAGCCCGAGCCGGGCGTGAAGGTGGTGGTGCCGGCGATGCCCACCACGCTCGACTGGAGCCATTCGGATCCGCAGAGCTGGGTGAACTACCCGGTGATGCTGGCCACGCAGAAGGGGCTCACCACGTTGGGGGCGGACCACTCGGTCCAGCCGGGCCTGGCGGAGCGGTGGGAGCGTGAAGCGGATGCGGCCGGGCATGAGGTCTACACGTTCCACCTGCGCGAGGACGTGACGTGGTCGGACGGTTCGCCCGTCACGGCGCGCGACTTCGTCTTCGGGTGGCACCGGGCGCTGCTGGGCCGCGAGCGCGGCGAGATGGCGGACCTCCAGGGCTCGGGGGAGGTGCTCGCGCTGCAGGAGCACGGGGCTCCGGAGGCGGAGGTGAAGGCGGCGCTGTCTCGGGTCGGGGTGGAGGCGGTGGATGCGCGGACGCTGCGGGTGACGCTGGAGCGGCCTCGGAGCTACTTCCTGGCGCGGCTCGCGAACGTGTACCTGTTCTTTCCCGCGCCTTCGGCCGACCTGGAGGGCAAGTCGGACGAGGCGGTGCGCGACTACTTCGACCGGCCTCGGGATGGGCGACCGCTGGCGGTGGGGCCTTATCGAGTCGAGCGGTGGGACCGCGCGGGAGAGCGCGTGCGGCTGGTCTACAACCCGCGCAGTGCGTTCATCCCGCCGATGGGGCCTGGGGAGACGCCGGCGCCGGTGCTGACGCTGATGAAGTCGGAGATCGGTCCTGCGCTGTATGAGCGGGGCCGGGTGGACTTCGTCTTCGTGGACAGCGCGGCGGCGCTGCGCGGGATGAAGGCGGCGGACCTGAAGCGGGAGCCGCTGTTGTCCACGTACTTCCTGGGCTTCAACACGGAGCGTCCGCCGTTGGACCGGCCGGAGGTGCGCCGGGCGCTGGCGCGGGCGTTGGACCGGGAGGCGCTGCTCGCGGGGCTGCTGCCGGCCGCTCGCGCGACGAACGTGTTGCTGCCTCCGGAGCTGCCGGATGCGGCGACGCCGGAGCAGGCGGCTCGGCTGCCGCGCTACGAGCCGGAGCGGGCGAAGGCGGAGCTGGCGGGGGCGAAGGGGTTGGACCGTCCGCTGCGGCTGGTGGTGAAGGCAGGGGATTCGTTCGTGCCGGAGGAGGCGCTGGCGGAGCGCATCGCGGCGCAGTTCGCGAAGGTGGGCGTGCAGGTGGTGGTGGATTCGCGGTCGGACTTCTCCGCGGAGGTGGCTCGCAGGACGCCGCAGGGACCGCGCGCGTATGACCTTTTCCTGCGGCGGCTGGGCGCGGACTACGCGCACCCGAACACGTTCTTCACGCTGTTCGAACGGCAGGGCAACCACCAGACGGGATGGGAGACGCAGGGCGGCGGCGAGCCGATGCGCCGCTTCGAGCAGCTGCTGGAGGAGGCGGACGGCGACCCCGACCCCGTGCACGCGCGCGAGCTGTACGCGAAGGCCCAGGAGGTGCTGGTGGGGGAGGAGGCCGTCATCGCGCCGCTGTACCACCCGGACCGTTATTTCCGGGCGCGTGCGCGGCTGCACGGCCTGGACGTGGATCCGTTCAACTTCCTCGCGCTGCGTGCACTGCGGCTGGGGCCGGATGAAACGCCCTCGGCCCGCGCGGAAGGGCAGGGGCCGTAGCGCATGCGCCTCATCGCGACGCGCCTCGTGCGCCAGCTCGTGCTCGTGCCGGTGGTGGCGGTGGCCTCGTACTTCCTCATGGCCGCGCTGCCGCTCACCACGGAGAGCGACAACAAGCGTCAGGTGTCTCCGGAGCTGGCGGCTTCGTATCAGCGCGACCTGGGCATCGGTGAGCCGCTTGGGTTCCTGCGGCCTTGGGAGAAGCTCTTCTCCGGGGAGCGTCTGGGCACCAGCGCTCAGGGCATCACCGGCGATGAGCTGCTCCAGAAACTCTCTGGCAGCGTGGGCGTGGGCCTGGTCGCGCTTCCTCTCGCGCTTGCCTGGGCGGTGGGCTTCGCGCTCCTTCGTACCCGTTGGCGGCGGGGACGCTTCGCCGTGCTCGGGGACGTGCTCCCCGCCATCGCGTTCGGAACTCCCGTCTTCATCCCCGCGCTGCTCCTGGCCCCCGCCGTGGTGGAGCGCGGACACCTGTTGCCGGAGCTCTGCGCCGCGGTCGTCATCGCCATCTGGCCGGGGACCTTTCTGGGCACGCTCGTCGGTGATGCCCTGGAGACCGAGCTGTCCCGTGACTACGTGCGCACCGCGCTCAGCAAGGGGCTGGACCCCGGCACCGTGCTGCGCCGTCATGTCCTCCCCAATGTGTGGCCCGCGCTCCTGGACGCCGTGACACCCGTCGCCACCGCGCTGCTCGCGGGCTCGTTCGCCGCGGAGCGCGTCTTCGGCCTGCCGTACTTCGGCCAGCTCTACGTGCTCGCCGTCCTCAACAAGCAGGTCGCCGTCGTCGTCGTGTCCACCACCACCTTCGCCACCGTGCTCGTCGTCGTGAGCCTCACCGTGGAGCTCTTGCGCATGCTCGTGGATCCACGTGCCCGGGAGGCCCGCGCTTGAGCCGCATCCCCTTGCGCGCCTGGGTGGGGCTGGTCCTCCTCGTGGGCCTGGGCGCCTTGAGCCTCGTGGCCGGACGCCTGTTCCCCGAAGCACTCGCGAACACCTGTCCGCTTGGCTGGGACCTGAACCGCCCGGACCGCAGCGTGTGCGAGCTGGCCTTCGGTGGCCTGTGGGTATCCCTGGCCATCGGGCTCGCGGCCGGCGCTCTGTCCACCGTGCTGGGGCTGGCCGTCGCGGCGCTCGCGCGGCTGTCCGGCGGTGTGACGGAGCAGGTGCTCCTGCGTGCGGTGGACGCCGTGTTCGCCCTTCCAGATGTCCTCGTGGTGATGGTGCTCCAACTCGCCGGCCAGTCCCTCATGGACGCGGGCATGGGCGGGGGCCTGGGCCCCTTTGGCTTGATGGTGACGTCCCTGGCCCTGGTGGGCTGGGCCGGCCCCGCGCGCATGTTCCGCGACCGCCTGGCCACGCTGGAGGGCCAGGAGTACGTGGCCGCCGCTCGGGCCCTGGGCGGTGGTGGCGTGCATGTGCTTCGCGTGCACCTGTGGCCGCTGTTGCGCCCCTTCGTGCTGGCCGTGTTCTTGAGCCGCCTGCCGAGCGCCATCCTCACCGAGTCCACGGTGAGCTTCTTCGGCATCGCTCGCATGGAGCCCATGTCCCTGGGCCGCTACCTGGGCACTTCCTACGCCGCGCTCATCTACGAGGGCGGCGGCCGCGTGGTGATTCCCGCCTGGGGACTGCTCGTCCTGCTGGTGCTTGGCGCCTCGCTCGCTTCCCAGGCGTTGGGGGGAGGTAGCCGTCGCGAAGTGTGAGGAATGCCGCACATTGAGGCAAAGGTTTCACACGGACGGAAACCCTTTGCCCTCAGGTGAACACCATGTCCCTCCCCACGGAAGAAATCCCCCTCTCGCCTGCCCGTGATGAGCGTCCGCGTGACGACGGTCTGCGCAAGGAGACCGTCCGGGGTTCGGTGCTGGTTGTGGAGGACGACGCCGCGCACCGCGAGCTCCTGGTGGAGCTGGTGAGCACCTGGGGCTACGACGCCATGCCCGTGGGCAGCGCGGAGGAGGCCGAGTTCGCCGTGCGCAACAAGCGCATGGACGCCGCCATCGTGGACGTGTTCCTGCCCGGCCGCAGCGGCACCACGCTCATGTCCAAGCTGCGCGAGAAGTTCCCTCAGGCCGTGCTCATCGGCGTGAGCGCCATGAGCGACGCGGCCACCGCTCGCAAGTGCAAGGGCCTGGGCGCGGACCTCTTCATCGGCAAGCCGTTGGATCCGGAGAAGCTGGCCAAGGCGCTGAAGTCCAAGCACCAGAGCTGGCACTGAGAGCAGCAGGGGAGCGGGTTCCGGTTGCACACCCCCGCCGGACGGCCGATGCTCCCTGGCGTGAAGAACCTCGCCTCCGGCTTCCTGCTGGCCATGCCCCAGCTTGGAGACCCGAACTTCTACCGGTCGGTCATCCTGATGATCGAACATGGAGAGACGGGCTCCATGGGGCTCATCGTGAACCGGGGAGCGCCCCTGACGCTGGGTGAGCTGGCGCGCGGTCAGTCGATGGACATCTCGACGGACCGCGTGTCGCAGCCGGTGTTCGTGGGCGGCCCGGTGGAGCCCCAGCGGGGCTTCGTCCTGCATGACGACGACACCGTCGCGGAGAAGCACTCCGTCCTGCCGGGCCTCTACCTGAGCGTCACGCTGGACGCGCTGGGGCCCCTGCTTCAACGGACGGATCCGCGCGTGCGCTTCTGCCTGGGGTACGCGGGCTGGGGCCCCAAGCAGCTGGAGAATGAAATCGCCGCGGGCTCGTGGCTGTACGCCGACGCCACCGCGGACGCGGTGCTGGGACAGGACCCGGCGAAGTTGTGGGATGCCACCCTGCGCGGACTGGGCGTGGACCCGGCCATGCTGGTGATGGGAAAGGGGATGAACTGATGCTCGACGCCGAGACGCTTCGCCGTTACCTCCTGGACGCCCTGCCGGGCTCGGAGGTGGAGTTCAACGACACCACGGGGACGGGAGACCACTTCGAAGCTCGCGTCGTCTCCCCCGCCTTTACTGGCAAGACGATGGTGGAGCAGCACCAGCTGGTGTACGCGCCGCTACAGCAGTGGCTCAAGTCAGGCGAGCTGCACGCGCTGGCGCTCAAGACCTATTCGCCCGAGCAGTGGAAGAAGCTCGGGCCCCGCTGAAGAAGGAGCAACGATTCATGGATCCGACCCTCAAGGCCCAGTTCGACGAGACGGTGAAGTCGCACCCCATCGTCCTCTTCATGAAGGGCAATGCCCTGTTCCCCCAGTGCGGCTTCTCCGCGCGCGCCCTCCAACTGCTCCAGCCGCTGGGCCCGGTGCACACGGTGGACGTGCTGGCGGACCCTGCCGTGCGCCAGGGCATCAAGGACTACTCCAGCTGGCCCACCATTCCGCAGGTCTACATCCACGGGAAGTTCGTGGGTGGGTCGGACATCCTGACGGAGCTGGCCGAGCGCGGCGAGCTGCAGGACCTGGTCGCCGCCGGCGGCAAGTAGGCGTTTGAGCGGGAGCGGGGCCGGGGGGAAGACCCGGGCCCCGTCCCCCGCGTAGACTGGGCGGCGGTCGCCAAGAGGGGTTGAAAGCCGCCGTGCTCACCGTCACACCGCCTGAGTCGAAGCCGCAGGACGCGTCCACCGAAGTGCCCGGCGTGCCGGTCGAGGGGGGGCCCCTTCCTCCCGGCGCGAACGTCGCGGTCGCCACGCCCGGCGCCGCGGTCGCGGATCCGGACGACCTCGTCAGCACGGAGAAGACGCCTACGCTGGTGGACCGCGTGCAGGCTCTCCGCGCGAAGTACGAGAAGCAGGAGATGGCCCTCTTCTTCTTCGCGGGCTTCCTCTACGACGTCCTCACGCTGAGCCCCGTCGACGATGCGCTCACGGAGGTGCAGAACTTCGTCTACCTGGCCATCCTCGCGGGCCTGCTGGTGCTGGAGCAGCGCTACCCGGAAGGCGTGGAGCCGCCGAAGCTGCTGGTCAAGGTATGGCGCTTCCGCGAGGACGCGCTGCACTTCTTGATGGGCAGCCTGCTGAGCGCGTTCACGCTGTTCCTGTTCAAGAGCTCGTCGGGCTTCACGCCGCTCCTGTTCATGGCGGGCATGTTCGGGTTGCTGGTGGCCAACGAGCTGCCGCGCTTCCGCCAGCTGGGCCCCGTCATCCGTGTGGCCGTCTTCAGCCTGTGCGTGACGCTGTACTTCGCGTCGCTGCTGCCGGTGCTGTTCGGACGGGTGGGGTGGTGGATCTTCACGCTGTCCGTCGTGCTGGGCTGCGGGAGCATCTATGGGCTGCTTCGCGTGCTCAAGCGGTGGCGGCCGGATGAGAAGGCGCTGCTGCGCACGGTGGCGGTGCCCGGCTTCGGCGCGCAGGCGCTCCTGCTCGGGTGCTACTTCCTGGGCGTGATTCCGCCGGTGCCCCTGGCGGTGCAGTACAGCGGCATCTACCACGCGGTGGAGAAGGTCCCCCAGAGCGTCTATGGCACCTCGGGCGTGTATCGCCTGACGTCGGACGAGCAGCCCTGGTGGAAGGTCTGGACGGCGTTCCACCACGGCGACCAGGAGTTCACGGCGCGCAACGGCGAGCAGCCCGTGTACTTCTTCCGCATCTTCGCGCCCAAGGGCTTCGAGAGTTACTACGTCGTCGTGCGCTGGTTCCATGACCACCCGGAGAAGGGCTGGACGGCGCTGGGCAAGGGCTATCGTGCCCCGGTGAGCAGCAACGGCTCGGAGGGCGGCTTCCGCTACTACGCGCGGCCGGGCATCCCGCTCAAACCGGGCGACTGGCGCGTCGTGGTGGAGACGGAGAGCGGGCATGAAATCAACCGCCTGAACTTCACCGTCATCGACGGCACGGGCACAGAGAAGCCCACCAACAAGGTGGAGGTGTCCGTGCTCAAGACCACCAAGCCGCTGCCGCTGGAGGCCTGGGAGAAGGACCATCCTCCGAAGGCCGTGGCCCCCGCGGCTACGGCGCCGGCGCCTTGAGCAGCGTCACCTGACCCAGCAGCACCGGCACCGCCGTCTCCACGCGCAGGATGCGGGGGCCCAGCGAGAAGGGCAGGAAGCCGTGGGCTTCCAGCAGCTGGGTCTCGAAGGGCACCCAGCCTCCGTCCGGACCGATGGCGAGCACCACCCGCGTGGCGCGCGTGATGTCCCGGGCCTGGAGGGAGAGGCTGGCGGGCGGGTGGGGGAGCAGGCGCAGCGGCTCCGGGCCGAAGACAGCGTCCAACTCGTCCTCGACGAAGGGGCGGAAGCGCTCGCGGATCAGCACCTCCGGCATGCGCGTGTCGCGGGCCTGCTCCAGGCCCTGGAGGATCAGCTCGCGGACGAAGGCCTCGTTGAGCACCTTGGAGTCGAAGTAGCTCTTCTCCACGCGGGCCGCGTTCACCAGCACGATGCGGTCCACGCCCAGGGACGCCACGGCAGGCAGGACCTTCTTGAGCGCCTTGGGGCGCGGGATGGCCAGGAGCAGGTCCACGCCGGCCCGGGGCGGCGGCGGGTCCGTGAGGTCGACGCGCAGGTGGAGCAGGCCGGGGGCGTTCTCCAGCACCTCTCCCGTGCCGATGAGGCCGTTGAGGCGGCCCACGCGCAGGGATTCGCCGGGTTCGGCCTTGAGGACCTCGCGGGCGTGCTGCGCGCGGCGGCCGGTGAGCCGGGCGGTGCCGTCCGGCTGGAAGTCCTCGTCCAAGAGCAGGAGCAGGTTCACGGTCCCCTCCATGTAGCCGTTCCCGGGCGGGCAGGGGAGGGGGCGAGCCTTCCGGGAGGGGCCGTGCCGGTCGACCGGGGCAGGGCGGGGCGGGGCCGTGATAAAGGGCCGGGCGTGCGTACCTTCTGCATCAAGTGTCTGCGTCCTGAAAGCGCGTGCTACTGCGCGCATGTCCCCCAGCTCCAGACGCGCACGCGCGTGGTGTTCCTCCAGCATCCGAGGGAACGGCGCGTGGCCATTGGCACGGCGCGCATGGCGCACCTGTCGCTGACCAACTCGGAGCTGCACCGGGGCGTGGACTTCTCCGGCCACGCGCGGCTGGAGGAGCTGGCGAAGAACCCCGAGCGCGTCGCGGTGCTCTTCCCGGGCGAGGACGCCATCTCCGTGGAGGAGGCCCAGGCGAATCCTCCAGAGACGCTCATCGTCGTGGACGGCACCTGGCCGCAGGCGAAGAAGGTGGTGATGCGCAACCCGGTGCTCGCGGCGCTGCCGCGCATCGGCTTCGTGCCGCGCCGCCCCAGCAACTACCGCATCCGCGCGGAGCCGGCGGACCACTGCGTCTCCACCATCGAGGCGGTGGCGGAAATCCTGGGCCAACTGGAGGGCAAGCCCGAGTACTTCGACCGCATGCTGGGCGCGTTCGAGTTCATGGTGGACACGCAGCTGGAGCGCCAGGAGACGCGCACGGGGCCCAACCGCCGCCGCATCTACAAGGGCGAGTGGCGCCCGCCGCTGGAGCTGCGCTCGCTGGCGGATGCCGCGGACCGGCTGGTCCTCTTCTACGCGGAGGCGAACGCGCACCCGCTGGAGGCGGGCATCCCTCCGGAGTTGGTGCACCTGGTGGCGGTCCGCTACGCCACGGGCGAGCGCTTCGAGGCGGTCATCGCGCCGGAGCAGCCGCTCGCGTACAGCACGTCACTGCACGTCGAGCTGCCGGAGGAGGAGCTGCGCGCCGGTGAGCCGCGTGCCCAGGCACTGGCCCGCTTCGAGGCGTTCCTGCGCCCGTACGACGAGCTGACGGTGTGGACCTCGTTCGCCCTGGACCTGCTGTGGAACAGCGGCCTGACGCGCAGGGCCGCGCGCAACGTGCGGCTGGTCACCGCGCGGGCGCTCAAGGGCAAGGCAGGCGGCGTGGAGCAGGCCGTGGAGCTGCTCAAGGCGCCGGAGGTGGCGACGTGGGCCCGGGGCCGCGCGGGCCGCCGCATCAACGCACTGGAGGCCGTGACGCGTGAGCTGGTGGCGCGTGGCAACGCGACCGAGCCGCCCGCGAAGCTGCCGCGCACCGGCTCCGAGGGCTGAGTCCGCGAGCGTGGCCGCCCTGCGCGCCGTCGTCCCGGCCGCGTGAACGGTCGGGGCTTCCTACTACTGGCCCAGGCGCGCGGTGCTGACGCTGGCGTTCAGCGTGGTGGAGCCGGCGCGCCACGGACTGGCCTGCTCGCGGACCCAGCGGCCCACCCGGGCGATGAGGTAGCAGCCCACCAGCAGCGCCACGGAGGTACCCAGCGCCGCCGCGATGCCCAGCCGGGGACCGATGCGCTGCGCGAGGCCCGCGATGTCCGCCCAGCCGTACACCACCGGCAGGTGCAGCACGTAGATCCACAACGACAGCCGTCCCAGCGGCGCCAGCAGGCCGCTCACCCGCTGCGGCAGCAGGTTCACGACGCCCAGCACCAGCAGGCCCTGCGCCACGCGGTACAGCACCATCGTGGGACTGGTGGGCGTCCACTCCACGGGCACCCAACGGGTGAGCGCCAGCAGCGCTCCGCCCAGCGCGAGCAATGAGAAGCCCTGCGGCAGGCCTGGCTTGAGCAGGTGAAGGGCGTGCGCGGCGAACGCGCCCGCGAAGAAGAAGCCCGCCCAGGGGAAGAACGGGAAGCGGCTGCCCTCCCCATTGCCAATGAACTGCTGCAGCGGCACCGGCAGGTGCGCGCCCGCGTCCCACATCCCGGCGCTCGCCAGGGGGATGCCCACCGCCAGCCCGCCCAGCAGCAGCGCCCGAGCGCCCCGGTGCGGCGTCACCACCAGCGCCATGGCGCCCAGGAGCAGCGCCGCGCCAATGCACTGGAGCGCGTCGAACTGGAACACCTTGCGCAACATGGCTTCGGAGAAGCCCAGCTCGCGCACCGCGCCCCAGCCCGGCCAGTGCAGCAGGTAGCCCAGGAAGAGCAGCAGCAGCGCGCGGCGGAACCGGCGGCGGAAGGAGTCCTTCGCGGCGCCCGGCTTCGTGCCCAGCGCCATCACCACCGCCCAGCCGCTCACCAGCAGGAACAGCGGCGCGGTGATGCCCCGGATCTTCCAGTACTCCTGGATCCACGGATGGTCCCGGAACGCGGGCGCCAGCAGCGCGTCCAGCGTGTGACCCATCACCATGGCGAGCACGGCCAGTCCTCGCGCGCCATCCAACGCGGGGTGCCGGGTCTGCCGGAAGTTGAGCGAGGGACCGAAGCCTTTCAAAACGAGTCGAGCATAAGCCCACGTGCGGGCCTCGTCTCCAAAACGCACCAACCGTGGGGGTCGGCAAGCGTGGAAACGCGCCGGATTTTCACTCTCAGCCCAGGTCGCGTCCTCCGCGGAGGATGCTACAGGATGGATGCATGTCCGCCCGTTCCGCGCTCGCTGCCCTCGTGCTCCTCGCTGTCCCGGCCTCTGGCCGCGCCGCGTCCGGCGATGACTGGTTTGGCAGCGACAAGCCCAAACACTTCGCGGCGTGCGCGGCGGCCACGGGCGTGGGCTACGGGGCCGGCGCCGTCCTCTTCGATTCACCGGGCGCGCGTGCGCTCACTGGCGTGGGACTGGGATTGGGCGTGGGGTTGGGCAAGGAGGTGTACGACAAGGCTCGCGGCAGCGTCTTCTCCGTGAAGGACCTGGCGTGGGACACCGCCGGCACCGCGACGGGGCTACTGGCCTCGTTCCTCGTGGACCGGTTCATCACCGAGGTGCTCCTGCCCCCCCGGAGCGTCGCCGTCGCCGGGCGTGGCGGCGGGAGCGTCCGGGCGCGCGCGGCGCTCCACGAACTTCAGCAGCAGGTCGCGCTGCAGCCGGGGCTCCACCAGCAGCAGGCGGCCTTCGGGATCATCGGAGTCGGAGACGAGCACGGTGACCTGCCGACGCGGGCACTGGTTCATGCATCCGGTGGGCGTGACGCGCACCTGACCGGTGAGGCCCTTCTCGGCCAGCTCCCCCTGGAGCCAGCGCGGCAGGTCCTGCCCTCCGCTCCGGGCGCTCTTCGTCAGGCACTTGCGGCAGACGAGCACGTCCACCTCCCGCCCCTTGCCGCCCGTGTCTCCATCCTGCATCCGCCGTCCTCCGTGGCGCCCCGCTTCCTGGCGGATGCGCCACTGCGTGTAACCGAGACCTTGAAGAAGAGGTAGCGGCGCGGGGATTGTTCCGCAGAAGGCTCGGGCCGCGTCCGCCGGGCCGCCGTCCGGGCAGGCGCTGCCAGACTGATGGAATGGGAAAGCCCGCGCCGTGGGTGCGACGTTCTGTCGCGACGCCAGCCGCCCGGAGCACTGGTACGGTGCGCTCCGCGCCGCATCCGGGAGGCTCTTCACATGACGCGAAATCGATTGCTGCTCGGGTTCACCCTGTCTGTGATGGGAACGGGCTTGTTCGCCGGTTGTGAGCGCTCCCCAGACAAGGCTCCGGAGGCGAAGCCGGCCGCGCCCGCTCCCGTGGCGGAGCAGGCTCCGAAGCCCACGGCACCGGATGCCGCGGCGGTGGCGAAGCTGGCGTCGCACTTCTTCCAGGCGCCTCGCAACCAGGCGCCGCTGCCCGACGACACCGCGGAGCAGGTGGCCCTGGGGCGCATGCTCTTCCACGAGCCCCGCCTGTCGAAGAACCACGACGTGTCCTGCAACAGCTGCCACGGACTCGACACCTTCGGCGTGGACAACAAGGCGTTGTCGGAAGGTCACAAGAAGCAGAAGGGCAGCCGCAACTCGCCCACCGTCTACAACGCGGCCCATTACATCGCGCAGTTCTGGGACGGCCGCGCCGCCACGCTGGAGGCCCAGGCGGAAGGGCCGATGATGAACCCGGTGGAGATGGCCATGCCGGACGCGAAGCGCGTCGAGGCCACGCTGTCCTCCATCCCTGAATACAGCACGCGCTTCCGCACCGCCTTCCCCAAGGGGGGCAAGCCCGTCACGCTGGCCAACGCCGCCCGGGCGCTGGCCGCCTTCGAGCGCACGCTCACCACGCCGTCGCGCTTCGACCGCTTCCTCGCGGGGGAGCACGTGGCCCTGAGCGCGCAGGAGCAGCGCGGCCTGGAGGCCTTCGTCACCACCGGCTGCACCACGTGCCACAACGGCCCGGCGGTGGGCGGCTCTTCGTTCCAGAAGCTGGGGCTGGTGGAGGCGTACCCGGCCCTCACGGACGCGGGCCGCTTCGACGCGACGAAGAACGAGGACGACCGGGGCTATTTCCGCGTGCCCACCCTGCGCAACGTGGAGATGACCGGGCCCTACCTGCACGACGGGAGCGTGAAGGACCTGCCCACCATGGTGCGCCTGATGGGCCGCTACCAGCTGGGCCGCACGCTGAAGGACGGCGAGGTGGACGACCTGGTGGCCTTCCTCAAGAGCCTCACGGGCGAGCTGCCCCCCACCGAGCGCATCTCCGCGCCGCCCCTGCCCCCCAGCACGAAGCGCACGCCCAAGCCGGACCCGTCGTAGCTTGCAGGAAACGTCGCGCCCCGCCCGGCGGGTGCTAAACCCTCGAGTCCATGACCTTCTTCTTCCATCTCCACTCGGGTCTTCGCTACCTGGTGCTGTTGTCCGGTGTCATCGCGCTCGCGTTCTTCGCGTTCGCGGTCGCCACGAAGCGCCCGTTCGACAAGGTGGGGCGCATCATCGGCGCGTCCTACTCCGGCTTCATGCAGCTGCAGTTGCTCGTGGGCATTGGCGTGCTGCTGACGCGCGGGTACTACCCGGCGCTCATCGGGCACATCGTGATGATGATTCTCGCGGTGGGCGCCATCCAGGGCCCCCTGTCCGCGAACCGCCGGCGCACGCCGCCCGGCTACGTGCTGCCGCTGGTGGGCACGCTGGTGTCGCTGGCGCTCATGGTGGGTGGCATCCTGGCCATCCGCCCGGGGCTGTTCGTCTCCACCGCGTTCTGAAGCGCGGGTGAGGGAGCGAAGCGGCTGGGGTCTCCAGCCGCCTCGCCAGGCCTCTGCTAGCGACGGGCGCGCCGGCGCAGGGCCAGCGGCACGAGCAGCCCGAGGAGCGCGGGCAGCAGGCCGGGGCTCGCGTTGCAGCCGCCGTCATCCCCGTCCTGCGGCTCCTGATCCGGGCCCGGGCCCGCGTCCGGAACGACGCCCGCGTCCGTGGTTCCGGTGCCCGCGTCCGTGCCGGTACCCGCGTCCACGCCGGTGCCCGCGTCCGTGGTTCCGCCGGTGCCTGCGTCCGTGCCGCCGCCCGTGTTCGCTGGGCAGTTACCCAGCGAGTGCTCCAGGGCTCCCAGCGTCGTCGTGGCGGGCCGGGGGCGCGCGCAGAAGTCCTCCGGCACCAGGGTGTTCCGCGGGGCCGCGCCGACGAGGACCGACACGTCGCCCTTGAGGGTCAGGTCGCCCTTGAGCGGCGCCACGTACCAGCCCGCCCAGTCGCCGGTCGTCACGCTCATCCGGTTCGAGCTCGTGGTGACGCTGGAGCCGTCGCGGTTGCGGATGAGGCCGGACATCACGTTGCCGATGGCCTCGCCAGTGGACGGGGCGTAGCGATAGTCCACGCCCGTCGTGCCGATGAACGTGTTGAACAGCACGCGCGTGTTCGCGGCCTTGTTCAGGTACACCGCGACGTCCGAGCAGTTCGCCACGATGTTGTTGCGGATGATTCCGTCCTTGTGCTCCGGCGAGCACGGCACGGTCGGGTCGAAGGCCGGCGCGCAGAACTCGTTCCCGGTTCCGCCTCCGCCAAACGACAGACCGATGCGCGTGTCCCCCGCGGGCTGGTCCTTCACGCACAGGACGCGGTTGCGCTCGAAGAGGCCGCGGTTGCCGCCGCTCTTCATGAAGGCGCCGTAGGAGATGCCGCCCTGCTTGGAGAAGTCATGCAGTTCGTTGTCGCGGACCACCCAGTCGTCGCCCGTGTCGATGTTGAGCTTGGTGACGGGCGTGCCCGTCGCGCGCGCGTGCGTGTCGTAGATTTCGTTGTTCTCGATGAGGCCCCGGTGCGGGATCTCCCACACGCCGCCGGCGTTCTTCGACGCGTTCACCTTGAGCTGCGCGTTGAAGTCGCGCACGCGGCTGTTGCGCAGGACGAAGTTCTCCGCGTGGCCGGTGACGTGGAAGGCGTGCTCACAGGTCTGGTCGTTGGCGCAGATGCCCTCCACCGTGAGCCCGTCGAAGGTCCAGTACCGGCCGGACACCTTGAAGCCCTCCTGCGCGTTGAAGCGCACGACGGCCGCGTGGCGGTTCTTCGCGCGCACGATGATGGGCGCTGCCTGGGTGCCCTCCGCGGCGCAGTTGAGGTTCGCGTTGACGGTGTACGTGCCGTCCTCCAGGACGAGCTCATCGCCGGCCTTCGCGGACGAAAGCGCGGTCTGGAGCTCGGCCACGGTGGTGATGCTCTTCACGGCTGCGCTGCCCGTCAGCGGCAGCAGGAGCAGGGTGAGGGAAAGGGTTCTCAAGGGGGACTCCCGGTACAAGGTCAAGAGGGACCCGGACGTTACCGGATCCCCACCGGAGCAGGCAGCCGTGCGTGCGCAGGCATTCCGGCCGCTAGAGAACCCGACTCCGCGTGAACATTTGTTGTTCCATGGCTCGCCAATCCAGAGGCTCGCGACGGGGACGCTCCATGCTCACGGTGTCAGTGCTCGCGGGGGTGCTGCTCACGGCTCCCGGCGCGTTCGCGCTGCCTTCCCAGGGACAGTCGCTGCCCGAGTTCTCCGCGCGCGACCTGACGAACGGGAAGCATGCGAGCGAGGAGTTGAAGGGGCGCCCCACGCTGCTGGTCGTCATCACCGAGAAGGACGCGGGCGCCCAGATGCGCGGATGGTTCGACGCGGCGGACCAGCACGTCTCGGACTCGGTGCACCGCCAGTCGCTCATCGCCCTCAAGCTGCCGTTCTTCGTCAGCGAGGGCACCGCGCGCGGCAAGGCGAAGGGCCAGGTGCCTCAGGCCTACTGGCAGGACACCTGGCTGGACAAGAACGGTGACATGGCCAAGGCCCTGGGCCTCTCCCCCAGCGAAACCCCCTATGTCCTGGCGCTGGACGCGGAAGGACGGGTGCTGGCCAGCGTCCACGCCACCGTGGACTCGCAGGAAGCGCGGACCATCTGGTCCGCGCTCCGGTAGTGACGCGAGGAGGCTAGTAGCGCCCGCCGCTGTCGAGGATGGCCTGCAGCTGCTGCTTGTCGTTGGAGAAGGGGAACGCCTGGTACAGCTGGTAGCCGTTCTGCGGATCCAGCAGCGTGGGCCGCATCAGGCGCACCACCTCCAGCTTGTCGTTGGAGAAGTTGAACTGCCCCAGCACGGACAGGATGTGCGTCACGAGGAAGTTCTCGTTCGGGGCCACCTGCGACAGGATGCGCAGCTTCTCGCGCGGGAAGGACTCGCGCACCATCGCCGCGGTGATGTTGCGGAACTGCACGTCCGAGATGGGCCGGACGACCGGCGGCGGCGGGGGCGGCAGCGGCGCCGGGTGGTTGACCACCACCGGCGCGGCGTCGTCCACGTACTCACTCAGCTTGTCCAGCTCCTCCATGGCGTTGCGGATGCTCTCGCGGCCCTTGGCGTCCTTCGTGCGGGACATCGCGTCGCGCAGCGCGTTCTCCAGCCGGTCGATGCGGCGCGCCACCTGCTCACGGTCGATGACGACCTGGTTGCGCGAGGGCACCGGCATCGGCATCGGCTGGGGCATCGGTCCCGGGCGCGGCGTGGACTGGCCCGGGGGCGGCGGGCGGCGGAACTCGGCGCCGCCAGAGATGGTGACTGATTCCGCCGTTTTGGGCGCCGTCTGGGCCAGGGCCGCGGCGGAGGAGAGCAGGACGACGGCGAGGGTCAGGGCCTTCATGGTGTGCATCCTTGGGGGTGTTCGTGCTTCGTCCCATCTGACGGGCAAGAGGGCCGCTCATTCAAGCCCCCTCCCATCTTCCCCAGGAAGGCCCTGCCGTCAGGGCGGCTCAGCCTCGCTTGGAGACGACCTGGCCGTCGGCGCCAATCTCGTAGACGAGCGGCACGCCGGTGGCGAGCTCCAGGCCCACCACCGTCTCGCCGGACAGCTTGTCCAGGCGCATCACCAGGGAGCGGTTGGAGTTGCCGTGCGCCACGACGAGCACGTTCTTGCCCTGGCGCAGGTCGCCCGCGATGGCGCGGTCGAAGAAGGGCAGCACGCGCTTGGCGGTCATCTCCAGGGACTCGCCGTTGGGGGGCGGCACGTCAAAGGAGCGGCGCCAGACGTGGACCTGCTTCTCGCCGAACTCCTTGGCGGCGTCCGCCTTGTTGAGGCCCTGCAGGTCGCCGTAGTGGCGCTCGTTGAGGGCCGCGTCGCGGATGACGGGCGGGGTCTGCTTCAGCGCCTCCAGCAGGATGGCCAGCGTCTGCTGCGCCCGGCTGAGGGCGGAGGTGTAGGCCACGTCGAACTTCACGTCCTGGAGGGCGTCGGCGGCCTTGCGGGCTTCGGCGCGGCCCTGCTCGGTGAGGGGCACGTCCACGAAGCCGGTGAAGCGGTTCTCAAGGTTCCAGAGGGACTGACCGTGACGGACGAGGGCGAGGATGGGCATGGCCTCCCTGCTAGCTCAACCGGGGGCGGGGGGAAAAGAGGCAAGCCCCGTCCACCCGCCCGGCCCTTCGTCTTGCGGCCACGCTCCGGGGCGCGTCAGCCGGTGGCCGGGGTCTCCTGCTGCAGGCGCTCGCAGACGGCCGCCACGGCGCTCAGCGTGTTGAACAGGTCCACCATGCCCACCTGGAGGCCCAGGTCGTCCTCGATGCGGTTGGCCAGCATCGTGGCCAGCAGCGAGTTGCCCCCCACCTCCAGGAAGTGGTCCTCCGGCCGCACGGCGTCCACCCCCAGCAGCTCCTGCCAGTACCCGGCCAGCCGCGCCTCCATGGGCGAGGGGACTGCGCTCTGTGTGCTCATGGTGGGCTGCTCCGGATTCTGGATTTGCTGCAAATTGAGGAAAATAGAACTACCGCGTCAAGGCTGACCGCGCCAGGGCGAGCAGGCGGGCTTCGGCGTCCCCCGGTTTCTGGGCTTCCCTGGCAGGCTCGGGAGCCATGGACCACGCGAACGAGGCCTCAACGGATGCCGGGGACGAGGACGCGCCCATGGCGGTGGCGGTGGTGGGGCTGGCGCTGCGCTTTCCGGGGGCGGAGGACGCGCGCCAGTACTGGCGCAACCTGGTGGGCGGGGTGGACTCCATCACCCGGCTGGACGCGGCGGGCCGCGAGCGGCTGGGGCTGCCGCAGGGCGACGAGTGGATCACCGCGGCGGGAGTGCTGGAGGAGGCGGAGGGCTTCGACGCGGCGTTCTTCGGGTACCCGGCGCGCGAGGCGGAGCAGATGGATCCTCAGCACCGGGCGCTCCTGGAGTGCGCGTGGGCGGCGATGGAGTCCGCGGGGTATGCGCCCCGGGGCCAGCCGATGCGGGCGGCGGTGTACGCGGGGGCGGGCTTCACGACGTACGGGGGGCGGGACGTGGCCGCGGGGTTGGCGGGGGCGCTGGGGCTCTCCGGGGACTTCCTCGCCACGCGGGTGTCGTACGAGCTGGACCTGACGGGCCCGGCGATGACGGTGCAGACGGCGTGTTCCACGTCGTTGGTGGCGCTGCATCTGGCCTGTCAGTCGCTGCTCGCGGGCGAGTGCGACCTGGCGCTCGCGGGAGGCGTGTCCATTCGCACGCCGCAGCTGGGGGCGCATCGCAACCAGGAGGGCGGCATCCTGGCGCCGGATGGGCGCTGCCGGCCGTTCGACGTGAACGCGGCGGGCACGGCTGTGGGCAATGGCGTGGGGATGCTGGTGCTCAAGCGGCTGGCGGACGCGGTGGCGGACCGGGACAGCATCCGCGCCATCGTGCTGGGCACGGCGTTGAACAACGACGGGGGCGCGAAGACGGGGTTCGCGGCGCCTTCGGTGCAGGGACAGGTGGCGGTCATCCGCGAGGCGCTGTCGGTGGCGGGGGTGGCGCCTTCGGACGTGTCCTATGTGGAAGCGCACGGGACGGCGACGGCGTTGGGGGATCCGATTGAGGTCGCGGCGCTCAAGCAGGTGTTCCAGGGGGCTCCTCCGGGCGCGTGTGGTCTGGGCGCGGTGAAGAGCAACTTCGGGCACCTGGACGCGGCGGCGGGCGTGGCGGGGGTGATCAAGACGGTGCTGTCGATGGAGCACCGCACGCTGCCTCCGACGCTGCACTTCACGAAGCCGCATCCGATGTTGGAGCTGGAGGGCAGTCCCTTCCAGGTGGTGGGGAGCACGCGTGCTTGGGAGGGCCCGTTGCCGCTGCGCGCGGGGGTGACGGCGCTGGGGATTGGAGGCACGAACGCGCACGTGGTGTTGCAGGAGGCGCCGGCTCTTCCGGAGTCGGATGCGCCCCGGCGCGGTGAAGAGGTGCTGCTCTTGTCCGCGAAGACGGAGGGCGCGCTGGAGCGGATGACCGCGGCGCTCGCGGAGCGCTTGCGTGAGCATGCGGCTCCCGTTGCGGCGGCCTCGCGCGCGGAAGCGACTTCGCATGCGGAAGGGGTCGCGGTGAAACGGCAGGCGGGAGTGGACAACGGCGCCGCATCACCCGCGCGGTCCGCGCCCCCTGCTTCGGGCGCCTGGCTCGCGGACGTCGCTCATACGTTGCAGGTGGGGCGTGCGCGCTTCCCGTGGCGCCGCTTCGTCGTGGTCCGTCCGGGCGAGGACGCGGCGGCGCTGCTGGAGGGGCGGTCCTCTGCCGGTGAGGACGCGCCTCCTCGGAGCCGCACCGTGTTCGACGAGGGCGAGTCTCGCGGCGTGGCCTTCCTGTTCCCGGGCGGCGGTGCGCAGCGGGTGAACATGGGCGAGGCGTTCCTTCGCGAGCCGGCGTTCCGCGCGGCCATCGACACGTGCGCGGAGTTGCTTCGCGGTCCCATGGGCGCGGACCTCCGCGACATCCTCTTCGCTGGACCCGAACGCTTCGACGAAGCGGCCCGTGAGCTGGACCGGCCGCTGTGGTCCCAGCCCGCGCTGTTCGTCTGCGACTGGGCGCTCGCTCAGCTGTGGCTGTCGTGGGGCGTGAAGCCGGACGCGTTGCTGGGGCACTCGCTCGGCGAATACGTGGCCGCGTGCCTCGCGGGTGTGTTCACGCTGGAGGAAGCGCTGGGCCTCGTCGTCGCTCGCGGGCGCTTGATGGAGGCGATGCCACCGGGCGGGATGCTGTCCGTGCTCGCGTCCGTGGAGCAGGTCTCGGAGCTCGTGGGGCCGGCCGTGTCGGTAGCGGCCATCAACGGACAGGAGACCTGTGTCCTCTCTGGACCGCTGCCGGAGTTGGAGGCGGCGGAGCAGGCGCTGACGGCGCGGGGCATCGAGCACAAGCGGGTGCGCTACGCGCGCGCCGCGCACTCCTCCATGATGGAGCCGTACCTGGAAGGCTTCGCTCGGGAAGTGGCCCGCGTGAAGCTCCGCGCGCCCTCGCTGCCCGTCGTGTCCAGCCTCACCGGCCGGTGGCTCCAGGAGCGCGAGGCGACGTCGCCGGATTACTGGGTCCGGCACCTGCGGCACACGGTCCGCTTCTCCGATGCGCTGGGCTGCCTGCTGGAGTCCGGGGACCGCGCACTGATTGAAGTGGGCCCGGGCACGACGCTCACCGCGCTCACGAGGCAACATCCGGCGCGCAAGACGCAGCCCGTGTTGGCCACCCTGCCGACGAAGGGCGACGCGCCTGGGAGCGCCCTGGCGGCCCTGGGCGAAGCGTGGGCCGCGGGCGTGGACGTGGACTGGGAACGCATCCGGGACGGCGAGCGGCGCCGTCGCGTGGACCTTCCGACCTACAGCTTCGACCGCGAGCACTACAGCCTGGATGACGCCACGCCGATCCCCGTCGCACGCGACGCCATGGCTGCCAAGGCGAAGGCGACCGGGCCCTTGAAGCCGAAGGCTCAGGCTCCCCGTCGCGGTGAGCGCGTGGCGCCCCGTGACGCCACGGAGCAGTCCCTGGTCGAGTGCTTCCAGACGCTGTTCCGCCTGGACGACGTGGGCATCCACGACGACTTCTTCGCGCTGGGCGGCGACTCGCTGGTCGCACTCCGGCTGCTCGCGATGATCTCCGAACGCTTCGGCAAGCGGCTCGCGCTGAAGGAGATGCTGACCGCGCCCACGGTGGAGTTGTTGGCGCGGAAGCTGGGCGGACGCGAGGAGGGCCGGTCCCTGCCACCCGGGGTCGCGTCGCTCCAGCAGGGCACACGCGGTCCGCCGCTCTTCTTCGTGCACGCGGCCGGAGGCCAGGCGGTGTTCTACCGGGAGCTGGCGCGCGCCATCGACGCGGGCCGGACCGCCTACGCTTTCGAGTCCCGGGGCCTGGAGCCGGACGGACCGCTGCACACGTCCGTCGACGAGATGGCGACGGCCTACCTGGAGGGCCTGCGCGCATTGCAGCCCGTGGGGCCGTACCTGCTGGTGGGCGCGTCGTTCGGCGGCGCGGTGGTCTACGAGATGGCCCGCCGGCTGGCGGCGGAAGGCCACGCGGTGCCGCTGTGCGCGATGCTCGACACGCCGGGCCCTGGGGACATCGCCCGAGCCCAGGTGGGCGGAGTGGGCTTCGCGCAGGAGCAGGTCTTCGCGGATCCGGAGGAGCAGCGTCGGTACGTGCGCGTCTGGGAGGCGAACATGACGGCCCTGCGCGACTACGCCATGCCCCGCTTCGAGGGTGGCACCCTCCAGTTCTTCCGCGCGGCGACTGTCATCGAGCACATGCCGAAGCACGTGGAACTCGAATGGCTGGACTCGGGCGCGGTGCTCCGGGTGGAGACCGTGCCCGGCGACCACCAGTCGATGCTCACGGGCGGGAACGCTGAAGGGCTGGGCGCGAAGCTCGCGGCGCTCCTTCCGTGAACGAGGCGCTCAGCTGGAGCCTGGACGGCCGCGCCGCTGGGCCATGCGCCGCAGGTTGTCTCGCCGCTGCGCGCCCGGGTCCTGCGCGGGCGAGGGAGCCGCCGCAGGTGGGGTGTCCTTCGGCGGTGACAGGTGTCCTGCGAGCGCGCGCACCGTGGGGTACTGGAAGAGGGTGATCAGCGGAACCTTGCGGCCCACCAGCGCCTCCAGCTTCGCGTGCACGGACTGGAGCAGCAGTGAGTTGCCGCCCAGGTCGAAGAAGTTGTCGCTCGCGCCCACGCGCTCCAGCCCCAGCACTTCGGCCCAGAGCGCGGCCAGCGTCTGCTCCAGGCCGGCTTCGGGGACACGGTAGTCCTCGCTCAGTTCGGGCCGGTGGACGTCCGGCGCGGGCAGTGCCTTGCGGTCCAGCTTGCCGTTCGCGGTGAGCGGCAGTCGCTCCAGCACCACGAACGCCGACGGAACGGCGTGCTCCGCGAGCGATCGCCGCAGCGAGGAACGAAGCGCGTCCACCGTGAACGCGGCCCCTTCGCGGAGCACCAGGTACGCGACCAACCGCCGTTGTCCCGGCACGTCCTCGCGCACCTGCGCTACCGCTTCCTTCACCGCGGGCTGCGAGAGCAGCGCGGCCTCCACCTCGCCCAGTTCGATGCGGAAGCCCCGCAGCTTCACCTGCGAGTCCGCGCGGCCCCGGAACTCCAGCGTCCCGTCCGCGAGCCACCGCACCACGTCGCCCGTGCGGTACAGGCGCGCGCCGGGTTCGCGGGAGAATTGATCCGGTCCGAAGCGCTCCGCCGTGAGCGAGGGCTGACCCAGATAGCCGCGCGCTACCTGGGCACCACCCAGGAACAGCTCGCCCCACAGGCCCACCGGCACGGGCTGTCCCGCGCCATCCAGCACGTACACGCGCACGTTGGGCTCCGGGCTGCCGATGGGAGGCAGCAGTCCTTCGGCCGCTTCGGGCTTCACGACGCCGGAGGTCGCGATGACGGTGTTCTCCGTGGGGCCGTAGCAGTTGAGCCACTGGCCCGGAACGGAGGGCCCCGGACGGCGGTGCAGCACGTCGCCGGCCACATGCACCCGGCGCAGCGGCATGTCCGCGGGCCATGGCTGCTCCAGCGCGGCCTCCGCCATGGGCGTGGGCAGCGTGGTGAGCGTGATTCCCTCCGCCGCGAGCCACCGCACCAGCCGGGCGGGTTCCGCACGCACCTCGTCCGAGGGCAGATGGAGGCTGGCGCCATGCGTGAGTGACGGCCAGGTCTCGAAGACAGTCGCGTCGAACGCGAGCCCCGTCAGCAGCGTGGCCCGGTCTCCCGGTTCAATCCCCGCCGCCGTGCCGAGCCCCGCGACGAGGTTCGCCAACGTCCCATGCGTCACCGCGACGCCCTTGGGCCGGCCGGTGCTGCCCGACGTATAGATGACGTAGGCCATCGCCTCCGCGTGCAGTGTCACTGCGGGCGCGGTGACTGGATGGGTCTCCAGCGCGGGCTCCGCGTCCAGGCAGAGCACGCGCACGCCGCATCCCTCGAAGCGGGAGGCGAAGGCCTGCTGGGTGACGACGATGCGCGCGCCACTGTCCGTGAGCACGTGCCGCCACCAGGCCTCCGGCCACGTCAGGTCCATGGGCAGATAGGCCCCGCCCGACTTGAGGATGCCCAGCGCGCCCCACACGTAGCCGGGCGTGCGGTCCAAGCACAGGGCGACCACGGTCTCCGGCTGCACACCCTGCGCTCGCAGCAGGTTCGCGAGCTGGCTCGACCGGGCCTCCAACTCCCCGAACGTCAGTTGCTGCCTGTCGCCCGCCAGCGCGAGCGCCTCCGGCCTCAGCCGCGCCTGCTCCGCGATGCGCGTGGGCATGCGCAGGTCCTCGGGGACATCGAGCGCGGTGTCGTTCCACTCGATGAGGACCTGCTGGCGCTCCGCCTCTGTCAGCAGCGACAGCGACGCGAGCGGCCGCTCCGGGTGTCGTGTCACCTGCTCCAGCAAGCGCAGGTAGTGCCCGGCCATGCGCTCCACTGTCGCCGCGTCGAAGAGCGCGGTGTTGTATTCCCAGTGCGTCAGCAACCCGGTGGCGGATTCGCGCATGAACAGCGTGAGGTCGTGCTTCGCGAGCCCTGGATCAAAGGGCACCGGCGCTGTCTCCAGCCCTCGCAGGGGGAAGCCGGGGAAGTCCTTGAAGAGGGCGAACACGGCCTGGAACACGGGCGTGCGGCTCAGGTCTCGCGGCGTCTGGAGCGCGTCCACCAGTTGTTCGAAGGGCACCTCCTGGTGCGCATACGCGCCCAGGCACGTCTCGCGCACCCGGGCGACGAGGACCTGGAAGGACTCGGCGCCGGAGACCTTCACGCGCAGGGGCAGGGCGTTGACGAAGAAGCCGATGAGCCCCTCCACCTCACGGTGGTTGCGGCCGGAGATGGGCGAGCCGACCACCACGTCGTCCTGACCGCTGTATCGCGACAGCAGGGCGTGGAAACCCGCGAGCAGCGCCATGAAGGACGTGACGCCCTGCTGGTGACACAGTTCGCGCACGGCGGCGTCCACCGCGGCGGGGATCCGCACCATGTGGGCCGCGCCCGCCTGGGCCTGCACGGGCGGCCGAGGCCGGTCGGTGGGCAGCTCCAGCGCGTGGGGAGCGCCGTTCAACTGCCGTTTCCACCACGCGAGCTGCGCGTCGAGCCCTTCGCCCTGCAACGTCGCGCGCTGCCAGCGGGCGTAGTCCGTGTATCGGATGGGCAGCGGTGGCAGGCGCGGCGTCTGGTTCCGGGTGAAGGCGTCGTAGAGGATGCCCAGCTCGCGCCCCATCACGTCCGTGGACCAGCCGTCCGTGATGATGTGATGCATGAGCAGGAAGAGCGCGTGGTCTTCCGCATCCAGCCGCAGCAGCGTCGCCGTCAGCAGGGGACCCGTGCGCAGGTCGAAGACGTGGCGCATCCGCTCCTCGGCTCGCTGGCGCAGGACGGTGTCGCGCTGCTGGGGTGGCACGTCCTCCAGCCGCTCGAAGGCGAGCGCGAAGGGAACCGAGGTCAGGACGCGCTGAGCGGGCTGGCCGTTCTCCTCCGCGAACACCGTGCGCAGGGACTCGTGACGGTCGATGAGCGCCGCGAGTGACCGCTCCAGCGCGGCCACGTCGAGCGGTCCCTTGCACCGGATGAACAGCGGGACGTTGAAGGCGAACCCGCTCGGTGCGAGCGCGTCGATGAACCACAGCCGCTGCTGCGGGAAGGACTGGGGCGCGGAGTTTCCGGCCTCCGTGCGCACCAGGGGCGGTGCCTGGAGGGGATGGGCTTCCTGGCGCAGGGCTTCGATTCGCGCGGCCAGCTCCGCGAGCGTCGGGGCTTCGAAGAGCACCCGCACGGGCAGCTCCATCTGGAGCGACTCACGCAGCCGGGAGGCCACCTGGGTCGCGAGCAGCGAGTGCCCGCCCAGTTCGAAGAAGTGGTCCTGCGCGCCCACGCGAGGCACACCCAGCAGCGGTGCCCAGATGTCCGCGATGAGCTTCTCCACCGCGGAGACCGGGGCCACGTAGACGGTCCCGGGGATGGCCTCTTCCGTCGGAACGGGCAGGCCGTTGCGGTTCACCTTGCCACTGGGCGTCAGGGGCAGCGCGTCCATGCGCACCAGCGCCGAAGGCACCATGTACTCCGGCAGCCGTCGCGCCAGTGCGTGTCTCAGCGCCTCCGCGGAGAAGGCCGTCTCCGGTTGCACCACGTAGGCCACCAGCCGCTTGAAGCCTGGGGTGTCCTCACGCAGCGCGACGACCACGTCCTGCACGTCGGGTAGGGCTCGCAGGGCGGACTCCACTTCGCCCAACTCGACGCGGAAGCCACGCAGCTTCACCTGACCGTCCAGACGGCCCAGGAACTCCAGTTGTCCATCCGCGAGCCAGCGCGCCTTGTCGCCCGTGCGGTAGAGGCGGGCGCCCGGCGTGGCGCTGAAGGGGGAGGGCACGAAGCGCTCCGCGGTGAGGTCCGGCCGGCCGTGGTAGCCGTGCGCGAGCCCTTCGCCTCCGATGAACACCTCTCCTGGGACGCCGACGGGGCTCGGATTCCCGCGGGCATCCAGGACGTAGGTCTGGACGTTGGTCAGCGGTGTTCCCACTGAAGGGAGCGCGGGCCAGGTGCTCGGAGTCCCTGACGCCCGCCATGCGCTGGCGGCGTGCGTCTCCGAAGGACCGTACTGGTTTTCGAGGACGCAGCCGGGCAGCCGTTCGAAGAGGGAGACGAGAGCGGGCGTCACCTGGAGTTGTTCGCCCGCGGTGATGACCTCGTTGAGTGGGGGCAGCTCCGTCGCGGTGCGCGCTGCTTCAGATAGCGACTGGAGCGCGACGAAGGGGAGGAAGAGGCGCTCCACGCGGTGCTGGGTGAGGAAGCGCAGCAGTGCGGGTGGATCGCGGCGCAGTTCGGCGGAGCTGAGCAGCAGGCGGCCGCCGATGCACCACGTGCCGAAGATCTCCTGGAAGGAGACGTCGAAGTTGAGCGAAGCGAACTGGAGCGTGGTGGCTTCCGCGCGGACGGCGCGGCGGGTCTGCCATGCGAGCATGTTGCCGATGCCCCGGTGGGACATGGCGATGCCCTTGGGGCGGCCGGTGCTGCCCGAGGTGAAGACGACGTAGCAGACCGCTTCGGGGGACAGCCTCACGTTCGGCGACGCGGTGGAGCGGGAAGCCAGCGAGACGGTCTCCATCGTCACGATGCGCGCGGAGGTGTCCGGAGGAAGGGCCCGCGCGAAGCCTTCATGCGCGAGGACGACCGGAGCGCGTGTGTCCTCCACCATCAGGGCCAGACGCTCGGCTGGGTAGTTCGGATCCAGCGGGACGTAGGCCGCGCCAGCCTTGAGGGTGGCGAGGACGGCGACAGGCATGTCGAGGTTGGATCGCTCCAGGCACAGCCCGACGGAGCTTCCCGGCGTGACGCCCAGGTCGATGAGATGATGGGCGAGCTGATTGGCGCGAGCATCCAGTTGCGCGTAGGTCAGCGACTCCGCGCCGTTCGTCACCGCGATGGCATCCGGTGTCCGAGCGACCTGTGCCTCCACCCAGCGGTGCATGAGGCCCGGCTCGAAAGAGAGGTCCTTCGCGGCGTTCCACTTCACGACGACCTGCTGCCGTTCCTCTTCGGAGAGGAGCGGCAGGGCCGACAGGGGCTGCTCGGGATGGCGGACCGCTCCTTGGAGCATTCGCACGTAGTGCCCGGCCATCCGGGTGAGGGTCGCCTCCTCGAAGAGGGCGGTGTTGTATTCCCAGAAGGCCGTCAGCCCCTGCTCCGACTCGCGCACGAAGAGCATGAGGTCGAAGCGGGAGACGCCCGTCTGGAAGGGGACGTCCTCCGCTTGGAGCCCGGGCAACGAGAAGGGGACGGCCGCCTGTTGCAGGACGAAGAGGGCCTGGATCAGCGGCGCACGGCTCAGGTCGCGTGGCGGCTTGAGTGCCTCCACGATTTGTTCGAACGGCAGGTCCTGATGCGCGAAGGCGCCCAGGCAGCTCTCGCGCACGCCGCGCAACAGGTGGCGGAAGGAGCGCGTCCCTGCGACATCCGCGCGCAGGGCGAGCGTATTGACGAAGAGGCCGAGGAGCCCTTCCACCTCACGGCGGTTGCGGCCAGAGATGGGAGAGCCGACCACCACGTCGTCCTGGCCGCTGTATCGCGCGAGCAGGGCCTGGAATCCCGCCAGCAGGGTCATGAACAGCGTGGTGCCCTCGCGCTGGCCCATGGCGACGAGGGCGCTGGTCAGCGCGGGTGGCAGGGGGACTTCGATGTACGCGCCCTGGAAGGTCTGCACGGGTGGACGTGGCTTGTCGGTCGGCAGGTCCAGCACGGGCGGTGCCCCCGCGAGCTGCTCACGCCACCACGCCAATTGTTCTTCCAGCACGTCGCCCTGCAACCACGCGCGCTGCCACAGCGCGTAGTCCGCGTACTGGATGGAAATGGGCGGGAGCTCGGCCTCCGTGCCCTTGAGCCGGGCGAGGTAGAGCGCATCCAGCTCCCGCTGGAGCAGTGCGATGGACCAGCCGTCGAAGGCGCTGTGATGGAAGTTGAGGACGAGGACCTGATCCTCGTCCGCGATCCGGAGCAGCGTGGCTCGGATCAGGGGGCCTCGCCGCAGGTCGAAGGGCACATGCGCTTCGACCTCCACCTGACGCTGGAGCGGAATGCGCGGATCCACGTCCACCAGCTTCACAGTGAGCTTCCACGCGGGCCCGATGCGTTGCACCGGCTGGCCGTCCACTTCGTCGAACGTGGTGCGCAGGACCTCGTGACGCCGGATGAGGACGTTGAGCGCGTCCTCCAGCGCGTGCGTGTCCAGCCGTCCCCGCAGCCGGGTGACCAGGGGCAGGTTGTAGGCGTGCGCGCTGGTGTCCAGCTGCGAGACGAACCACAGCCGCTGCTGGGAGAACGACTGTGGAACGAGCTCGCCGCGAAGCTGGGGCACCAGCGGCGGGACGGCCTTCCGGTTCGCGCCGTGGAGATGCTCCTCCAACCGCGCGGCGAGCTGCGCGACGGTGGGCGCCTCGAAGAGGACTCGCAGGGACAGGTCCACCTGGAAGGCCTCCCGCAACCGGGAGACCACCTGCGTGGCGAGCAGCGAGTGCCCACCCAGCTCGAAGAAGTGGTCCTGCAGGCCCACGCGCGGCACCACGAGCAGGGAGGCCCAGATGTCCGCGATCACCTTCTCCACCGCCGTCATGGGGGCCAGGAACCCGGTGTCGTCCGCGGCTTCGTCCTTGGGCGCGGGCAGGCCGTTGCGGTTCACCTTGCCGCTCGGGCCCAGCGGTAGCGCGTCCATGCGCACCAGTGCGGAGGGCACCATGTGCTCCGGCAGCCGTCGCGCCAGCGCCTGTCTCAGCGCCTCCGGTGAGAAGGATGCTTCCGGTTGGACCACGTAGGCCACCAGCCGCTTGTGGCCCGGTGTGTCCTCGCGCACCACGACGACCACGTCGCGTACGTCGGGCAGGACGCGCAGGGCTGCTTCCACTTCGCCCAGTTCGACGCGGAAGCCACGCAGCTTCACCTGTCCGTCCAGACGGCCCAGGAACTCCAGTTGTCCATCCGCGAGCCAGCGGGCCTTGTCGCCCGTGCGGTAGAGGCGTGCGCCCGGCGTGGGTCCAAACGGAGAGGGGGTGAAGCGCTCCGCGGTGAGGTCTGGCCGGCCGTGGTAGCCGTGCGCGAGTCCTTCACCGCCCACGTACAGCTCGCCCGGGACCCCAACGGGGCAGGGCTCGCGGCGCGGATCCAACACGTAGGCCTGGACCGAAGGCAGCGGCGTTCCCACCGGAGGCAGGGCGGGCCACGTGCTCGGGACACCTGACGCACGCCACGCGGAGACCGCATGGGTCTCCGAAGGACCGTACTGGTTTTCGAGGTCGCAGCCGGGCAGCCGTTCGAAGAGGGAGACGAGAGCGGGCGTCACCTGGAGTTGTTCGCCCGCGGTGATGACCTCGTTGAGCGGGGGCAGCTCCGTCGCGGTGCGAGATGCTTCGCTCAGCGACTGGAGCGCGACGAAGGGGAGGAAGAGGCGCTCCACGCGGTGCTGGGTGAGGAAGCGCAGCAGTGCCGGTGGATCACGGCGCAGTTCGGCGGAGCTGAGCAGCAGACGGCCACCGATGCACCACGTGCCGAAGATCTCCTGGAAGGAGACGTCGAAGTTGAGCGAGGCGAACTGGAGCGTGGTGGCTTCCGCGCGGACGGCGCGGCGGGTCTGCCACGCGAGCATGTTGCCGATGCCCCGGTGGGACATGGCGATGCCCTTGGGCCTGCCAGTGCTGCCCGAGGTGAAGACGACGTAGCAGACCGCTTCAGGTGACAGCCTCACGTTCGGAGACGCGGTGGAGCGGGAGGCCAGTGAGACGGTCTCCATCATCACGATGCGCGCGGAGGTGTCTGGAGGAAGGGCCCGCACGAAGCCCTCATGTGCGAGGACGACCGGAGCGCGCGTGTCCTCCACCATCAGGGCCAGGCGTTCGGTCGGATAGTTCGGATCCAGCGGGACGTAGGCCGCGCCGGCCTTGAGTATGGCGAGGACGGCGACAGGCATGTCGAGGCTGGAGCGTTCCAGGCACAGCCCGACGGAGCTTCCCGGCGTGACGCTCAGGGTGATGAGGTGGTGCGCGAGCTGATTGGCGCGAGCATCCAGTTGCGCGTAGGTCAGCGACTCCGCGCCGTTCGTCACCGCGACCGCTTCCGGTGTCCGAGCGACCTGTGCCTCCACCCAGACGTGGATCAGCCCCGGCGTGGGAACCCGCTCCTCGCGGCTGTTCCATGCGACCAGGAGTTGCTCGCGTTCCTCCCGCGACAGGAGCGACAGGTCCGCCAAAGGCAGTTCGGGGTTCGCGGTGACGCCTTCGAGCAACCGCACGTAATGCCCGGCCATCCGGGCGAGGGTCGCCTCCTCGAAGAGGGCGGTGTTGTACTCCCAATAGGCGACGAGCCCTTGCGGCGTCTGCCTCATGAACAGCATGAGGTCGAAGCGGGAGACACCCGACTGGAACGGGAAGTCCTCCACCGCGAGGCCGGGCAGGGACAACGGCGTCGCGGCCCGCTGCAGGACGAACATCGTCTGCACCAGGGGCGTCCGGCTCAGGTCTCGCGGCGGCTTGAGCGCGTCCACGAGCTGTTCGAACGGCAGGTCCTGATGCGCGAACGCGCCCAGGCAGCTCTCACGCACACCGCGCAGCAGCTGCCGGAAGGAACGCGAGCCAGAGACATCCGCGCGCAGGGCGAGCGTGTTGACGAAGAAGCCGATGAGTCCTTCCACCTCCCGGTGGTTGCGGCCGGAGATGGGCGAGCCGACCACCACGTCGTCCTGACCGCTGTAGCGCGCAAGCAGGGCCTGGAATCCCGCCAGCAGCGTCATGAACAGCGTGGCGCCCTCGCGCTGTCCCAGCAACTGGAGCGAGCCGTGGAGGGGCTGGGGCAGCAGCACTTCGAAGTTCGCGCCCTGGAAGGTCTGCACGGGCGGACGTGGCTTGTCGGTGGGCAGATCCAGCACGGGCGGTGCTCCCGCCAGCGCCTCCCTCCACCAGGCGAGCTGGTCCTCCAGTTCCTCCCCCTGGAACGACTCACGCTGCCACCGCGCGTAGTCCACGTACTGGAGGGACAGGGGCGGCAGCGTGCCCTGGCCGTGCGCGGGGTAGAGCGCGTTCAATTCGCGCTGGAGCACGTCGATGGACCACCCGTCGAAGACGATGTGGTGGATGACGAGCATCAACACATGATCGTCATCCGCGACGCGCAGGAGCAGCCCCCGCATCAGCGGGCCTCGCCGCAGGTCGAATGGGCGCCGGGCCTCCGTGGCCAGCTGCCCCGGGAGCTTCGCGGCCTCTACGTTCGTCCTCACCAACGTGAAGTTCCATGCCGGCCCGATGCGCTGCACCGGCTGACCCTCCACCTCGTCGAACGTGGTGCGCAGGACCGCGTGCCGCCGGATGATCTCCGCGAGGCTCCGTTCCAGTGCGTTCGCGTCCAGCGCGCCCCGCAGCCGGGTGACCATGGGCACGTTGTAGGAGTACCCCAGCGTGTCGAGCTGCGAGATGAACCACAGCCGCTGCTGCGCGAACGACTGTGGCAACCAGCCGTCCCGGGGACCGGGCACCAGAGGGAGGGACTGGATCCGGCTGCTCTCCATTCGCAGTGCATCGATGCGCGCCGCGAGGCTGGTGACCGTGGGCGCCTCGAACAGCGCTCGCACGGACAGGTCCACCTGGAACGTCTCCCTCAGCCGGGAGGTGACCTGGGTAGCGAGCAGCGAGTGCCCACCCAGTTCGAAGAAGGAGTCCTGAGTGCCCACGCGCGTGCGGCCCAGGAGCGCGGCCCAGACCTCCGCCACCGCCGTCTCCGTCGGGGTGACCGGCGCCACGTAGCCGTCCTCCGCGAGCGTATCGCCCACGGGCGTGGCGAGCGCCCTTCGGTCCACCTTGCCCACGGGCGTCAGCGGCAGCCGGTCCAGCTTCACGAAGGAGGACGGGACCAGCGGCGCCGGCAGCTGGGCGGACAGGCGCGAACGCAGCGTGCTCACGTCCACGCTCGCGCCGGTCACATATGCCACCAGTCGCTTGTCGCCGGGCGCGTACTCGCGCACCTCCGCCACGGCGTCCTCCACGCCAGGCAGGTGGCGCAGGGCGGTTTCAATCTCCCCCAGTTCGATGCGGAAGCCGCGCAGCTTCACCTGCGTGTCCGCGCGCCCCATGAAGGCCAGCTCGCCGGAAGGCAGCCACCGTGCACGGTCGCCCGTGCGGTACAGCCGGGCACCGGGGACGTCGCTGCACGGATGGGGCACGAAGCGGTCCGCGGTGAGCTCCGGCCGGTCCATGTAGCCCCACGCGAGACCGTCGCCTCCCACGTACAGGTCGCCCACGACTCCGGTGGGCACCGGCTCCAGGCGCGCGTCCAGCACCAGCGCCTGGGAGTTCTCCAAGGGGCGGCCAATGGGCACGGGCATCCGCGCGTCCATGTCTCGCTTCACCTGATACGTGGCGGAGAACGTGGTGTTCTCCGTGGGGCCGTAGCCGTTGATGACCGCTCGGCCCGCGTCCAGCAGCTTGCGCGCGGCCAGCGGGGACAGCACGTCGCCGCCCGCGAGCACCTGCCCCACGCGAGCGAGCGCCGCGGGCCGGTTCAGCGCCATCTGCTCGAAGAACGCAGTGGTGAGGAACAGCACGCTGATGCGTTCTCGCTCCAGCGTCGCTTCCAGCTCCTCCAGCGACGGCGTCACCGGTGGATAGAGGAACAGCTTCGCGCCGCTGAGCAGCGCTCCCCACAGCTCCAGCGTCGCGGCGTCGAACGACGTGGTGGCCAGCTGGAGGACGACGTCTTCGGCGCGGAACCGGACGTAGGACACGCCCTTCACCAGCCGCGTCACGGCCCGGTGGGGAACGCCCACGCCCTTGGGCTGCCCGGTGCTCCCGGACGTGTACATGACGTACGCGAGCGCATCGGCGGGGACGTGCACCTCGGGCGCTGCCTTCGGTTGAGCCTCGAAGGTCCGCCAGGACGGGTCGAGCACCACGACCCGTGAGGCCAATCCCTTCAGCGAGGACTCGCGTCCCTGCTCCAGCAGGAGCACGGTTATGCGGGCGTCGCGCGCCATGAACTCCAGGCGCTCGGGGGGATAGCCAGGATCCAGTGGGACGTACGCGCCTCCCGCCTTGAGGATGGCGAGCGTCGCCACGACCATCTCCAGCGACCGGCCCGCGCACAGGCCCACCGGTGTTCCCAGCCGCACGCCCTGCCCACGCAGGTGGTGCGCGAGCTGATTGGCCCGTGCTTCCACTTCCGCATACGTGAGCCGGTGGCCTCCCGCTTCCACGGCCACGGCGCCGGGCGTCCGCGCGGCCTGCTCCGCGAAGAGCGCGGGCAGGGACTCATCGCGAGGGTAGGGGACGGCGGCTCCCGTCCCCTGGTCGAGCAGGCGCTGCCGCTCCATCGAGGTGAGCAGCGGAAGCGTGGCCACGGGACGCTCCGGCTCAGAGACCGCGGCCTCCAGCAGGCGCGTGTAGTGCTCCGCGAAGCGCGCCACCGTCGCTGCGTCGAAGAGGTCGGTGCTGTACTCCCAGAGCCCCACCAGCCCTTCCGGCGTTTCGCGCAGGAAGACGGTGAGGTCCATTCGCGACACGCCCGGTTCGAAGTCCAACTCGGAGGTGCGCAGCCCCTCCAGCTCCAGCGCGGGCACGGCCGAGTGCTGGAGTGTGAAGAACACCTGGAACAGGGGCGGGCGGCTCAGGTCGCGCTCGGGTTGGAGCGCGTCCACCAACTGCTCGAAGGGCACTTCCTGATGCGCGTACGCGTCCAGGCACGTCTTGCGCACGCGGTGCAGCAGTTCTCCGAAGCCGAGCGCACCTTCACCCCGCACGCGCAGGGGCAGGGTGTTGATGAAGAAGCCGATGAGCGGTTCCACCTCCTGGCGCGTGCGTCCGGAGATGGGGGAGCCGATGACGATGTCGTCCTGGCCGCTCAGCCGCGAGAGCAGCAGATTCATCCCACCCAATAGCGCCATGAACAACGTTACGCCCTGCTTGCGGCACAGCGCTTCCAGCGCCTTGCCCAATGCCGGAGGGAGCGCATGGCGGTACACCGCGCCCCGCGTGGACTGCGCGGCGGGGCGGGGACGGTCCGTGGGCAGCTCCAACGCGGCGGGCGCTCCCGACAACTCACCTCGCCACCATTCCAGTTGCTGCTGGAGGTGCTCGCCCTGGATCCACTGCCGCTGCCACACCGCATGGTCCGCGTACTGCACGGGCAGCGCGGGCAGCACGGGCGTCGTGCCGGCGCGATAGGCCACGTAGAGCGCTTGAAGCTCCCGCTCCATCACCGTGAGCGACCAGCCGTCGCAGCAGATGTGATGCAGCATCAGGAGCAGCACGTGCTCCGCTTCTCCCAGCCGCAAGAGCCGCACACGCACCAGCGGTCCCGCGCCCAGGTCGAAGGGCACGCGCGCCTCCGTCTCCGCGGCTTGTCGCAGGACCTGCTCCCGTTCGGACGCGGGTATCGCCTCCAGCGACTCCACGTGCAGCGGCAGGGACAGCGAGGGCGCGATTCGTTGCACTGGCTGCCCATCCACGATGGCGAAGGTGGTGCGAAGCGCTTCGTGCCGCTCCACCAGCACGGCAAGTGCTCGCTCCAGCGCGGGGACGTCCAACGCTCCGGTGAGCCGCGCGAAGTACGGGACGTTGTAGGAGATGCCCCCGGGCGTGAGCTGCTCGATGAACCACATCCGCTGCTGCCCGAAGGAGAGCGGCAGCAAGGCGTCACGGGGGACGGGCACCACGGGCGGTGCTCGACGACGGGGCCTCGCCGGGGACTTCGGCGCGGAGGCGGAAGGGGAGCCGGGGTGCTCGGTCGTCATGTCTCGCTCAGGGGGGAAAGCGGGGAAGGGGCCGCCCTCGGGGGGCGGCTCGGCTCAAGCGGACTGCTCCTGGCGCAGTTCGTCGCACAGCGTGGCCACGGCCCGGAGCGTGTTGAACAGCTCCGCCATGGACACCTCCACGCCCAATTCGCTCTCGATGCGGTTGGACAGGACCGTGGCCATCAGGGAGTTGCCGCCAATCTCCAGGAAGTGGTCCTCCGGGCGCACGACCTCCACGCCCAGCAACTCCTTCCACCACGCCGCGAGCTTCGCTTCCGTGTCCGTGGGACTGGTGGCTTCTTCAGGGCTCGGGTTCATGGCCGTTCCTCCCGCCCGCTCACGCGGGCTTCAGCCTGTCGCGCAGCAGATACTTGCGCACCTTGCCGGTGGCCGTCTTGGGCATCTCGTCGATGAGGTCCAGGCGGTCCGGCCAGTACTGGTTGGACATGCCCTGCTGCTTGAGATGGTCGCGCAGCTCGTTGAGCGTGGGCGGGGCCTCGCCCTCGCGCACCACGACGACGGCGCACACCCGCTCGCCGCCAATCTTGTCGTCCGAGTGCGCGACGACCGCGACCTCCTTCACCTTCGGGTGCGAGTACAGCGCGGACTCCACCTCCACCACGGGGATCTTGTACCCGTACCGGAAGATGACGTCCTTCAGCCGCCCCACGATGCGGATGCCACCCCGCCCGTCGTCGCGCGCCAGGTCGCCCGTGTCGAACCAGCCCTCCGCGTCCGTCGCCGCGGCGTACACGTCGTCGCGCTTGAAGTAGGTGAGGCACTGGCTGGCGCCTCGCACCATCAGCCGCCCCGTCCCGTCCGGATACGGCGTGCCGTCCTCCGCGAGCGCGGGGACGATCTTCGTCTCCATCCACGCCACCGCGCGCCCGTCGCTCTGGCTGGGCCAGTCCGGTGCATCTTCATGCCGGGTGATGGTGACCGCACCGTTCTCCGTCATGCCCCACAGCGTGTGCAGCCGCACGCCGAACACCTCGCGCACCGCCGCGATGAGGTGCGGCGGCACCGGGATGGAGCCCGTGGCCAGCTGCCGGAGCGAGGAGGTGTTCCGCTGGCGCTTTCGCTGCAACGCGATGAGGTTCATCAGGTACGTGGGAATGCCGTACGTGAACGTGACGCCGTGCTCCTCGAAGAGCTTGAGCGTCAGCTCCGGGTCGCCCACGTCCATGTAGATGGCCGTGGCCCCCAGGAGCATGGGCATCAGGTACGAATACGTGAACCCCGTGGACGCCGTCAGCAGCGACGGCAGCGCCACCACGTCCGTTCCGTCGATGCCCAGCGTGTCGCACAGCGCGCGCGTGATGCCGTAGTTCGTGTTGTGCGAGTGCACCACGCCCTTCGGCTCACCCGTGGTGCCGGACGTATAGAGGATGTTGCACACGTCGTCCGCGGCCGCCGGGGCCACGCCCTCCAGAGACGCTTCCTTCTCCCACTCGCGCTCGATGAAGTGGCGCTCGAAGTCCCGCTCGCCCGCTTGGAGGTCGGTGTTGCTGCCCAGCAGCACCCGGTGGCGCAGCGACGGCAGCACCCCCGCGATGTCGCGCGCCATGTCCCGGTGTGAGTGCCCCGTCCACGACGTGGGCCCCACGTACACGGAGGCCTCCGTGCGCCCGAGGATGAACTCCACCTCGCGCCGCCGGTAGTCCGGCGGAATGGGCGCGATGACCGCTCCCAACCGCGCGCACGCCAGCGCCAGCGCCGTGAAGTGCCACCCGTTGGGCAGCTGCACCGCGACGATGTCCTCGCGCCCCACGCCCAGCTCGCGCAGGCCCAGCGCGAACCGATCCATGTATCGCGCCAGCTCCGCGTACGTCAGCCGCGTGATGTCCTTGGAAAAGTACCGTGCGGCGATGATCGCGGTCTTGTCCGGGTGCGCCTGGACGCAGCGACGCAGATCGTCAACCACCGTGGTGTCACGCCACCAACCCTTTCGGCGGTACTCCGAACCCTTCTCCAATGCCGCTGCGTTATGGAAACGCTGCCCCATGCGAAGGTCTCCTCCGAGTGACGCGAAACCGGGGAATGCCGGGCCTTCCGCGCGTGTAACACCGCGAGATTACCGGGCAAGACGGTTTTTTCTTGTAGGTCTATATCTTAAGAAAATCCGCGTTGACGGCGCATGATGCGATTTCCTAGGGTGTCTCACAACAGCCGGATTCCGGGGCTGTAACAGCGACGCTACGGGCATGACTTTCTCGGCGAATCCAACGACCCCCGGGCTGTCGCGCGACGCGCGGACGCCAGATGAACCCACGGCCTCCGGTGGCCCGGTGGTGCCTGCCCGCACCAGTGACGGGGCTGCGGGCGCCGCGTCGGATGCGGGGCTGGCGTTGCTGCCCCGGCGGGCCCTGCGGATCCGGCGGACCATCGTGCGGCTGGCGGCGACGCCGTCGGGCTGTCACCTGGGCGGCTCGCTGTCGATGGTGGAGATTCTGGTGGCGCTGCTGGGCCGGGTGATGCGCGTGGATCCGCGCGCGCCGAAGTCACCGGAGCGCGACCACCTCATCCTGTCCAAGGGGCACGCGGCGGCGGGGCTCTACGCGGCGCTGGCGGAGTTCGGCTTCGTGGACGTGGAGACGCTGGTGCGCGAGTACAACGCGGACGGCAGCATCTTCACCGGCCACGTGAACGCGGCGGTGCCGGGCGTGGAGTTCGCCACCGGCAGCCTGGGCCATGGGCTGGGGTTGGGTGTGGGGCTGACGCTCGGGCATGTGCTGCGCGGGGAACCCAACCGCACCTTCGTCGTCTGCGGCGACGGAGAGATGGGCGAGGGCTCCAACTGGGAAGCGCTCCAGGTGGCGTCGCACCGCAAGCTCACCGGCCTCACGCTGATCATCGACCGCAACGGCGGACAGAACGACGGCCCCACCGAAGCCATCCTGTCGCAGGAGGCGTTGGTGCAGAGGCTGGACGCGTTCGGCTTCCAGTCGCTGGAGGTGGACGGGCACGACCTGCCCGCATTGGTGGCGGCGCTGGAGGCGCCCGTCGTGGGCGGACGTCCGCGCGCCATCGTCGCGCGGACGCGCAAGGGCGCGGGTGTGCCGATGCTCAAGGGCAAGGGGCCGCACTACGCGGTGTTCTCGCCGGAGCACCTGCGCCGGGCGCTCGCGTCGCTGGGGGAGGACGGCCAGTGAGCGCGTCGCTCGAGTCGACGGTGGACCTGGCCTGGGCGCCGGAGGCGTGGCTCGCCGCGCACCCGGAGCTGTCCAGCCGGCTGGTGTTCCGGCATGCGGCGGCGCGCTTCGCGGAGGAGGACGCGCGCGTCGTCTTCCTGGAGGCGGACCTGGGCGGCGGAGGCGATCCGTTCGAGGCGCGCCACCCCCAGCGCTACTTCAACCTGGGCATCTGCGAGGCCACCATGCTGGACATGGCGTGTGGCCTGGCGCACGGCGGACACACCGTCATCGCGCACAGCTTCGCGGCGTTCGGCGTGATGCGCGCGTGCGAGCAGGTGCGGCTGAACCTGGCCTATGCGCGCGCCAACGTGAAGCTGGTGTGCGACTACGGCGGTGTGGCGGGCGCCTTCTTCGGTCCCACGCACCACGCCATCGAAGACCTGGCCGTGCTGCGCGCGATGCCCAACCTCACCGTGGTGTCGCCCGCGGACGGCCTGGAGACGGTGCACGCCACGCGCGCGATGCTCCAGCACGACGGACCGGTGTACCTGCGGCTGGGCCGCAACCGCGTCACCCGGCTGGACATCCCGCGCCCGCCGTTCGAACTGGGCCGCGCCGCGCTCCTGCGCGAGGGCGACGACGTGGGGTTGCTCGCGCACGGTGAGGTGGGCGTGTCCGTGGCGCTGGATGCCGCGAAGCTCCTGGATGCACAAGGTGTCTCCGCGCGCGTGCTCAACGTGCACACGCTGAAGCCGCTGGACGAGGAGGCGGTGCGCGAGACGGCGGCGCGCACGCGGCTCCTGGTGACCGTGGAGGAGCACAACGTGCTGGGCGGACTGGGCAGCGCGGTGTGCGAGACCGTGTGCTCGCTGGATTTGCAGCGGCGCGTGCTGCGCGTGGGCTTGCAGGACCGGTACGACTCGCGCGCCGGTTCGCACGAAGCGTTGCTCAAGGGCCATGGGCTGGAGGGCGGGCAGGTGGCCGAGCGCATCATGGGAGTGCTCCCAAGAACCCCGGTGTTTGCCGTGGAATCCGCAACGAGGAGGGACTGACATGCAGGTCCAGAACCCGAACCCGATGACGCAGTCCGTGCCGCCGGAGCAGTGCCCGCTGTGCGCGCAGCCGGTGCCGGGCGGCAACCGGATGGTGGGCGAGGTGCTCTCCTGTGGCGGCTGTTCCGCCGAGCTGGAGGTGGTGAGCGTCAACCCGCTGCGGCTCGAGGAAGCTCCCGAGGTCGAGGAAGACTGGGGGGAGTAGCCCCGCGCCATGCGCAAGGTCGACCTCGTCTATACGCGCGTGCGCACCGAGGAGAAGCTCCTCCTCGAGGCGCTGCGCAGGCGCGACTGCGCCGTCAACCTGGTGCAGGACTCCGGGATGGTGCTGTCCATGGACCGGCAGCGCGTCACCGAGGCCGACACCGTGTTGATGCGCAGCATGTCCTTCACGCGTGCGCGCTACCTGGCCACGTTCCTGGAGATGAAGGGGCTGCGCGTGCTCAACAGCGCGAGGACCATTTCCTTGTGTGGGGACAAGGCGCTCACCAGCGCCGCGCTGGCCGCGAAGGGCGTGCCCATGCCGTGGTCCTTCGTGGCCTTCGACGAGGACGCGTGCCTGGAGGCGATTGAGAAGAAGGGCTACCCGGTGGTGACCAAGCCCGTGCTGGGCAGCTGGGGCCGGATGGTGGCCCGGTTGGATTCGCGCTCCGCGGCGGAAGGCGTGCTGTCCACGCGCTTCGGCACCGGCGGCGCGCAGGACCACGTGGCGCTGGTGCAGGAGTACGTGGACAAGCCGGGCTACGACCTGCGCGTCTACGTCATCGGCCGCGCGGTGGGGGGCCTCAGGCGGCGCTCAGAGCATTGGATCACCAACACCGCGCGAGGCGCCGTGCCGGAGCGCTACGAGGTGCCGGTGGTGCACGCGAAGCTGGCGGAGGCCGCGGCGGAGGCAGTGGGCGGGGACATGGTGGCGGTGGACCTGCTGGAGACGCGCGGCGGCGACATCTACGTCAACGAAATCAACCACTGCGTGGAGTTCGCGCGCAGCATCGACGAGACGGGCGTCCCGCTGCCGGACCTCATCGCGGAGTACGTCGCGTCCGGAGCCGGAGGAGCCCGGCGATGAGCGTGCGCGTGGCGGTGCTGGGAGCCGCAGGCTACACCGGCGGCGAGGTGCTGCGCCTGTTGCTCGCGCACCCGGCCGTGGAGGTGGTGCAGGCCACCTCCGGCCAGTTCGCCGGCAAGCGCCTGGACTTCCCGCATCCGCACCTGCGCGGAGTGGGGACGCTGCGCTACACGCCGCACGACGCGCTGGAGCCCTGCGACGTGCTGGTGAGCTGCATGCCTCAAGGCGAGCTGCTCCAGCGCTGGCCGAAGGTGTCGCAGCTGGCGGAGCGGGTGGTGGACCTGAGCGCGGACTTCCGCCTGGACGCCGCGGGGCACGCGCGCTGGTATGGCAAGCACCCGCGCCCGGATGACGTGCCCGCGTTCGTCTACGGGCTTCCGGAGTGGATGGGCGAGGCGCTGACGAACGCGCGCCACGTCGCGGTGCCCGGCTGCATGGCGCACGCGGGACTCCTGGCGCTGCTGCCGCTGCTGCACGCGGGGCTCGTGCGTCCGGATGTGCTGGTGGTGGACGCGAAGACGGGTTCGTCTGGAGGCGGCTCGACGCCAGACCGCTCCTCGCACCACCCGGAGCGGGCGAACGCGCTGCGCTGCTACAAGCCGGTGGGCCACCGGCACACGGGCGAGTTGGAGGGCGTGGTGGCGCGCGTCACCGGACAGCAGCCCACCATCCACTTCAGCGCCACGGCGGTGCCAGGAGTGCGCGGCATCCTCGCGACGGTGCACGCGTTCGCGGCGCGACCGGTGGAGGAGTCGGAGGTGGTGCGCGCCATCGCCACGCGCTACCGCGAGAAGCCCTTCGTGCGGCTGCTGCGCCCCAGTGCGTCGCTCTCTCCGTTCCCGGAGCCCGGGCCGCTCCTGGGCACGAACCACTGTGACTTGTCGGTGGACGTGGACGCGGAGCGGGGCCGCATCGTGGTGAACGCGGCCATCGACAACCTGGTGAAAGGTGCCGCCGGCACGGCGGTGCATGCGCTGAACCTGATGCTGGGCCGCCCGGAGACGGAAGGGCTGGGCTTCCGCGGCTTGCATCCGCTCTAGACCGCTGTCTGACTCCCGCTTTTTGACTCCGAGGAGCCTCACCCCATGAGCATCCTGAGCACGAAATCGAAGGCGGACGCGACGCTGTCCCCCGGCGCGGCGTTCGCGGCGGCGGTCCAGAAGCACGGTACGCAGGCGCACGTGGACTACGACAACTCCATCGTGGACGCGTTCCCCGGCTTCAAGCGGCGTCCGCGCATCGCGGTGCGCGGCATGTTCAAGACGGCCAAGGCCGAGCGCGATCCGGTGCCCTTCTGGTACGAGACGCACCCCCAGGCGAAGCCCACCGGGCCGGTGCAGGACGTGGACCTGCGCCCGGAAGCGGGCTTCGAGTTCCACCAGGACACGCAGGCGCTCAAGCCCACGCGCGCGTGGATTCAAGTGCCGCGCAACCTGCTGGAGGATTCCCAGTCGCTGGCGCAGTTCATCGACTTCCGGCTGCTGGTGCGGCTGAACACGGCGGAGAACCAGGCGCTGTGCATCGGCAAGGGCGGGGACGGCGTGCGCGGCCTCCTGCACACGCCGGGCATCGTGCGGCTGCCGGCGAAGAAGAACGCGGTGGCCTCGCTGCTCAACGCCTGCGCGCAGGTGGAGCAGATGGGCGGGTCCGCTGACGGCATCGTCATCAACTCGTTGGACTTCTACGAGCACCTGGTGGGCCAGCAGTCGCTCCTGTCGGACCTGGCCGCCATGGGCATCCGCCTGTGCCGCACGCGCATGGTGAACCCGGGCACCATCATCGTCGGGGACTTCACCGCCGCGGCGACGCTGTATGACAGCCAGCGCTCGGTCATCCGGTTCGCGGAGCCGCCGCCGGGTATCTTCCCGCGCGAGGGACTGGCCGCCTACGGCGAGGTCTACACGACGCTCGCGGTGCACCTGCCCACCCACTTCTTCGTGGCGTCGCTGACCTGATGGCCTCCGCGAGCGCGAAGGGCGAGGGCGCGCAGCTCACGGTCCTCTACATCACCGGCTGGTGCCGCAGCGGCAGCACCATCCTGGGCAACGTCCTCAACGAGGTGCCGGGCTTCTTCCACGTGGGGGAGCTGAGCTTCCTCTGGAAGAACGCGTACGGGAACGGCTCCAACACGTTGTGCGGCTGCGGCCAGCAGTTGTTGGAGTGCGGCATCTGGAACACGGTGTTGACCTCCGACGTGCCGGCGGGCCTGACGCCGCGCGCGCATGCGGCGGAGGTGGTGCTCAGGCAGCAGGCCGCCGTGCGCACGCGGCACACGCTGCGGGTGCTGGACGAGGCGGGGGATTCGCACGCGCTTCAATCGCACGCGGACTTCCTCGCGCGGACGTACCGCACCATCGCGAGGGCGACGGGGAGCACGGTGCTGGTGGACAGCGGGAAGTTCCCGTCCGAGGCGGCGCTGTTGCCGCGCGTGGAGGGCATCCGGCCGCTGTACCTGCACCTGGTGCGTGATCCGCGCGCGGTGACGCACTCGTGGACGAAGACGAAGCAGTACGTCGTCCCCATGTCCGCCGCGCGCAGCACGGCGTACTGGCTGGGCTTCAACGCCGCGTCGGAGGAGGTGACGCGGAGGTTCCCCGCGCAGTCACTCTTCCTGCGCTACGAGGACTTCATCGCCGCGCCGGACCGCGCCGTGGACACGGTGCTGGACCTGGCGGGCGTGCCACGCACGCAGAACCCGGTGAAGGGTCGCACGGTAATGCTGGGGAAGAATCACACCGTTACCGGCAACCCGGACCGCTTCCGCAGTGGCCCCACGCTCCTGCGCGGCGAGGACGACGCGTGGAAGGGGGAACTGGCCTCCGGAGCGAAGGCGCTCACCGTGGCGCTCGCGTGGCCGCTGATGGCGAAGTACGGGTACTTCAGAGGCGCACGGCGAGCTCCCATCGGAGGGGCCGCGCCGGGCGCGGAGCCCCGTTCCTGAGCCTCCGGACATGACCCCTGTCCTTGCGGATGCGAAGGCGAGAGTCCGGCCACCCCCCCGTCGGAGGCGTACCGAAAAAACCTGTCCGACAGTCGGACAGGTTCGGAGGTCCGTGGTGGGGAGCCTCCAGGCCAGCCAGGCTCCGGAAACCTGTCGGACAGTCGGACCGGTTCGGGGGACCGAGGCTGGGGCCGGCCGCACCATCCGGGCAGCGGAAAGCTGTCGGACAGTCGGACCGATTTGGGAGAGCCGGGGCCCGGGACCTCGTCCCGCCCGAGCCGCGGAAACCTGTCGGACAGTCGGACAGGTTTTGAAGAACCGGGGCCCGGGACCTCGTCCCGCCCGAGCCGAGGAATCCAGTCCGACAGTCGGACAGGTTTGGAGAACCAAGTACTTGAGGGCTGCCGCCCCAACTGGGCCGCAGGAAACCTGTCGGACAGTCGGACAGGTCGTGGAGAACCGTGGCTGGAGGCTGCCGGTTCATCCGGGCAGCGGAAAACCTGTCGGACAGTCGGACAGGTTCTGGCGCACCGCAGCCGGGGGGCCATCGGTCCATCTGGGGCACGGAACCGGTCGGACAGTCGGACCGATTTTGGCGCACCGCGGCCGGGAGGCTGCTGGTTCATCTGGGCCGCCGAAACCTGTCGGACAGTCGGACCGGTTTTGGAACGCCGTCGCTGGAGGGGCTGCCCGCTCCTGCCGGGCCGCGGACTCTTGTCGGACAGTCGGGCAGGTTTGGGCTGAGCCGGGCGGGAGGAGCGCAGGGCTGTCCGGGAGGCTGGCGGGCCGTACGTCGGCGCGGGCGGGCTCACGAGGGACGGCCGGGCAGGGGTGGGGAGAGGGCTCCCTCAACCTGGCTCCGTCCGGCTCGAAGTGGCAGGGATAGTGTCTGGGCCTGCCGCGACGGGTCAGTCGTCGGCGCGGGGCCTGGTCGGAGATGACGTGTGCCGGGCGGGGTTCGGCGGGGGCGGGTCGTGGTGCGGTCGGCGGAGCGGATGTCGGGCGGGGCTGGGTTGGAATGCCTCGACCCGCGCAGGTGCGGTTCAGTGACGTGCGGTGTGCTCGTTCGGCGGCGGCCGTGCGCCAACTTCTGGAGGGACGCGGATGGAACTGGGACTCGCCAACAAGGTCGCGCTCGTCGCTGGTGGCTCCAGCGGCCTGGGGCTCTCTGTCGCGGAGGAACTGGCGAAGGAGGGCGCGCATGTCGCCATCGGTGCTCGGGACACGGACCGTCTGGCCCAGGCGGAGGCTCGGCTCAAGTCCGTGGCCCGGGGCGGCCGGGTGCTGGCGACTCGCGTGGATGTGAAGGACGACGCGGACGTGCGCCGCTGGGTGGATGATGTGGTGGCGAAGCTGGGCGCGCTGCACGTCGTCGTCACCAACAGTGGCGGTCCTCCTCCGGGTGCGGCCTCCACCTTCGGCGTGGATGCGTACCGGAGCGCTTCGGACGCGGTGCTGCTTCCGCCCATCTCCCTGGCGCTCGCGGCGCTCCCGCACCTGAAGAAGGCCGGATGGGGACGCCTGCTGTTCATCACCTCGGAGACGGTGCACCGGCCGGTGGCCCGCTTCGCGCTGTCCGGCTTCGCTCGCATGGGCATCGTCGGCTTCTCCGCCGCGCTGGTGCAGGAGTTGGGTGACGCCGGCATCACCGTCAACGTGCTGGCGCCGGGCTACATGCGCACGCCTCCGGTGGAGCGCACCGCGGGTAATGCGGGTGACGTGGAGGCAGGCCTTCGTGCCATGGGCGCGCACATCCCGCTCAAGCGCGTGGGGCTCCCGGAGGAGTTCGCCGCGGCGGCCGTGTTCCTCGCCAGTGAGCGCGCTTCCTTCATCACCGGCACCGTGCAACTCGTGGACGGTGGCGCGAGCGTCATCGGATGAGCGCCACCCCCGACGCCTCGCCCCGCCGTCCCGTCGTCGTGAAGATTGGCGGCGCGGCGGGCGTGGACCTGGAGAACGTCTGCTCGGACATCGTGGAGCTCGCCCGCCAGGGTGAACGCGTCGTCGTCGTCAACGGAGGCTCGGAGGCGGGTGAGCGGCTCCTGGGCTCGCTGGGCATGGCGCGCCCGGAGGCCACCACCGCGAACGGCAACGTCGTGCGCCTCACCTACGCGCCCACGCTGCGCGCGCTCACCATGGCGTGGGTGGGCGAGGTCAACAAGGCCGTGGTGCTGGCGCTGCTCGTGAAGGGCGTCACCGCGCTGGGCCTGTGCGGTGCGGACGGCCGCGTGCTCACCGCGCGTCGTCGGCCTCCGCTCAAGTTGCAGGGCGCCGACGGGCGGATGCGCATCGACCGCGAACATCTGGCCGGTGAGGTGTCCTCGGTGAACGCGGCGCTCCTGGGCACGCTGCTGGATGGAGGCTATGTGCCCGTCGTGTGTCCTCCCGCGGTGACGGAGGACGGCGTGCTCGTGAACGTGGACGCGGACCATGTGGCGTCGTCCATCTCGGCGGCGCTGGGCGCGAAGGCCCTGGTCATCCTCTCCAACGTGCCGGGGCTGCTCGCGGATCCGAAGGACCCCGCTTCGCTGGTGCGCTCCAGCGACGACGTGGAGGGCTGCATGCCGCTGGCGGGCGGACGCATGCGCTACAAGCTGGAGGCCGTGCGCCGGGCGCTGCAGGGCGGAGTCCCTTCCGCGTACGTGAGCGCGTCACGCGTGGCGCGGCCGGTGTTCTCCGCGCTGGAGGAGGCGGGCGGCACGAAGTTCACCCTTCGCGATGGAGGCAGAGCGGATGCGGGCGCGTGAGCCAGGCGTCGACTTGTTGCGGTGGAT